>NZ_JARDJH010000004.1:0-261367 GCF_039907755.1 Pseudarthrobacter sp. CC12 | reverse complement strand
CTGTGTGTGGTAACCACCAACCTAAGAGGTCTTCACCTATTCACGACGTAACCAACGTCCTGACTCAGTACACCTAGACCCGGATCCGGTACCCGCGCTTCACCACGGTTTCAATCAGCTTGCCGTCCGGCAGCGAGGACCGCAGGCGGCTCACGGTCATGTCCAGGGCGTGCACCGAGCCGCGCAGCTCCAGCAGGTCGGACAGCGATTCGCGGGACAGGACCGCGCCGCCGGCGCCCAGCAGTGCACGCAGGAGCAGCAGGGGAGCGGGCGCCAGTTCCACCTGCTGGCCGTCGATGCGCAGGCTGCGTCCCCGCAGTTCGATGCTTCCGGAGCGGGTATCCAGCCGCCGGACGTGGTTCAGCGCCAGGTGCTCGCACACCAGCCGGATCAGCGCACCCATCCGGAAGCGCTCCGGGATCAGCGGCGTTATGCCCGCGTCCAGCAGGGGCTGGGCCGTGACGGGACCCACCACGGCCGTGGTGACATTCAGTTTCAGGCTCTCCACCAGCTGCTTGTAGAGCCCCATCTCATGGGCCGTGCTCCACATGGCGTCCACGGCGGGGGCGCTGGTGAAGGTCAGGACGTCCAGGTTCCCGGTGCAGGCGGCGTCGATGAGCCGCGGAAGCCGGTCCTCGCCGTCGGGCTTGACCCAGCGGTAGGGCGTGACGGTCAGGACGGTGGCGCCGGACATCCGCAGCCGTTCGATCTGGCGGACGTCGGTGTAGCCATGCAGCTGCATGGCCACAGTCTTGCCCCGGACGCCTTCAGCCAGGAGCATGTCCACCAGGGTGGAGGTGGTTTCGTCGCTGCTGATCCCGACGTCGGCAAGGCCGGCAGCGCGCACCGCACCGCGGGCCTTTGGTCCACGGACGAACATGCGGCAGCTGCCCAGCGTTTCCAGCAGTTCGTCACCAATTCCGAAGGAATCCGCGGCCTCGCACCAGCGGCGCATGCCATACGCCGTGGTCGCGATGCAGAGATCGGGCTTGGCGGCGATGATGGCCCGCGTGTCCTCGATGAGGCGCATGTCCTCCTGGACCGGGGCGATCTTCAGCGCAGGGGCGTGCAGCACTTCGGCGCCGCGCCGTTCCAGGGCTTCGATGAGGTCGCGGGAGCGCCGGTCCGAGGTGACGCCGATGCGGAATCCCTCCAGCGGCGACTCCGCGGCGTCAGTGGCTTCTTCAGCCTGCGTGGGTTCGGCCGGTGCAAGTGCAGTCATGGGGGTCAATCCTTTCATGATCCCAGCAGCGAGGCTGCCAGCCTGTCCAGGTCGGCTGCCGCGCCGGCGTGCTGCCGGTTGGCTTCCGCCACCCGCACCACTTCACCGATGACCAGTACGGCCGGGTTGCTGCAGCCGGCCGCGGCCGAGGTGATGGTGCCGAGGTCTGCGATGGTGGTGCGCTGGCCCGGCCGGTACCCGCGTTCCACCACGGCCATGGGCATGTCCGGGCGCATGCCGGCGCGGCGCAGCCCTGCCGCAAGCTGGTGGAGGGTGCCAATGCCCATCAGCACCACGATGGTGCCGCCCAGCCCGGCAAGGTGGTGGTGCTCCTCTTCGGTAAGCGGTGCATGCCCGGAAACCACAGTGAAAATGTGGCTGACTTCCCGGTGGGTGACCGGGATGCCGGCCGCGGCCGGGACGGAGATGGCGCTGGTAACGCCGGACACCACGTGCACTTTGACGCCGGCGGCCACGCACGCGGCAACTTCCTCTCCGCCCCGGCCGAAGACGTACGGGTCCCCGCCCTTGAGGCGCACCACGTTGTTGCCGGCCAGGGCGCTTTCGACCATCAGTTTTTCGATGTCCGACTGGCTGACTTTGTGGTGCCCGGGCTTCTTTCCGACGTCCACGAGTTCGCCGGAGGTCAGCAGCGGCAGTTCCTGGTACGGGGCCAGCCGGTCGTAGAAGACGACGTCGGCATCGCGGAGTGCCTTGACCGCAGCCACGGTGAGCAGGTCACCGGTGCCGGGGCCGCCGCCCACCAGGGTGACGTGGCCGGCCGGGCCGGCGGCGGGCTCGGCAGCGACAGGGATGCCGGCGTGCCGGCAGCGGTCCAGGAAGGCGTCCCAGCCGTGCTGTCCGTCCTCGACGGCGGCGACCAGGAACAGCCGCTCCGGCACGTGGACGAGCCGCGCCTCGGCGGGGCTTCCAAGGCGGTGGACGACGGCGCCCGCGGCTTCGTACCGGCGTACCGCCTGCCGCGCGGCATCAGGGGCGCCGGCCACCAGGACGTTCCGGCCGGTGAGGTCGATACTGAGCTGCATGGTTATGCCTCGTTTCCAGGGGTTTCCGTGGTGGCGGAGCGGACCGGGATGGAAGCACCGATCAGGACCTTGCCTCTTTCCTCCGGGGTGGCGGGGCGCATCTGGCCGCGCTCATCCGGGACGAAGGTGATGGAGTCGTCCTTCTGGTCGGGTGCATTGACGAAGGAACGGAACCGGCGCAGGCGTTCGGGGTCCTTGAGGGTGTCGGCCCATTCATCCACGTACGTGTCCACGTGCTTGGCCATCGCGGCTTCCAGGTCCTCGGCGATTCCCAGGGTGTCCTTCACCACCACGTCCTCGACGTGCTTGATGCCGCCGTCGAGCTCTTCCTGCCAGCGGGCCGTGCGCTGCAGGCGGTCGGCCGTGCGGATGTAGTACATGAAGTAGCGGTCGATGTACTTGATCAGGGTTTCGTCGTCCAGGTCCTTGGCCAGCAGCTGGGCGTGGGCGGGGGTGGCCCCGCCGTTGCCGCCGACGTAGAGGTTCCAGCCGTCGGCGGTGGCGATGACGCCCACGTCCTTGCCGCGGGCCTCGGCGCATTCGCGGGCGCAGCCGGAGACGCCCATCTTGAGCTTGTGCGGGCTCCGCAGGCCGCGGTAGCGCAGCTCCAGCTGGATGGCCATGGCCACCGAGTCCTGGACACCGAACCGGCACCAGGTGGACCCGACGCAGGACTTCACGGTGCGCAGGCTCTTGCCGTAGGCCTGGCCGGATTCAAAACCGGCGTCCACCAGTTCCTTCCAGATCTCCGGGAGCTGTTCCAGCCGGGCGCCGAACATGTCGATCCGCTGGCCGCCGGTGATCTTGGTGTACAGGTTGTATTTTTCGGCGACGGCGGCGATGACGCCGAGCTTCTTCGGAGTGATCTCGCCGCCGGCGATGCGGGGGACCACCGAGTAGGTGCCGTCCTTCTGCATGTTGGCCAGGGCGCGGTCGTTGGTGTCCTGCAGCGTGCCGCGGCCGGCGTCCAGGACGTAGGCGCTGTTCTGGCTGGCCAGGATGTTGGCGATGGTGGGCTTGCAGATGTCGCAGCCCGCGCCGGTGCCGTACTTGGCCATGATCTCCTCGAAGGAGGTCAGCTCCAGGACGCGGATGGCATCGAACAGCTCCTGCCGGGACAGTTCAATGTGCTCGCACAGGGCCTTGGAGACCTCGACGCCGGACTTGGTCAGCTCGGTTTCCAGCAGCTTCTTCAGCATCGGCACACAGGAGCCGCACTGGGTGCCGGCGCGGGTGCAGCCCTTCAGCTCACCGAGTTCCTGGACGGGGGCATTGCCCTCGCAGGCGCCGCAGCCGTTGATGGCGTCGCGGATGGTCCCCGCGGTGACGTTGTTGCAGGAGCACAGGGTGGCGTCGTCGGGAAGCTCGGTTTCGGGAGCCTCGCCGCCGCCCGCCGCGGAGAGGAAGGCGCCGGGCTCGGCCGGAAGTTCGCGGCCCAGGAGCGGGCGCAGGCTCATGTACGGCGAGGCGTCGCCGACGAAGATGCCCCCCAGGAGGGTTTTGGCGTCATCGGTGGTGACGATCTTCTGGTAGACCCCGCGGGCGGGGTCGGCGTAGACGATTTCCAGGGCGCGTTCGGTCCGGGCGAAGGCGTCGCCGAAGCTCGCAACGTCCACGCCGGAGAGCTTGAGTTTGGTGGCGGTGTCGAAGCCGGGGAACGTGGCGTCGCCGCCGTGGAGCCGGTCGGCCACGATCTCGGCCATGGTGTTCGCGGGGGCCACCAGGCCAAGGCACATGCCGCCGAAGTTGGCCACCTCGCCGATGGCCCAGATGCCCGGTACTTCGGTGGCGCAGAAATCGTTGATGACCACCCCGCCGCGGGGGCCCAGGCTGAAGAGCTGGTCTTCGCCCTCAGCGGCGCGGAAGAGTTCGTCGCGGGGTTTGACGCCGACGGCGACAATCACCAGGTCTGCCGGGATGACGCGCTCGTCAGCCATCAGGACTCCGGTGACCTGGCCGTCGTCATCCGTCAGAATTTCGGACGGGAACACGCCGCCGTGGACTTCGAAGCCCTTGGCCGCGATGAGCCGGCCCAGGGCCTGGCCGGCGCCCTCGTCCAGCTGCGTGTTCATGAGCCAGGGCGCACCGTTGATGACCACGGGGGTGGCGCCGAGCTGCTCGGTGCCGGCGGCCGACTCGAGGCCCAGGAGCCCGCCGCCGATGGTCACCGCGTTGATCTTGCGGCCAAGCTTTGCCGTCAGTTCGGCAATGGCTTTGTTGATGGCCCACACGTCCTCGAGCGTCCGGTACACGTGGGCGTGCTCACCGCCGGGGATGGGCAGGCGCACAGCGTCCGAGCCCGTGGCCACCACCAGTTCGTCATATTCGTACGTGTTGCCGGCGGCCGTCTCCACGGTCCTGGCGTCGGCGTTGACCTTCACGACGCGCTCGCCGGTCTTCAGGGCCAATGACCCGTGGTCCCACATGGAAGCGGTACCCAGGGTCAGGTCCACGCCGGCATCGGTGAGGGCCTTGGAAAGTGCCACCCGGTCGTAGGGGAGGTGCGCTTCCTCGGTGAGGACCGTGACATGCCAGCCGTCGAGGCCGCGGGCATGCATGGCGTCCGCAAAACGGTGGGCCGCGGGGCCGCCGCCGGCGACGACGATGCGGCGCGGTGTCTCTGTGCTTGAAGTCTGTTCGGTCACTGTGGGCCTTTCGCATGGGCCGCAGACGGTGCTCTGCAGCTTGTGCCTCCAGCCTAGGAAGGGGCAGTTTCGCCTCAGTTTCCCATTTGTTTCGTCAACTTAACTTCTGCATCACGAACGCATTTCCGCCCGCGTTAGGTCTCTTTTACGCGCCGGACACATTCACCGCACCCCTTTGAAACACCCGGACCATAGCGTGGGACACGGCCGCAAAAGCTGCCAATGCAAGGGACAACAGGCACAGGGAAAGGAGCCGGACATGACGGCAACACTTGAACTTGGGGCGCTCGCCGCCGAATCAGACACCGCCGGGTTCGGGACCGGCTGGCACCGTGTCTGCATGGTGGATGACCTCGAACCGGCATGGGGTGAGGCAGCACTGGTGGCAGGCCGCCAGGTGGCGCTCTTCCGCACCGGCCCCAGCGAAGTCTTCGCCGTGGCGCACCAGGACCCGGCCACGGGAGCCCACGTCATGGCCCGCGGCATCCTCGGTTCCAAGGGGACCCGCCCCACCATCTCCTCACCGTTGCACAAGGAGGTCTACGACCTCGAAACCGGTGAATGCTTCACGGCCCCGGGCCTGCGGCTGGCAGCCTTCGGCACCCGGGTCAGGGACGGCGTCGTCGAGGTGCAGCTCTGACGCAGGGGAACCCATAAAAACAAAGGAGCAGGTGCCGGGCGTGCAGGAAGCCCGGCACCTTTTGGTAGCTGGGGCCGGCTACAGGCCCAGTGCCTCGCTGACGTCGTGGCGGACCTCATCCAGCGACGCGCGTGCCGCCTGGCGTGCCGCCGGCAGCTCCGCCGCGGAACCCACCTGGTGGATGACCTCCAGGTAGCACTTGAGCTTCGGTTCGGTGCCGCTGGGCCGGATGATCACGCGGGTCAGGTTCCGGGTGATGTAGAGCAGGCCCTCCGTGGGCGGCAGCTGCGCGCTGCCTTCAGCCAGGTCCGTGAAGACCTCCACGGCCGACTGCCCGAACGACTCCGGCGGGGAAACCCGCAGGCGGTTCATCATGGCGTCCAGCAGTCCCAGGTCGGCGACCCTGATGCTGAGCTGGTCGCTGGCATGCAGGCCGTGCTGGAGGTACAGCTCGTCCAGGGTGTCGAAGACCGTCTTGCCCGCGGCTTTGGCGGTGGCTGCGAGTTCGGCAATCAGGACTGCGGCGGAAATGCCGTCCTTGTCCTTGACCTGCTCCGGCGCCACACAGTAGCCCAGCGCCTCCTCATAGCCGTAGACCAGCCCGGGGACCCGGGAAATCCACTTGAATCCGGTCAAAGTCTCCTCGTGGGCCAGCCCGGCCGCCGCGGCGATCCGTGCCAGCAGGCGCGAGGAAACAATCGAATTGGCGAACACGCCGCGGCCGTCCGTCTCCACTGCGGTGTCACCGTCGGCGAGCCGGGCCACCATGTGGGCGCCCAGCAGGGAGCCCACTTCGTCGCCCCGGAGCATGCGCCACGCCCCGGTATCGGGGTCCTTTGCCGCCACGGCAGCCCGGTCCGCGTCGGGGTCGTTGGCGATGACGAGGTCGGCGTCCAGCCGTTCCGCTGCTTCCAGGGCAAGGTCCAGTGCTCCGGGTTCCTCCGGGTTGGGGAAGCTGACCGTGGGGAAATCGGGGTCCGGGTCGGCCTGTTCGGCCACCACGGTGACGTCCGTGAAACCTGCCGCCTTCAGCACTTCCTGCGCTGTTCCGCCGCCCACGCCGTGAAGCGGTGTCAGGACAATCCGGAGGTCCCGTGCCGGAAAGCGGCCGGGCATGGCGAGTGCCGCCGTCGACCGCTGGTAGTTGGCGGCGAGCGAACTGTCCAGGACAGTCCAGCCATCTGCTGCCAGCGCGATGGAGTCCAGGGTCCCCACGGCGTTGATGCGCGCGGCGATTTCGGCGTCGTACGGTGCCACGATCTGGGCGCCGTCGCCATCTGCCGGCACGGCGTGCCGCCCCAAGTACACCTTGTACCCGTTGTCCTGCGGCGGATTGTGGCTGGCGGTGACCATGACGCCGCCGTCGCAGTCCAGGGCGCGGACGGCAAAGGCCAGCAGGGGAGTGGGGAGGGCTGCCGGCAGCATGAACGTCTCGATGCCGGCAGCGGTGAAGATCGCGGCGGTTTCGGCCGCAAAGATGTCCGAGTTGTGGCGGGCGTCATAGCCGACGACGGCGCGCGGCCGGGTGCCCGCGGCAGCCTTGGATACGGCGTCCACCAGGAACGCCGCGAGTCCGGCAGCTGCGCGGCGGACCACCACCCGGTTCATCCGGTTCGGCCCTGGGCCCAGCGCGGCCCGCAGTCCCGCGGTGCCGAACTGCAGTATGCCGCGGAAGCTGTCTTCCAGTTCCTGCCGGGCCGCCGGATCGCCGTCCTCCGCAAGGCGGACCAGCTCGAGGAGCGATGCCTTCGTTGCGGGGTCCGGGTCCTGGGCAGCCCAATCGCGGGCTTCGGCGAGCAGGCGAAGTTCGGCATCGGAAGACGTCATGGGCATAACGCTATCGTCATTGCCCGCCCACGTGGCGCACCCCGGGCGGCTGGCCCGCTAGAGCCGGGCGATGATGCCGGCCAGCAGCCTGGAAATGCGCGGGCCCGCCGCCTGGCCGGACTCGATGACTTCCTGGTGGCTGAGCGGCTGGGGGCTGATGCCTGCCGCAAGGTTGGTGACCAGCGAAATGCCGAACACTTCCATGCCGGCATGACGCCCCGCGATGGCCTCCAGCGCCGTCGACATCCCGATCAGGTCCGCGCCGATCCGCTTGGCGTACTGCACCTCGGCAGGGGTTTCGTAGTGGGGGCCGGGGAACTGTGCGTAGACGCCCTCGTCCAGGGTGGTGTCCACTTCCCGGGCCAGCCCGCGGATCCTGGGCGAATAGAGGTCCGTCAGGTCCACGAAGGTGGCGCCTTCCAGCGGTGAGGCGGCGGTGAGGTTGATGTGGTCCCGGATCAGGACCGGCGTGCCGGGCGTCCAGTCCTCGTTGAGGCCGCCGCAGCCGTTGGTCAGGACCAGGGTGCTGCACCCGGCGGCGGCTGCGGTGCGGATACCGTGCACCACGGCGCGGACGCCCTTGCCCTCGTAGTAGTGCGTGCGGGCGCCCAGGACCAGTGCCCGTTTTCCTTCCTTCGTCAGGATGGAACGGATGGTGCCCACATGGCCCTCCACGGCCGGGGCGTGGAAGCCGGGGACTTCCTCTGCTGACAGGGTGGCGGTGGTCTCGCCGATCAGGTCGGCGGCTTCGCCCCACCCGGAGCCAAGGACCAGGGCGGTGTCGTGGCGGTCCACGCCCGTTTCTTCCGCGATGTAGTCCGCGGCGGCGCGGGCGGCGGCGAACGGGTCGGTGTTCAGGAAGTCTGTTGTACTCACCAGTACAAGTTATCCTGCCGCCCCTGTTGCCCCGGTCACGGCAGGCCCGGAAAGCACCCTGATTTCTTGGTGGTCGGGCCGTCAATGGGAGAGAATGGATGACTGTGACTACGCATCCAGATTTCAGTTCCCCCCGGATCGCAATCCTGGGAGGTGGTCCCGGCGGATACGAAGCTGCCATGGTGGCCGCCTCGCTGGGGGCAACGGTCACCGTGATCGAGCGTGCCGGGCTCGGCGGATCCGCGGTGCTGACCGACGTAGTCCCCTCCAAGACCCTCATTGCCACGGCTGACCTGATGACCCGGGTTGCAGAGGCCGGCGAGCTGGGAGTGAAGTTCGACGTCGACGGCGGCGACTTCGTCCCGGTGATGCACGCCGACCTCAAGCACATCAACCACCGCCTCCTGAACCTCGCCCGCAACCAGTCCCGGGATATCCGCGACGGCCTGGAGAAGCAGGGCGTGCGGATCATCGAAGGCTCCGGACGGCTCCTTGACAGCCACCGGATCGAGGTCCTGACCGCTGACGGTTCCGAGACCGTCGAGGCCGACACCATCCTGCTGGCCGTCGGTGCGCACCCCCGCGAGCTGGAAACGGCACGTCCGGACGGTGAACGGATCCTGAACTGGACCCAGATCTACAACCTTGACGAGCTGCCCGAGGAGCTCATCGTGGTGGGGTCCGGCGTCACCGGCGCCGAATTCGCATCCGCTTACAACGGCCTGGGCTCCAAGGTCACGCTGGTTTCCAGCCGCGACCGCGTGCTGCCTGGCTCGGACGTCGACGCCGCCGTCGTCCTGGAGGAAGTCTTCGAACGCCGCGGTGTGCGGGTCCTGTCCCGCTCCCGTGCCCAAACCGTGGAACGCACGGACGACGGCGTGGTGGTCACCCTCTCCGACGGCACCAAGGTGACGGGCAGCCACTGCCTCCTGTGCCTTGGCTCCATCCCCAACACCGCGGGGATCGGCCTGGAGGAGGCGGGCGTGGCCGTCAGCGAAAGCGGCCACATTAAGGTCGACGGCGTCTCCCGCACCACGGCCCCGAACGTCTACGCCGCCGGTGACTGCACCGGCGTCCTGCCGCTCGCCTCGGTTGCTGCCATGCAGGGCCGCATCGCGGTGGCACACTTCATGGGCGACGGCGTCACCCCGCTCAAGCTCCACCAGGTGGCCTCCAATATCTTCACGTCACCGGAAATCGCGAACGTGGGCGTCTCCGAGGCCGAGATCGAGTCCGGTAAGTACCAGGCCGACGTCATCAAGCTCTCCCTGCGCAGCAACGCCCGCGCCAAGATGCGCAACGCCAAGGACGGGTTCGTGAAGATCTTCGCGCGGAAGGGTTCGGGCACTGTCATTGGCGGCGTGGTGGTGGGCCCCAACGCCTCGGAGCTGATCTTCCCCATCTCCATTGCCGTCAAGCAGAAGCTGCACGTGGACGACGTCGCAAGCACGTTCACGGTGTACCCGTCGCTCACCGGATCCATCTCCGAGGCAGCCCGCCGCCTGCACGTCCACATGTAAGGCTTTCTCCGGCAAGCGCGGGGCTGGACCCCTCCGGGCTTTGCTTAGACTCGAACCAGGCGCGGCCGGGAATTTCCTTGAAGTTCCCGGCCGTTCCTGTACCTGCGTCGACGCAGGGAGAAGCTTATGGAACTGCAGTACAGCAAGTGGAGGGCCAGTTCGTGGACCTGGCCAGGTTGCGACAACGGGCCTAGAATGGGTAGGGGGCAATGTCCGGCCGCATGGTGAGCCACTGGATCTCGGTGAAAGACTCCATGTTGGCGTGGTGGCCGCCGATCCGCGAGCCGTTGCCGGAGTTCTTCGTTCCGCCGAAGGGGGAGTTCGCCTCGTCCGAAACGGTCTGTTCGTTGATGTGGACCTTCCCGGAGTCGAGCCGGTCGGCGATGGTCATGGCCAGTCCGACGTCGCCCAGGATCCCGATGGACAGGCCGTACTCATTGTCGTTGGCCAGCGCCACAGCCTCATCCACGGTGGAGAACTTCATCACCGGGGCTACCGGGCCGAAGATTTCGTCCTTCCAGGCGGGGCTGCCGGTGTCCAGGTCAACCAGCACTGCCGGCTGGTAGAACCGGCCATCGTGGGTGCCGCCGGCGGCCAGCCGGGCGCCGGCCCGCACCGCATCCTGGACGATTCCGTCCACCCGCTGCAGTTGCCGTTCGTCAATCACCGGCCCCAAGGCCACGGTGCCGCTCTTCGGATCGCCCACAGGCAGGTGGGCGGCCTTCTCCGACAGCGCGGCGACGTAGTCGTCGTAGATGTCCTCATGCACGATGTGGCGTCCGGCGGCCATGCAGATCTGGCCCTGGTGCATGAATGAGCCGAACGCCGCCGCAGAGGCCGCCTTGGCCACGTCGGCGCCCGGGAGCACAATGAGCGCGTTGTTGCCGCCGAGCTCAAGGTGGGCGCGCTTCAGCAGCCGCCCGGCCGTTTCACCGATCTTCCGGCCGGCCGCCGTCGAGCCTGTAAAAGCGATGACACGGACTTCGGGAGCTTCGACGACGGCGGCCCCGATGTCCGCGCCGCCGGGCAGCAGGGAAAGCAGGCCCTGCGGAAGGCCGGCCTCCTCGAAGATACGCATCAGGGTCACGCCGCCGCAGACCGCTGTCCGGGGGTCAGGCTTGAGCAGCACGCCGTTGCCGAGCGCCAGGGCAGGGGCCACGGCGCGGATGGAAAGGATCAAGGGGAAGTTGAACGGCACGATGACGGAGACGACGCCCACCGGACGGCGCCGGGCGAAGGACCATCGGTTTTCGTTGGACGTGAGGACGTCCCCGGCAGGGAGCGAGGGCAGCGCCGACGCGTCATAGCATTCGTTGGCTGCGATATGCGTTTCCAGCGCTGCCTTGGGCGGAATGCCGCCGGATTCGCGCACGATCCAGTCCTGGACCTCGGCTGCGTGCTCTTCCCAGAGCTGCCCGGCGCGGCGCAGCACCGCGGCCCGGTCCTCGGGGTTGCGGGCGGCCCATTCCTTTTGTGCCTTCGCGCCAGCGGATGCGGCTTCGCGGACGTCCGCGACGGACGCGATGCCGTAACTGCCCAGCTGCCCACCGGTGGCCGGCTCCATGCTGGTGCCGGTACCGCCGCCGCCCGCCCGCCAGCCGTTGAGGTAGATCTTGCCTTCCCAGAGGGCGGGGTCGAGCAGGGACATGGGTGGGTCCTTTCGTTGTTCCGAACGGCAGGCGCCCGGCCCGGAGGAGGGGCGCGGGCCAGTCCCGTCCATCACATGCTGTGCGGACGCCGCCGTCAAGGCCCCGGGGGAGATCAGCGACCACAAGCCCGGCAGCTGCCAGGCCGCGGCCGCCTGGGGCCGCGGCCGTCGGGTTCCCTGGCCGAGCTTGCGAGATTAGGGCAAGGCTGGGGAGAAGTGCTGTTCGATGAGCCCCTTGATGTCCTCATGGCAGCCGCCGCAGCCGGTGCCCGCGCGGGTGGCCTTGGAAACGTCCGCCACGGTGGAGCAGCCGCCGGTTGCGGCGGCAGCGATGGCCGCCCCGCTGACCCCCGCGCACCGGCAGACGGTGCCCGCGGGATCGGCAGCCCCGCCCCCGGGCAGCTGGTCCGGTCCATCCAGGCGCAGGAGCAGTGACCGGTCGGCGGGAAGCTCGGCACCCCGCTCAAAAAGCCCCACGAGTTCGGCGGCGGTCCGGGGCATGCCCACCGCCACCAAGCCTTCCAGCACGCCGCCGCGGGTGGTCATCTTGACGTACCGGCCGTGCTCCGGATCCGCCCACTGGGCGATCTGCAGGCGCGGCCTGCCGTTGACCGCTCCGGCCGTGAGGGCTTCCTCGTCCCACGGTTCGGCGGCGTTGTCCCCGGCCACGGCCAGGTTCATGCCCCGGGCTTTCAGGACCACGACGCCGGGCTGTTCGGGAGCCAGCGCGGGGAGCACGTCGGCTTCCGCTTCCGCCCCTTCGGCCAACAGGGTGAGGTAACCTGCCAGCCATTCGGCCTGCCGCCATCCAGGACCCACCAGGCCGGAGGGACCCTTGGCGTTGCGGCAGGCTGCGCAGCGGGGATCCGGGCAGCGCACCTCTGCGCAGTCGCCAATGGCGAAGATATGCGGCTCGTGATGGGCCCGCAGCCGGTGGTCCACCAGGATCCCGGTGCCGGTGGACAGCCCACACCCCTCGGCCAGCTCCGTCCGCGGACGGACGCCGCAGGAGATGACCAGGAGGTCGCCGTCGATCGCTGAGCCGTCGTCGAGCAGCAAAGCCGAGAACCCGCCGTCGGGCGCGTTGTGCTCAACGCCGGTGGACCGGGCGTTGCCGGCCACGCGGACGCCGCAGCGCCGCAGCCCCGCAGCCAGGACGGCCCCGCCGCCGCGGTCGATGCTGCGGCCCAGCGGGTGCGGGCCGTTGTGGACCACGGTGACCGTGGCGCCTTCCTCCGCGGCCGCCAGCGCCGTTTCCAAGCCGAGGACGCCGCCGCCCAGGACCACCACGCGCTTGCCGCCCGCCACGGCCTGCCGCAGCACTTCCGCGTCGCGCAGGTCGCGCAAGGCCGTGACGCCGGCAGGCAGCACGGGGGAGGAGGGGTCCGGATTGATGCCGGTGAGGTTGGGGATCACGGGCCGGGATCCGGTGGCAAACACCAGCCGGTCGTAGTGCACGGACGCGCCGTCGGACAGAGCCACCTGCTGCCGTGCCCGGTCCACGCGCTTAACCCGGACGCCCAGCCGGACGTCCACGCCCTCCGCAACCAGCTCTGCGCTGTCGGCGAGGGCGAGGGCGTCAGCGGTGGTCCGGCCCACGCCCAGGTCGGCCACCAGGACGCGGTTGTAGGCGGCCTCCGCTTCCTGGCCAACCACCGTGAGCCTGGCGTGTCCGCTGCGCACGGCGGGCAGGAGCTCGTCCACCAGCCGGGCGGCCACGGGGCCGAATCCCACAATGACAATCTGCTCGCTCATGAGGCCTCCGTCGTTTGCAGCATGCGGGCGGATTCGGGTGCGGCCACGGGCCGGACCCATACGGTGTTGAACTTGAACTCGGGCATCCCGGAGACCGGATCTGTCGCGGCTTCCGTCAGCCGGTTGGCGCTTTCGGCCCCGGGAAAGTGGAAGGGCAGGAAGACCGTCTCGGGGCGGATGGCGGTGCTGAGCTCCGCCCGGCACACCACCTCTCCGCGCCCGTTGGACACCGACACCAGCGTTCCGGCGCCGATGCCCATGGCGTCGGCCGCCCCGGGGTGGAGCTGCATCCTAGCCTCGGGCTGCGCGGCGGCCAGCTCGGGGACCCGGCGGGTCTGGGCCCCGGATTGGTAGTGCTCCAGGAGGCGGCCGGTGATGAGGGTCATGGCTGTGCCGGCGGGTTCCGTTGCGTGCCCGGCGGCTTCAGCTGCGGGAGTACGACGGCGGCGCGGCACCACCGGGACCATGACCGCCTTGCCGTCGGGGTGCGCGAAGCCGTCCCTGAACAGGCGGGGCGTTCCGGTGCCGCCCGCAAGGTAGGGCCAGTAGGCGGCCTCGCCGCGGTCCAGCATGGCGTAGTCGATGCCGGAGTAGTCGGCCAGGCCGCCCGCGGAAGCCAGGCGGAGCTCCTCAAAGACAGTTTCCGGGTCCTCGCTGTAGGTGGAGGGGGCGTCCAGGCGCTCGGCCAGGCGGGCCACGATCCAGAGCTCGCTGCGGGCGCCGGCGGGAGGGGAGATGGCGCGGCGGCGGCGCAGCACCCGGCCTTCCAGGTTGGTCAGGGTGCCTTCCTCCTCGGCCCACTGGAGGACTGGAAGAATGAGGTCCGCCTCCGCAGCGGTTTCCGACAGAAAGAAGTCGCACACCACCAGGAAGTCGAGGCTCCGCAGCCCCTTGATGACGGCGTTGGCGTCGGGTGCCGCCACCGCAATGTTGGAGGCGTGGACGAAAAGGCACCGGACGCCGTCGGGCTGGCCCAGTGATTTCAACAGCTGGACTGCGGGCAGGCCGGGCCCCGGGATTGTCTCCTCCGGAACGCCCCAGACTGCGGCGACGTGTGCGCGGGCGGCGGGGTCTGTGATCTTCCGGTAGCCGGGCAGCTGGTCCGCCTTCTGGCCATGCTCCCGGCCGCCCTGGCCATTGCCCTGGCCGGTGAGGGTGCCGTAGCCGCTGCGGGCGGAGCCGGGCAGGCCCAGCAGGAGGCTGAGGTTGATGGCCGCGGTGGCGGTGTCCGTGCCGTCCACGTGCTGTTCCACGCCGCGGCCGGTGAGGATGTAGCTGCCGCCCGCGCGGGCACCGGCGGCGAGCAGGCGGGCGGTTTCGCGGATGAGGTCCGCCGGGACACCGGTGATGGACTGGACGCGTTCGGGCCAGAAGGCGTTTACGCTGCGGACCACGGCGTTGTAGCCCGAGGTGCGCTCCTGGATAAAGGCGGCATCCGCCAGGTTTTCGTGGATGACCACGTGGGAAAGGCCCAACAGGAGGGTGAGGTCGGTGCCCGGGAGGGGCTGCAGGTGGAGCCCGGCGCCGTCGGCCGTGAAGGCCGCGGTGGCGGAACGCCGCGGATCCACCACCACCAGGCCGCCGGCGTCGCGGGCCCCCTGCAGGTGCTGGACGAACGGCGGCATGGTCTCGGCGACGTTGGAGCCGAGCATCAGGATGGTGCTGGCGGTGTCCAGGGCTTCGAGCGGGAAGGGCAGGCCGCGGTCCACGCCGAAAGCGCGCATTCCCGCCGCGGCGGCTGAGGACATGCAGAACCTGCCGTTGTAGTCGATCCGGGAGGTGCCCAGGGCCAGCCGGGCGAACTTGCCCAGCATGTAGGCCTTTTCGTTGGTGAGGCCGCCGCCGCCGAAGACCCCGACGGCGTCGGCACCGTACCGGGCGCGGGCGTCCTTCACTGCCGCGGCGGCGAGGTCCAGGGCCTGGTCCCAGCCGATGGGCCGGTGGACGCCGTCGGCGCCTTTCAACAGGGGGTCGGTGATCCGGCCCGCGTGGCTCAGGAGGCTGGCCGAGGTCCAGCCCTTGCGGCAGAGGCCGCCGCGGTTGGTGGGGAAGTCCCGGCCGGCAACTTCCAGTGCGGGCGCGGGGTTCATGCCAGGCACGGGGCCCGGCCCCGGCTGTGCAGCCGGGGCCAGGTCCGCGGGGGACGTGAGCGTCATGGCGCACTGCAGGGCGCAGTAGGGGCAGTGCGTGGCGGCGCTTTTGGTCATGTTAGACGTGCCCCATCGCGTTCCGGCCGGCGTTGCGGATGTAGCAGGTCCAGCAGACCACCAGCATGAGGACATACGCACCGACGAATCCGTAGAAGGCCGGAGTGTAGGAGCCGCTGGCGGTGCTGGAGGCATTGAGGACCTGTGGGATCACGAAGCCGCCGTAGGCGCCGATCGCCGAGATCAGGCCGAGGGCGGACGATGCGAGCCGCTGGGTGGCCACGGAGCTTGCACCCTGGCGCGCAGCCCGGCTGGACGTGGCGAAGATGACCGGAATCATCCGGTACGTTGCACCGTTGCCGAAGCCGCTGGCAGTGAAAAGCATCAGGAAGAGGACCAGGAAGAGCAGGAAGTTCTTGAGCGGAAGTGTCCAGATCATGGTCAGCGTGATCACGGCCATGGCGGCGAAGGCGGATACAGTCATCCGGGCTCCGCCCATGCGGTCCGCCATGCGTCCGCCGTAGGGGCGGGCCAGGGATCCCACCAGGGGGCCGAGGAACGCCAAGGACAAGGCCACGCTGCCCACGGCGATGGAGGAGAACGCGGGGAAGTAGTCCTTGATCAGCTTGGGGAACACGCCGGCGAAGCCGATGAAGGAGCCGAAAGTGCCGATGTACAGCAGCGCCATGATCCACAGGTGCGGTTCCTTCAGCGCCGCGACCGAACCGGCTACGTCGCCTTTGGCGCTGGTGAGGTTGTTCATGTACTTGAAGGCGCCGAAGGCTGCGAGCAGGATGAGCGGGACCCACATCCAGCCGGCCATCGGAAGGTTGACGGTGCCGGCGGCCAGCAGGGTGATGACGATGGGAACGGCAAGCTGTGCGACGGCGGCGCCCAGGTTCCCGCCGGCGGCGTTCAGGCCCAGCGCCCAGCCTTTTTCCCGGGCCGGGTAGAAGAACGTGATGTTGGCCATGGAGCTGGCGAAGTTGCCGCCGCCGAAGCCGGCCAGGGCAGCCACCAGGAGCATGACGCCGAACGGCGTGCCCGGATTCGAGACGCAGAGGGCCAGCCCGGTGGAGGGGATCAGGAGCAGCAGGGCGGACACGATAGTCCAGTTGCGGCCGCCGAAGCGGGGGACCATGAACGTGTAGGGAATGCGGAGGGTGGCACCCACCAGGCTTGGCATGGAGATGAGCCAGAAGATTTCCGAGGTGGAGAAGGTAAAGCCTGCAGCGGGGAGTTGGACCACCACGATGGACCACAGCTGCCAGACGACGAAGCCGAGGAACTCGGCGAAGATGGACCAGTTCAGGTTGCGGCGGGCGATGGCCCGGCCTGCGGCCTCCCACTGCTCCTTGTTCTCGGCGTCCCAGTTGGCGATCCAGCGGCCGGGGCGGAATTCAAGGGCAGGGGCGTCAGTGGTGCGGGTAGGGCCGGGCTGTGCGCTGGCGGATACGGCATCAACGGTGCGGTCAACAGTCACGGGTTACCTCCTTCGGGGGATGTTGTTCCTCCAAGGTAGGGACGGCTCGTTTCGCGGACGGTCGAGGTTTGTTAACGCGCTGTGACTTTTGCCTATCCGGGGCAGCCGGACGGCGTGAGGCGCCGGCGGGGGTCCGGCATATGGGATCCACAACACAGGTCCGCATTGTGGACGTTTCGTCCATTGACTGGACGTTGGGAAGTAAGATCAAACTCTAACTATTCGAGCCGGGAGGCAGTACTGCCTGCGCCCGGCCGGTCACACGAAAGCGTTTACCCATGTCATCCACCGATACCACCAAGGTGCCTGGTTCGCACCAGCCGGTGAACTCCCGCGGCCGCGTCATCGTGGCAAGCCTGATCGGCACCACCGTGGAGTTCTACGACTTCTACGTCTATGCCACGGCCGCCGTGCTCGTGTTCCCGAAGCTCTTCTTCCCGGGCGCGAACGAAACCACCCAGCTGCTGAGCTCCTTCGCCGTCTTCGGCGTGGCCTTCATCGCCCGCCCCCTCGGCTCGATTGTCTTCGGGCACTTCGGCGACAAGTTCGGCCGCAAGGGAACCCTTGTTGCGTCGCTGCTGACCATGGGCATCGCCACCTTCCTCATCGGCTGCCTTCCCACGGCGCTGGTTCCGGGCTGGGAGTTCTGGGCTCCGGCCATGCTGGTGGTCATGCGCTTCGCCCAGGGCCTGGCCCTCGGCGGCGAGTGGAGCGGCGCGGCCCTGCTGGCCACCGAGAACGCCCCGGCCAACAAGCGCGCCGTCTACGGCACTTTCCCGCAGCTCGGAGCCCCCATTGGCTTCATCATCGCCAACGTCATCTTCCTGGTGGCAAGCTACACGCTGACACCGGAGGCCTTCGCGGCCTGGGGCTGGCGCGTGCCGTTCCTGCTCAGCGCCGTCATGGTGATCCTGGGCCTCTACGTCCGGCTCAAGTTGATCGAAACCCCCGCCTTCACCAAGGTGGTGGAGTCCAACGAGGTAGCCAAGCTGCCGCTGGGACGCGTCTTCAAGTCCAGCTGGCGCCAGCTGATCCTGGGCACCTTCATCATGCTGGCCACCTATGTGCTGTTCTACCTGATGACCACGTTCACGCTGACCTACGGCACCAAGCCCACCCTGGCCGGCGCTCAGGCCGCCGCAGAAAAGGCCGGCAAACCCATGTCCGAAGCCGCCGCCGCAGCGTTCGTTCCCGGCCTGGGCTACTCCCGCAACGACTTCCTCTGGATGCTGATTGCCGGCGTCGTCTTCTTCGGCATCTTCACCCTGGTTTCCGGCCCGCTGGCCGAGAAGCACGGCCGCCGCAAGATGCTGATGGCCGTCACCGCCGGCATCTTCGTGTTCGGCCTGCTGTTCGTCCCCCTGTTCAGCGGCGGCTTCGTGGGCACCATGGGCCTGCTGATCCTCGGTTTCTCCCTCATGGGCCTGACCTTCGGGCCCATGGGGGCGCTGCTGCCGGAACTGTTCCCCACGAACGTCCGCTACACCGGCTCGGCCATCAGCTACAACTTCTCCAGCATCCTGGGTGCCGCGGTGGCCCCGTTCATCGCAGTGGCCCTGTGGGAAGCCGCGAAGGGCAGCCCTGTCCTGGTGGGCGTCTACCTGACGTCCATGGCCGTGCTGACCCTGATCGCGCTGTTCCTGACGCGCGAGACCCGCGACCTTGACTACGAGAACAACGTGGCCTGATTCTCCAACGCCACAATGCCCGGCGCGGCCATCCGGCCCGCCGGGCATTTTCATGCTCACCGGGCGTAGCGGGCCACGAAGTTCTTCAGCACCGCCATGGGCTCGGTGATCGTGAATTGCCGTGCCGCGGCCATGAGCTCTTCAGCTGATTCCGGCGGAAAGTACCCGGCGTCCCGGTAGATATCGATCCGCGTCACCAATCCGTCGGCGTCCAGCTCCGGGTGGAACTGGGTGGCATAAAGGTTGGTCCTGACGCGGAACATGTGGACCGGGCAGGTGGCGGCCCGTGCCAGCAGGACGGCGTGCGGGGGCAGTGAGCGGACGGCTTCCTTGTGCCCGGTCAATGCCGTGAAGGTTTGAGGTACGCCCTGCAGGATGGGGTCCTGGAGGCCTTCGGCGGTCAGTTCCACCTCCACCGCGCCGAGGGGCTCGCCATAGGTCCGGTCGATCACGCCGCCCTGGTGGCTGCCCAAGGTGCCCACCCCGTAGCAGGCGCCAAGGAACGGAAAGTCGCGGGCCACCAGCTGGTCCAGCAGGGCGGCAAGCTCCCGCTCCACCCGGTGCTGGACCGGGGTCTTTTGCTCCGGCGGATCGCTGGAGGTGAACGGGCTGCCGCCGACGATGACGCCGGAATAATCCGCAAGATCCAGCGCGGGCAGGGGAGTGGCCTCAAGCCTGACCCGGCGGAGCTCCCGTTCCTCAAGCCCGCCGTACCTCAGGTAGGCGGCGTATTCATCCTCCGCGGCAGCATTTTCAGCACGTGATGCGAGGAGGAGGAATGGCAGCATGAGCTAAGTCTGCATCCTGGCGGCGCCGCCTGCCACCACAGCCGTGCGCGTGGCAGCGCCGCATAGGTGGATGTCTAGCCGGGGCGGATGGTAGGCCCGGCGAACGCTCAGCCTGTGGGCTGCGCCAGGGAGCGGCGGGACTGGGACCGGGCCGCAGGGTCGGCGTGGCGGTGCACCAGCTTCCAGTAGCCCTCCTCGCGGCGGAAGATGCTGGTCACGCGCAGCGCGAACTCCTCGGTGGCGGCAGCGCCGTCCAGGCGCGCCCGGAAGTGTTCGGTCTCCACCAGGTACGCGGTGTCGCGGGCCGTGTAGGAGGTGACGGTATCGAAGCCGAGCATCTCGCCGTCGCGGAACTGCCGCGCCGCCTGGTCCAGCCGGGCCTCCACCTGGGCCCAGCCGCGGGCTATCCCGCCGAACGGGTTGGCCAGGGTGACGTCGTCCAGCCGGGAGTACAGTTCCTTGATCGGGGCGGTGTTGCCCCGGGTGATCTCGGGAACCGCCTGGTGGTAGCGGGCCACTTCTTCCTGGAAACTTGGTGCCAGCATCCGGCTTCCTAGTCTTCGATCGTGGCGATGATGGCGCCCGCGGACACCGTTTCGCCGGCGGTTGCCGTCAGGCCCGTAATGGTGCCGGACCGGTGCGCGGTGAGGGGCTGCTCCATCTTCATGGCCTCCAGGACCACCACCAGGTCGCCCTCGGACACCACGTCACCGTGCGAAACGGCGACCTTCACGATGGTTCCCTGCATGGGGGAAGTGAGGGCGTTGCCCGTGGCGGCAGCGGGACCTGCGGAACGTGAGCGCTTCTTGGACTTGCCGGGCTTGCCGGCGGCTGCGGCGGTGCTGGGGGTGCCCAGGGATGCCGGGAGCACCACTTCCAGGCGCTTGCCGCCCACCTCGACGACGACGCGCTGGCGTTCGCCGGCGTCGGCCTCTTCTTCCGCGGTGCCGCTGGGTGTCCAGGCGGGGATGTCGTTGACGAAGGCGGTCTCGATCCAGCGGGTGTGGACCTTGAACGGGCCGTCCGCGGGGGCGAAGTCGGGGTTGCTGACCACGGCGAGATCGAACGGGATGACGGTGGGAATGCCCTCGACCACCATTTCCTCCAGGGCACGCCGGGAGCGCTGCAGTGCCTGGGTGCGGGTGGCGCCGGTAACGACCAGCTTCGAGAGCATCGAGTCGAAGTTGCCGCTGATGACGTCGCCCTGCTCCACGCCGGAGTCGATCCGCACGCCGGGCCCGGTGGGGTTCTTCAGGACACTGATGGTGCCGGGGGAGGGCAGGAAGTTCCGGCCCGGGTCCTCGCCGGTGATGCGGAATTCGATGGAGTGGCCGCGGACCTCGGGGTCGCCGTAGCCCAGTTCCTCGCCGCGGGCCAGCCGGAACTGCTCGCGGACCAGGTCGATTCCGGTGACTTCCTCGGAGACGCAATGCTCCACCTGGAGGCGGGTGTTGACCTCAAGGAAGGAAATGGTGCCGTCCTGGCCCACCAGGAATTCGCAGGTCCCCGCGCCCAGGTAGCCGGCTTCCTTCAGGATGGCCTTGGAGGATTCGTAAAGCCGCTGGTTCTGTTCCGGGGTGAGGAACGGGGCCGGGGCCTCCTCCACGAGCTTCTGGTTGCGGCGCTGCAGGGAGCAGTCGCGGGTGGAGACCACCACGACGTTGCCGTGTGCGTCGGCGAGGCATTGGGTCTCAACGTGCCGGGGAGCGTCCAGGAAGCGCTCGATGAAGCACTCGCCGCGGCCGAAGGCGGCTGTGGCTTCACGGACGGCGGATTCGAAGAGCTCGGGGATTTCCTCGCGGGTGCGGGCCACCTTGATACCGCGTCCTCCGCCGCCGAAGGCCGCCTTGATGGCCACGGGCAGGCCGAACTTGTCCACGAATTCCAGGATTTCCTCGGCGGATTCCACGGGGTCTGCGGTGCCGGGGACCTGCGGGGCGCCGACCTTCTCGGCGATGTGGCGGGCCTGGACCTTGTCGCCCAGGGCGGAGATGGCCTCGGGGGAGGGGCCGATCCAGGTGATGCCGGCGGCGATGACCTTGGCGGCGAAATCTGCGTTCTCCGCCAGGAACCCATAGCCGGGGTGGATGGCGTCGGCGCCGGACTGGCGGGCGGCGTCAATGATCTTGTCCATCACCAGGTACGACTCGGCGGCCGTGGTGCCACCCAGGGCATAGGCCTCGTCAGCGAGCCGGACGTGCAGTGCGTCGCGGTCCGGGTCGGCGTAGACAGCCACGGAGGCGATGCCTTCGTCCCGGGCCGCCCGGATGATCCGCACGGCGATTTCGCCGCGGTTGGCGATCAGCACCTTTGTGAGGCTGGGCTGCGTGGTTCCTGCGGACTGCTCCAAATTTGCTGACAAGGCGTCTCCTTCTTTCCTTCAGGGAGCCTAGCGCGGTTTTGGAGGTTCCGCCGATATTACTTGCGGAATCCGCGTGTAAAGCAGCCTTCCTTTGTAGGGAAGCTACAAGGGTGCCTAAAAAAGCACACGCCTACCGCGGCGGCCAGAGATCCGTGATGCGCACATTGGCGGCGGCGAGCAGGCCCCGCAGGGTGGAGACGGAAAGGCCGACGACGGCGTGCGGGTCGCCGTCGACCTTGCGGATGAAAGCGCCGCCCAGGCCGTCGATGGTGAAGGAACCTGCGCAGTGCAGCGGTTCACCGGTGGCGATGTAGGCGTCAATCTCCTCCGGGGCCATGTCCAGGAAGGAAACCTCGGCGGAGGCGACCGCCCCGAGCGTGGCGCCCGAGCCGCGGCCGCCGCCGGCGTCGTCGTCCGTGTCCCGGCAGTCCACCAGCCAGTGCCCGGTGTGCAGCACCCCCGCGCTGCCGCTCATCCGCAGCATCCGGTCGCGGGCGACGTCGGCCGTGTACGGCTTGCCGTGCGCCTCGCCGTCGAACTCGAAGACGGAGTCGCAGCCCAGCACCAGGGCGCCCTCCGCTTCCGGCAGGGATGCGACGGCCTCCGCCTTGGCCCGGGCCAGCAGCAGTGCGGTGTCGTGCGGGTCCGTCACGCCGTACCGTTCCTGGACGGCCGCCTCGTCGACGTCGGAAACCAGCACGGTGTGCCGGATGCCGGCCTCGGCCAGGAGCTTGGTGCGGGCGGGGGACTGGGACGCGAGGATCAGATGGAGCACGGTTTCAGCCTAGTGGACCAGCTCGCCCGGAGCAGGTGCGGTCTGGCCGCGGTTGAGCTTGGCGCCTTCCACGTCCACGTCCGGCAGGATCCGGTCCAGCCAGCGCGGCAGCCACCAGGACTTGGCACCCAGCAGGTACATGACGGCCGGGACTATGGTCATCCGGACCACGAAGGCGTCGAACAGGACGCCGAAGGCCATTGCGAAGCCCAGCGGCCGGACCATGGTGAGGTGGCTGAAGATGAAGCCGGAGAACACGCTGACCATGATGATCGCGGCGGCGGTGACCACGGCGGCTGCGTGCCGGAACCCCACCCTGACCGCTTCCTTGGCGGATGATCCGTGCATGTAGGCCTCGCGCATGCCGGAGGCGATGAACACCTGGTAGTCCATGGCCAGGCCGAACAGCACGCCGATCAGGATGATGGGCAGGAAGCTCAGCACGGCGCCCGGGTTGGCCACGTCGAAGACGTTCCCCAGCCAGCCCCACTGGTACACCGCCACCACCGCGCCGAAGGCGGCCGACAGGGACAGCAGGAAGCCGCCCGTGGCCAGCAGCGGGACCACGATGGAGCGGAACACCAGCAGGAGCAGGACCAGGGAGAGTCCGACGACGATCGCCAGGTAGGGCGGCAGGGCGTCGCCGAGCTTGGTGGAGACATCCACGTTGCCGGCAGTCTGGCCGGTCAGGCCCATGGCGACGTCGTAGTCGGCCTTGATCTCCCCGTTCAGGCCGCGGAGGTCGGCGACCACCTTGACCGTGCTGGCGCTGGCGGGACCTTCCTTGGGGATGACCTGGAAGACGGCGGTGCGGCGGTCTTCGCTGAGGGCCACCGGCACGGCGGCCACCACGTTGTCCACGGCACGGAGCTTGTCCGCGATGTCGTACTGCAGCTTCTGCGCCTGCGCCGCATCCAGGTTCGCGGGGAACTCGCCCACGGCCACGATGGGGCCGGTGACGCCCTCGCCGAAGCTGCGTGCTGTCAGGTCGTAGGCCTGGTAGGCCTCGGACTCCACGGGCTCGGATCCGCCGTCAGGCAGGGCCAGCTGGAGCTGGGTGGCAGGCAATGCCAGGGTGCCCAGCAGGAGGATGCCGGCGACGAGCGCAATCCAGGGGTGCTTGGTGACCAGGCCGCCCCACCCGTGGGTGCTTCGTTCGCGGTCGGTGGCAAGGTCCGCCGCCTCGTGGCCCGGTTCGGCGTTGTGGGCCTCGGACTTGGCCCATGCCCGCCTGGAGATGATGCGGCGGCCGATCAGGGACAACATGGCGGGGGTCAGGGTGATGGCGACCAGTACCGCCACCGCCACGGTTCCTGCGGCTGCCAGCCCCATGACGGTGAGGAACGGCAGACCGGGGACCACCAGGGCGGCGAGGGCAATGATCACGGTGAGGCCGGCGAAGACGACGGCGTTGCCGGAGGTTCCGTTGGCCCGGGCCACGGATTCTTCAGGGTCCATGCCGCCCAGGAGCTGGGTCCGGTGCCGGTTGACGATGAACAGCGAGTAGTCGATGCCGACGGCGAGGCCCAGCATGAGGGCCAGCATGGGGGAGATGGAGCTCATGTCGAACAGGCCGGAGAGGGCAAAGGTGATGCCTACGCCCACACCGACGCCGATGATGGCCATCAGCAGCGGCAGGCCGGCCGCGATCAGCGTTCCGAGCATGAGGATCAGGACCAGGGCCGCGACGGCGATGCCGACGATTTCCGCTGTGCCGAACAGGGCCGAGATGTCTTCGGTGATTTCCTTGCTGGCAAAGGCCTTGACGCCTGCGGAGGACGTCTCGTGGGCGATTTCCTGTACCTGCTTGCGGACCGAGGGGGCCAGGCCGTTGATGGAGGTGTTGAACTGCACCTGGGCCACGGCGGCCTTGTTGTCCGCGGACACGAACCGGATGGCCGAGGCCGCCTGGGCCTGGCGCTTGCCAAGTTCCAGCTTCGCCTTGTTGGCCTGCAGTTCCTGTGCGCCGGCGTCGAGTTTGGCCTGGCCGGCGGCCAGCGCTGCCTTCTGCTGGCCCAGTTGTGCCTCGACCACGGCCGCGGGCGCACCGGCGGCGGTGAGCTGCTGTTCAGCCGCTGCCAGTTGCGCCTTGCCCGCCTCCAGCTGGGCGCGGGAGGCATCCAGCTGCGCCTGGCCGGCCGCCAGTTGCTGTTCGCCGTCGGTGATGGCCTTGCCGGCCTGGTCCACCTGGGCCTGGGTGGTGAACGGATCAACCGTGCCGCGGACCTCGGGGAGGGCTTGCAGCTTCTTCAGCGCATCCGTCACGGCCGCCCGGCTCCCGGCCGTGAATCCGCCGTCGGGGGCTTCGAAGACGATCGTGGCGCTTCCGCCCGAGGCTGCGGGCAAATCCTGCTTGAGCTTGTCCGCGATCCGCTGGGTCTCGGTGCCCGGGATCTGGAAGTTGTTGGACAGCGTGCCGTGGAAAGCCGCGGCGGAACCGCCGACGGCCACCAGGACGGCAAGCCAGAGGGAAATGACAAGCCAGCGCCGGCGGTACGAGAACTTGCCGAGGCGGTAAAGGAGGAGTGCCATGCGGGAGGACCGATCTGATCAGGAGGAACGGGTGGCGGATGGGAAAGCGGTGGTGGTGAAGCCGGCGCCCAGCAGGGCCATGGCATCGATGAGCAGTTGGCGGAGTTCGGCCAGGGAGGCGGGTGAGAGGTCCGGGCCGCGCCGGCTGAACCAGACCTCCATGGCGGCCTTTCCGCAGGAGATGATGGAGCCGGCCAGGGCGTGGACGTAGAGTTCGTCCCGCTCGCCGGGGGTTCCGGCGAGGCGTTCGCGGGCCACGGTGAAGACCTGGGCCCGGCAGTGGTCCCACGCCTCCAGTTCCGTGTGGGACATCAGCGGACTCTGCTGGGTCAGCGAGAACAGTTCCGCGAGCGGGGCGATGGCCTTGGGGTCGGCCAGGGCCACCAGGGCGGCCTGGGCCGACTCCAGCATGGGTTCGTCCGCCGGCCGGAGGCGCAGTTGCTGGATGGCGTTGTCCAGGAAGCCGTGGACGATGGAGGCCAAGGCGGCGTCGGTGCTGCTGAAGTAGTTGAAGAAGGTACGGCGGGAGATTCCTGCGGTGTCGGCGATGTCCTCCACCGTGAAGTTTCCGGGGCCTTTGGAACGCAGGAGGCCCAGCGCGGCGTCGGTAATGGCCTGGCGCGTGGCGGCCTTGTTCAGCTCGCGGCGGGAAGGGGCGGCGGGCACGGCGTCCTGCGGGGTCTCCGGGGAGGAAAGCGGATCTGGCACAGGCTTACACTACGTGCAACTTTGCACTCTATGCAACTAATTTCCCGGGTGTAGTGATCTGGATTCACAGGAGAACGAAAGGTTCCCGACAGCCTTTCCTGAACCTGGTGGACGATGCTGGAAATGTCCCGCCGCGAGGCGTATCACCAGCAGCCGTCAGGCGACGGCGAATGAGGAGACAGAGAAATGACCCGCACGAAGAAGATGACCCTGGGCCTGTCAGCCGCGGCGCTGGCGCTCGGTGCAGGAATCGGCGTGGCCGGCATGGCGTCGGCCACCACCACTGCGCCCACTCCCACCCCGAGCGCGAGTTCCAGTGCCTCGGCCGACGGCTCCGCCGGAACCGACCACGGCGGCATGGGCAGGCACGGCGGTCGCGGCGGCAACGGCATGGAGCAGGCATCTGCCCTGGCGGCGAAGCTCGGCGTGGACGAAGCCAAGGTGACGGAGGCCTTGAAGGCCTTCCGCGAAGCCAACAAGCCCACCACGCCGCCCGCCGACGGCCAGAAGCCGGATCCCGCGGCCCGCGAAGCCGCCCTCGCCAAATCGCTGGCGGCCTCGCTGGGAATCGACGAGGCCAAGGTGACGGCAGCCCTCCAGGAGATCCGCAGCGAGGAGCAGTCAGAACACGCGGCCGAACTCAAGACCCGCCTGGACAAGGCAGTGACGGACGGCAAACTCACACAGGCCGAAGCCGACGCCGTGACCAAGGCGGTTCAGAACGGGGTGATTGGCGGACGCTGACTGCTGCCCGCCCGTTGCGGGCTGGGGCGAAGTCCTTAAGCAAAGACGTCCCCGGGAGCGTATCCCGGGGACGTCTTTTTGCTGGTGCGCGTTAGGCGTTGGCATCCTGCAGCTCGCGGGATGCGGTCCCGGCGCTGGTGCCGTCCGTTGCGGAACCATCGGCGGGAGCATCGCTGTCATCCACGAACGGGGTGCCGTTGCGGGGTGCGTTGTACAGCGATTCGTCCAGGATGCCCTGGCGCTTGGCCACGATGGTGGGGACCAGGGCCTGGCCTGCCACGTTCACCGCGGTGCGGCCCATGTCGAGGATGGGGTCGATGGCCAGCAGCAGGCCGACGCCGGCCAGCGGCAGGCCGAGCGTGGAGAGCGTCAGGGTGAGCATCACCACGGCGCCGGTGGTGCCGGCGGTTGCGGCGGAGCCAAGGACGGAGACCAGGGCGATCAGCAGGTACTGGCTGAAGTCCAGGTGGATGCCGAAGAACTGGGCCACGAAGATCGCGGAGATGGCAGGGTAGATGGCTGCGCAGCCGTCCATCTTGGTGGTGGCGCCCAGCGGTACGGCGAAGGAGGCGTACGCGCGGGGCACTCCGAGGCTGCGTTCAGTCACGCGCTGGGTCAGCGGGAGGGTGCCCACTGAGGAGCGGGAAACGAAAGCCAACTGCACTGCGGGCCATACGCCGGAGAAGTACTGCTTGATGGACAGGCCATGGCTGCGGGCCAGGATCGGGTACACCACGAACAGCACGAGCACCAGGCCGGCGTAGATGGCCACGGTGAACTTTCCCAGCGAGCCGATGGTGTCCCAGCCGTAGACGGCCACGGCATTGCCGATGAGGCCGACGGTTCCCAGCGGTGCGATGCGGATGATCCACCAGAGCACCTTCTGGATCACGGCGAGGGCTGACGCGTTCAGGTTCAGGAACGGCTCTGCTGCCTTGCCCACCTTGAGGGCGGCAACGCCCACCGCGATGGCGATGACGAGGATCTGCAGGACGTTGAAGCTGATCGACGTGGTGACGGCGCCGGAATCGCCGACAGTGGAGCTGGCACCCAGGCCGAGGAAGTTCTTCGGGAAGAGGCCCACGAGGAAGGCCCACCAGTCACCGGACTTGCCGGTGTACTTGGCGTCTCCGCTGATGCCCGTGTTGGCGCCGGGCTGCAGGAGCACGCCCAGGCCGATGCCGATCAGCACGGCGATCAGGGACGTGATGGCGAACCACAGGAGCGTGTTCCATGCGAGCCGGGCGGCGTTGGACACCTGGCGCAGGTTGGAAATGGAACTGACGACGGCGGTAAAGATCAGGGGAACGACGGCGGTCTGCAGCAGGGACACGTAGCTTGAGCCGATGGTCTGCAGCGTGGCGCCGAGGGCGTTGGGGCTGGTCTTGGTGCTGCCGGTGTACTTGGCCAGCAGGCCGAGGCCGAGGCCCACAATGAGGGCGGCAATGATCTGGAAGCCGAACGAACCCGCCCACTTGGGGAGCTGGAATCCGGTCTTCCCTGCGGGGGAGGGGGTGCTTGTCTGAGTGCTCACCAGAACAAGCTAGACCCCCACCTCATACCACGTCGAAAGAATATTGAGAAATATTACGCATCCACATTTGCCTACGAACCTGGAAAACCCCGGAAATACAAAGCAGACGGCGGCTATTGTTACTTATTCCCGTCCCGGATGTGCTTAATGTCTCGCCCGGGCATGGGCGAGTCAGGAAAGCAGCGCCCGGCGGAGGGTGTCCAATCCCACGGAGCCGATGTTGAGGGCCTTGGTATGGAACTCCTTGAGGTCGAACCCCGGCCGCGCCTCGAGCTCGGCGCGGATTTGTTCCCAAAGCCGCTGTCCCACCTTGTAGGAGGGGGCCTGCCCGGGCCAGCCGAGGTACCGGGTGAACTCAAAGTTGAGCTGGCCTTCGCTGATCGGGAGGTTTTCCTTCAGGAATGCGTAGCCCTTGTCGGCGGTCCAGGTGCCGGTTCCCCAGCGTTCGGGCATCCCGAGTTCCAGGTGCACGCCGATATCGAAGACCACGCGCGCGGCCCGCATGCGCTGCATGTCCAGCATTCCCATATGGTCGCCGGGATCGTCCAGGTAGCCCAGTTCCTGCATGAGCTTCTCGGCGTAAAGGGCCCACCCTTCGCCGTGGCCGGAGGTCCAGCAGACGTTCCGGCGCCACTTGTTGAGCAGCTCGCGCCGGTAGGTTGCAGTGGCGACCTGCAGGTGGTGGCCCGGGACGCCCTCGTGGTACACGGTGGTGGTTTCCGCCCAGGTGGTGAAGGTGTCCTCCCCGGCGGGGACTGACCACCACATGCGGCCGGGGCGGCTGAAGTCGTCGGACGGACCGGTGTAGTAGATGCCGCCTTCGTCGGTAGGGGCGATCCGGCACTCGAGCTTCTTCATGACGTCGGGGATGTCGAAGTGCACGCCGGCGAGTTCGGCCACCGCCCTGTCCGAGACATCCTGCATCCACCTCTGCAGCGCCTCCGTGCCTTTCAACTGCCGGGCGGGGTCGTTGTTGAGGATGTCCTTGGCCTCGGCAATGGATGCCCCCGGCTTGATGGCGTGCGCCACCTGTTCCTGTTCGGCGATGAGGCGGTCCAGTTCCTGGACGCCCCACGCGTAGGTCTCCTCCAGGTCCACTTCAGCGC
The DNA here is from genome assembly GCF_039907755.1 of Pseudarthrobacter sp. CC12. Taxonomy (NCBI): domain Bacteria; kingdom Bacillati; phylum Actinomycetota; class Actinomycetes; order Micrococcales; family Micrococcaceae; genus Pseudarthrobacter; species Pseudarthrobacter sp. CC12. Next base: position 232,321 of record NZ_JARDJH010000004.1, on the reverse strand, counting down.
CGAGGAAGGACCGGGAAGCGAGGGCGTAGCGGGCCCGGCCGACGGCATCCTTTTCCGGCGCTGCGGGCAGCAGCTCTGTGCGCAGGAATTCGGCCAGGCCACTGTAGGCACGGCGGGCTGCGTCAGCACCGGCGTCGAGTATTTCCTGCAGGTTCGCCGGCAACGGCCCGGCGGAGGTGGAGGCGCCGGCCGCCAGCTTGGCGAAGAAGCCGTCCCCGGCGGCGTATTTGGCCACCTGTTCGATGACGATCCGCACCTGGCGTGCAGCGGCCACCTTCCCGGCATCCCTTGCCAGGCGCAGCGACTCGGTGTAGCCGCTGATGGCTGCCGGCACGTTGTGCGCGCGGCCGGCGATGTGCTCCCAGTCCTGCTCGGTTTCGGTAGGCATGAGGTCGAAGATGGCGCGGATGTCCTGGGCCGGCGACGCGATGTTGTTCAGCTCCGCATACTCCCAGCCGGAAGCGTGGATCAGCAGCTGCAGGCCCAACCGTTCCTGCATGGCGTCCAGGGTGACGGCGTCCACGTCGTCTTCCGGTTCCAGGCCCTCCAGGGCCACGAGGGCAGCCCGTGCTGCCTCCGCGAAACCGGCGATGCCGGCGGGGGAAAAGTCCTGGTACTCCGTCTCATGCCCCGGCAGGCCAAGGGTGGTGGCAAAGGTGGGGTTGAGCCTGACCAGGGTGTCCGTGTAGGTGTCCGCGACAGCGTCGATCCGTGTGTGCGGGCGCGCGGCGGGTGCAGTGTCGATAGTCACATGCCGAGACTACCGGGCTCCGGGCAGTCAGCGTGGCAGGGAGGAGGTCAGCCCCGGCTGCGTTTCCAGGCTCCCGGCCCGGGAGCGGGGGCGAGCCGCAACTGCTGCCTCCGGACCCAGTGCCGCACGCTGGTGGTCTTAGCCGGGGCGGGGGTTTCCCCGCCGAGGGAAAGCACGACGGCGGCCAGTGCGGCGAGTTCCTCGTCGCTGGGTTGTCCTTTGACAACAGAAAACAGCGGCGCAGCGGCTGCTTCTGCCGTTTCCGGGGTCTCGTCGAGCTCCGGCGCCCCTGGGGTGGGGATCACAGCGGGATGTTCCCATGCTTCTTGGCGGGAAGGCTGGCGCGTTTGTCGCGGAGGGCGCGCAGTCCCTTGATGATCTGGATGCGGGTGTCCGACGGGGCGATGACGGCGTCCACATAGCCAAGCTCGGCTGCCTGGTAGGGGTTGAGGAGCTCTTCCTCGTACTGCTGGATGACCTGGGCGCGGCGGGCCTCCACGTCGCCGCCGTCCTCGGCGACCGCTGCGAGGTCGCGGCGGTAGAGGATGTTCACGGCCCCCTGCGCGCCCATGACGCCGATCTGCGCCGTGGGCCAGGCAAGGTTCAGGTCGGCTCCGAGCTTCTTGGAGCCCATGACGATGTAGGCGCCGCCGTAGGCCTTGCGGGTGATGACGGTGAGCTTGGGAACGGTGGCCTCGGCATAGGCGTACAGGAGCTTGGCGCCGCGGCGGATGATGCCCTGGAACTCCTGGTCCTTGCCGGGAAGGAACCCGGGGACGTCCACCAGGGTGATGATGGGGATGTTGAAGGCGTCGCAGTGGCGGACAAAGCGCGCGGCTTTTTCGGATGCGGCGATGTCCAGGGTGCCGGCGAACTGGAGGGGCTGGTTGGCTACGATGCCTACGGTGTGGCCCTCCACCCGGCCGTAGCCGATCATCACGTTGGGGGCGTAAAGGGCCTGCATCTCCAGGAAATGCCCGTCGTCCACGATCTGCTCCACCACGGCGCGCATGTCGTAGGGCTGGTTGGCTGAATCCGGAACCAGCGTGTCCAGGGCGAGGTCGTCGTCGTCGATCTCCAACTCCTGCTGGTGCCCCAACACCGGTGCCTCGGAGAGGTTGTTGGAAGGCAGGAAGTCCAGCAGTTCGCGCACGAACTCAATGGCGTCGTTCTCGTCGGAGGCGAGGTAGGTGGAGGTTCCGGTTGTGGCGTTGTGCTGCCGGGCGCCGCCGAGGGTTTCCATGTCGACGTCCTCGCCGGTGACGGTCTTGATGACGTCCGGACCGGTGATGAACATGTGCGAGGTCTTGTCCACCATCACCACGTAGTCGGTGAGGGCGGGGGAGTAGGCGGCACCGCCGGCGGAAGGCCCCATGATCAGGGAGATCTGCGGCACCACGCCGCTGGCGTGGACGTTGTTGCGGAAGATGTCCGCGAACATGGCCAGTGAGGCCACGCCTTCCTGGATGCGGGCGCCGCCGCCATCCAGGATGCCGACGACGGGGCAGCCGTTGCGGAGCGCAAACTCCTGGACCTTGACGATCTTTTCGCCGTTGACCTGGCTCAGGGATCCGCCGTACACGGTGAAGTCCTGGCTGTAGACCGCCACCAACCGCCCGTCCACGGTGCCGTAGCCGGAGACCAGGCCGTCACCCAGCGGTTTCTTCTTCTCCATGCCGAAGGCGGTGGAGCGGTGCACAGCCAGGGCATCAAACTCCACGAAGGAATCCTCGTCCAGCAGCAGGGCGATGCGCTCGCGGGCGGTGTTCTTGCCGCGGGCGTGCTGTTTCTCGATGGCCTCGGGGCCGGAGGGCTGTTCGGCACGCGCCTGGCGGTCGCGGAAATCGGCAATCTTTCCCGCAGTCGTTGTCAGATCGTGGCTCATCAAGTGTCTCCGGCTCTGTAGCAGGTCAATTCTGTCGGCTGGCAGGTCTGGCTGCGCGGAGCGTTAAGTAGCATCCACACAAAAGACGAACCCTGCTGGCAAGTCTAGTAACGCTTTGGGCGCCAACGGCTGTAGGGAACCTACAATTTTCTGCCGTTCCAACAACCTCTCCACAATGTTACTCATGAGTAACTTAGTTGGGTTACAGTGTTCCCATGACTTCAAGCGACGATGCTTTGCATGCCTCCGAAAGCCCGTACCGGGCCGCCGGCTCCCTGGCGGGCCTGACCATCCTGCTGTCCGGCGGCAGCCGCGGGATCGGCCTGGCCATCGCCCTGCGGGCGGCCCGCGATGGGGCCAACATTGTGCTCCTTGCCAAGACGGGGGAGCCGCACCCCAAGCTCGCCGGGACGGTCCACACCGCAGCCCGCGAGCTGGAGGCGGCCGGAGGCCAGGCCCTGCCCCTGGTGGGCGACGTGCGGAGGGACGATGACGTGGCCGGCGCCGTAGCCGCGGCTGTTGACCGGTTCGGCGGCATCGACATCGTCATCAACAACGCCTCCGCCATCGACCTCTCCACCACGGACAAGGTGGACATGAAGAAGTACGACCTCATGCAGGACATCAACGTGCGCGGCACCTTCCTGCTGTCCAAGCTGGCGCTCCCGGCGCTCCGTGCCTCGGGCCGGGGGCAGATCCTGACACTCTCGCCGCCGCTGAACCTCCACCCCTCCTGGGCCGGGAAGCACCTTGCCTACACCATGGCGAAATACGGGATGAGCCTGACCACCCTGGGCCTGGCCGAGGAACTGAAGGCTGACGGGATCAGGGTCAACTCACTGTGGCCCTGTACCCTGATCGACACGGCTGCCATCCGCAATATGCCCCACGGCGAAACCATGGTGCTGGCCGCGCGCGGCCCGCAGATCATGGCCGACGCCGCCCACGCCATCCTGACCGGCAGCAATCTCGGTGCCGGTGCGCCGCCGTCGGGCAACTTCTACACGGACGAGCAGGTCCTGGCCGCCGCGGGCGTGACCGACTTCCGCCCCTACAGCCTGGGAGCACCGGAAGACCGGCTGGTTCCGGACATCTTCCTCTAAGGCGGGCCCTCATGCAGTCCCCGGTGCCCGTTCCGGGACTGCGGCAGGCTGGGTACGATCAGGCGCGGCTCGGTAGGATCTAGCTATGGATGACGCACACGCACCGGGTACCCCCCTGAACCGAGGGGACCTGGCCGACCAGCGTTTCCTCTCCGCCACGGGAATACCCCGGATCGACGTGGTGGACTCCACCGGCTCCACCAACGCCGACCTCCTGAGGGGCGTCACGGTGGACCCTGCGGCATGGCCTGACCTCTCCGTCCTGACGGCGGAGTACCAGACCGCGGCAAGGGGCCGGCTGGACCGGCGCTGGGAGGCACCGCCGCTGAGTTCCGTGTCGGTCTCCCTGGTTTTGCGCCCGGTGAACGCCGAGGGCAGGCCCCTTCCCACCCAGAGCTACTCGTGGCTTTCCCTGATCGCAGCCCTGGCGCTGCGCGAGACGCTCCTGGAAACGGCAGGCCTTCCCGCCGAGCTCAAATGGCCCAACGACGTCCTGGTCCGCGGCAGGAAAATTGCCGGCATCCTGGCCCAGCTCGGTCCCATGGTGGACGGCAGCGTGCCTCCCGTCATCTTGGGGACCGGCCTTAACGTCAGCCTGGGCGAAGACGAACTTCCCGTGCCCACCGCCACGTCCGTGGCCATCGAGGGTGCCACCACCACAGACCGCACCGCGCTGCTGAAAAGCTACCTGGCCCACTTCGCTGTCCTGTACCGCAGTTTCTGCAACGCCGACGGCGACCCCGCGGCGGGCATGGCCGGCGGCCCATCGCTGCACAAACGGGTGGAGGCCGTGATGGTTACCCTGGGAAAGCAGGTGCGCGCGCAGCTTCCCGGCGACCACGAAATCATCGGACATGCCTCCCGCCTGGATGACTACGGCTCCCTCCTGGTAGTGGACCGGGATTCGCGTGAGCATGTGGTCACGGCCGGCGATGTGGTGCACCTGCGGCCCTGGTCATCGCCGGACGCGCCGCAGCAGGGTGGTTATGCGTAGGTCCCTTGTTCCAGGGGAGCAGGTCATCGTCACTACCCGCCCGCAGCCGCGGAAGCTTGCCGGTCCCGCCGTGGCCTTCGTCCTGGCGCCGGCCTTGGCCGCCTTCGCCAGCGCCTGGGTTATCCGCGGCGGCCCCGCACGCGTGGCGCCTGCCCTGGGCCGCCAGTGGACGCCCTGGTTGGTGGGCGCCTGCGTGCTCGCGGCGGCGGCTGTGTGGCTGGGCTACTGCCTGCCCCGGCTTCTTCGCTGGCATGGCACCCGGTACACGCTGACCAGCCAGCGGATGGTGGCCCGGTACGGACTGTTGAACCGGCGGGACCAGCAGGTGAACCTGGCATCGGTGCGAAACCTGACGGTCCATGAATCGTTGCTGCAGCGCCTGGTGCGTTCCGGGAATATATCCTTGGAAACCGGGCACCAGGGCATGGTGACCTTTCGCGACGTGCCCGAGGTCGCCCGGTTCCGGGACTTCATCCTCGACGCCATCGGGGAACTGCCGGAGGACAGCGGGGCCCAGCCCGGCGCGACGTATTACCCAGCCGGTGCATTTCCGGAGGACATGAGAGAAGGTGGACGGGATGACCGATGAGGACCAGCAGGAACGCGTCGAGAGCATCGAAACCGGCGCCTTCGACGCGTCGTCCGACGCCGGCTCGCCTGACCCTTTCACAACCGGGCCGGGTGCTGCCGCGGAGCTGCCCGGCGTCGACCGTCACCCGCCAACCGGCGCCATGTCCGCGGAACGCTTGGCCATGAAGGCGCTCGAAGCCCGCCTCCTGGGTGGGGAACGCAAGCTCCGCCGCCGTGAAGTTGCGGCCGGGGCCGGCCTCTCACTGCTTTCTGCCCGCAAGCTCTGGCGTGCCCTGGGATTCCCCAACTTCGGCGACGAGGACGTCGCCTTCACCGAACGCGACCAGGCGGCCCTGTCCACCGTGGTGGACCTTGTCCGCGCCGGCAAGCTCACGGAGGAAGCGGCGATCTCGGTGACGCGCTCCATCGGGCAAATGACCGACCGCATGGTGGTCTGGCAGATCGAGGCGCTGGTGGAGGACATGGTCCACGAGCAGGGCGTCACGGACGCCGTGGCCCGCAAGCGCCTGGTCAACGAGCTGCCCGCTTTGGTGGACGCACTCGAGGAAGTACTGGTCTACTCCTGGCGCCGCCAGCTCAACGCCGGCGTCCAGCGCCTCGCGGTCCGCGCCGAAGCCGGGCTGCAGGCCAGCGAGGAAGGCCGGGAAGGCGACGAGGACGACGCGCCGCTGCCCCTGGCCCGCGCGGTCGGTTTCGCGGACCTGGTGTCCTACACGAGCCTGTCCCGGCGGATGAACGAAAAGACGCTTGCCCGGCTGGTCCAGCGCTTCGAAAACAAATGCGCCGAGATCATCTCCGTCGGTGGCGGCCGGCTGGTCAAGACCGTGGGCGACGAAGTCCTGTACATCGCCGAAACCCCTGCCGCGGGTGCGGAGATTTCGCTGGCGCTGGCTGAAGCCTTCACCGAAGACGAAATCCTCCCGGAAGCCCGGGTAGCCATGGTCTGGGGAAGGATCCTGTCCCGCCTGGGCGACATCTACGGCCCCACCGTGAACCTCGCCGCCCGCCTGACCACCCTGGCGGACCCTGGTACCGTCCTGGTGGATTCCATGACAGCCTCCGCCCTGGAACATGACGAACGGTTCGTCCTGATTCCGCAGGACCCGGAGAATGTGCGCGGCTTTGGCGAGATCAATCCCGTCCGCCTGACCCGCGGGCGCGGCAAGGGCCTGGTCCTGGACTAGGCTCCGGCGGCTTTGGGTCCGGGACGGACCGGGCCGAAAGAATTTATCCACTTGTTGGCGTATGGCGGTATCGTTGTGGTGCCCGGGGTCCTGTGATGCCGGCAGCAGGCACGAAGCCTAGATTTACCGGGGGATTTCCACACATGACACGGCTCGGACAAACGCGCGCCCAGATCCCGGACCTGTCCGAATACGTCCGGGTCCGCAGCGGCCGCAGCGCCCGGATCACCGTGGCCGACTCCGTCCGCGTCCAGGGCGGCTCCCCGGATGGCATCATCCAGTCCGACGGCAAAGCCCTGCGCTACGCCGCCAGACCGGACTATGTGGGCCCGGGCTCCATCACCTTCGAAGTAACGGACGGCTCCGGACCTGACGACGCCGACGGCCTGAAATCCACCCTGGTCATCATGACCAAGGTGGTCCCGGACCCCAACGCCAACCACCCGCCCACGTTCAGCGGCACCTCCGTGGACGTCCCCAAGGCCGAAACGGCAACGGTGGACCTCGCCGGACTGGCCAAGGACGTGGACGAACGGGACAAGGACAACCTCCGCTTCGAACTGGACGGGACGCTTCCTGCCGGCTTCAGCGCAAAGGTCGACGGCGCCACGCTCGCCATCACTGCCGATGGTTCCCTTGGCATCGGCGTCACCGGGAACATCCAAGTGAAGGTCACCGACGGCAGGTCACCCGCCGTGGGCGCCACCATCGCCGCACGACACGTAGCATCCAACCGGCCCCTGCCAGTGGCCAACGACGATGCTGTGGACAAGGCCAACGCAGGAAAGACGGAACAGGTCAACGTCCTGGCCAACGACTTCAACCCTTTCCCGGATACGCCCCTGCGGATCGTCGGCGCCACCGTGGAGACGGGCGCCGCAGCAGGCCAGCCGTCCGTGTCGGGGGACAGCATCACCGTTACCCCGGCTGACGGGTACAAGGGCGTCATGGTGGTCCGCTACACCGTGGCCGACAAGACGGGCGATCTGTCCCGCCAGGTGGACGGCCGCCTGCGCCTCACCGTCCGCGGCAAACCCGACGCACCCTCTGCCCCCAGCGCCACCGACGTCCGCAGCCGAACCGCCGTGCTCAAGTGGGCGCCGCCGTCGGACAACGGCGCTCCCATCACCGGGTACACCGTCCGCTCGAACCACGGCTTCGAACAGAAGTGCCCCACCACCACCTGTACGTTGAGCGGGCTCACCAACAACGTGAAGTACGTATTTACGGTGCTGGCCACCAACGAGGTGGGGGACTCGCAGGCCTCGCCGCAGTCCAATGAAATCCGGCCTGACGAGAAGCCATCGCCACCGGAAGCCCCAACCGTGAAGGCGGGGGACAAGACCATGGCCATCACCTGGCCCGCGGCGAAAACCGAGGGCTCGCCGGTGAAGCACTACAACCTGGAGATCTCACCGCCACCGGCCAGCGGGGCAGCCCTCAAGAACGAGGTCGCCGGGCTGAACTACACCTGGACCGGCCTCACCAATGGCGTGAAGTACAAGGTGCGCGCCCAGGCCGTCAACGAGCTTGGCGCCTCCGACTGGGGGACCTATTCCGCGGAGGACAATCCCGCCGGAGTCCCTGCGGCACCTGCAGCACCTGCATCCGCCGTCGCAGCATCCGTGGGGACCCAGAACCAGCTTCGGGTCACGTGGGCCGAACCCAACACCAACGGTGATCCGATCAGCACCTATTACGTGACCATGAGCGGCGGCAACGCCCCTGCCCAGACGCAGACCGTCCCCGGTAACGTCCGCACCGCAAACTTCACCGCCAACAACTCTGAGGCCGCCTACACGTTCACGGTGCAGGCTGAGAACAAGGCCGGCAAGGGCGCGGTCAGCCCGCCCTCCGCGCCCCGGCGCGCCACCGGCAAGCTGGCGACGGTCTCCGGGGTCACGGCCACGCCGGCGAACACCGGCGGAGCAGGACGCGCCGTGACGGTGGACTTCCGCAAACTGACCGCGGCGGAACGAAATGGTTCTGCCGAAAACGAGGTCAGCTACAGCTACAACGCGAGCAACGGTGCCCGCGGGCCCATCACGCCCGGCCAGACCATCGGCGGCTTCACCAACGGCAACGCCGTCAGTATCACCGTCGTCGCCAACTCCACGGTGGCCCCGAGTTCTGACGGCAGCGCCCCTGCCACCGCCACGCCGTACGGCTCCCCGGGCACCCCCTCCGCGTCCGGCCAAAACGGCGGCGTGAACCAGAAGTCGGCCACCCTGAATTGGTCCTCCCCGTCCACCAGCACCAACGACGTGGCGCAAACGAGGATCAAAATCAACAACGGCGGCTGGGAGAACGTTGCCCCCTCCGGCAGCCGGACGGTCAACACGGCCAACTTCGGTGACACCGTCACCATCGCGGTCCAGACCTTCAACTCTGTCGGCACCGGCAGCGCGGTGGTTACCGCCAGCGCCACAGCGGGCAAGCAAGGCCTGTGGGAAACCCGGATCAAGACCTCCGACCCCAACTTCGTCAGGAGTTGCACGTTCACCCTGGGCGGATCCAACTACCGGCCAAGTCCCTACTTCGACTGTGACGGCGTCAACGCGGACAGCCCGCCATGGTTCTACAAGGCGGACCAGGACCGCATCATGGTGGCGTGCTGGATCGACCAGAGCGACAACTGGTCCGGCAACGGCATCGTCCGGTGGTGGCGGGTTGAATCCGGCTCGGCACGCAATGTTGGCCGCTATGTGATCGCCGGCCACACCACGCTTGCCGATCCCGCCGGGCTGGGGGCACCGCATTGCTGACACGCAGGGCGCGGATGTGCGGGCAGTTGTCCCCATCGCGGCGGTTTCCGCTATTCGGTAGGCTTACCCCGGGGAAAAGGAAGCCTGCTGCCTGTCCTGCCACCAGGCCGCCATCTGGCTACACAATCTGAGGGAAATTAACGCTGTGACAACTCTGCTGGGGAAGCTCGGGCTGAAAAAGCGACATAAGAAACTCGTCACCGGTACGGCGTTTGGTGCTGTGGTGGCTGTGGTGGTGACGGGTGCTGTGTTGTATCCGGGGTTTAAGACCACTGAGGTGGAGTTGAATGACGGTGGTGTGTGGGTTGTTTCGAAGTCGAAGAATGCTGTGGGGCGGTTGAATTATCCGTCGCGGGTGTTGGATGGCGCGGTGACGCCGGCGTCGTCGACGTTTGATGTGTTGCAGCATGCCGGTGAGGTTTTTGTTGATGATGAGTCTGGTTCGACGTTGAACCAGGTGTCGTCGGCGAATATGCGCCTGGGTGGGGACAAGCAGTTGCCGGGGGCGGCTGATGTGAGTTTTGGAGCGCGGACGATTTCGGTGACGGATGCTGCGTCGGGGAAGGTGTGGGCGGTGTCGCCGTCCACGGTGAATGGTTTTGATAAGGAAGCGTCCGAGCCGGTTTTGGTGGGTTCGGCGGGCCTGGTGTCGGTGGTGGGGTCTGATGACCGGATTTATTCGGCGGATCCGAAGACTGGTGTGGTGACGGTGACCGGTGTTGATGCCGAGGGTGGTGTGGTGTCGTCGGAGTCCAGTACGTGGGATGGGCTTAAGGGTGCCGGGGATTTGCAGATGACGGTGGTGGGGGACCAGCCGGTGCTGCTGGATGCTGCTGCGGGAAACCTGTTCCTGCCTGGTGGGAAGCGGCTGCAGTTGGATAATGCGCGGGATGCGAAGTTGCAGCAGCCTGGGCCGGGCAGTGATGTGGTGGCGGTGGCGACGCGGAAGGCGTTGTTGAAGCAGCCGTTGGATGGTGGAACGGCGAAGACCGTGGGGTTCGACGGCGAGGGCGTCCCTGCGGCGCCGGTGCAGTTGGGCGGGTGCGTGCATGCGGCGTGGTCGGGTGCGAACAAGTACGTCCGGGATTGCGTCAATGATGCTGATGATAAGAATGTGGCGGTGCCCAAGGCGAGTGCGTCGCCGTCGTATGTTTTCCGGGTGAACCGGGACCTGGTGGTCCTGAATGATGTGAACTCGGGGAATGTGTGGTTGGTGAACCAGAACATGCAGCTGGTGAACAACTGGGACGACGTCATCCCGCCCAAGAACCAGTCCGACGACCAGGACCAGGAGTCGGCGGACAACAACACCATTAACATCCTGCCGGACCGCACCAAACCGAACCGTCCGCCGGAAACCAAGCCCGACGCCGTCGGAGTCCGCCCCGGCCGCACCACCATCCTCAGCGTCCTGGACAACGACTCCGATCCCGACGGCGACGTCCTGACGGCTGCCGTGGCGCCCGAGGCTGCACCCAAATCGGGAACGCTGGAAAGCATCTACGGCGGCACCGCCTTCCAGATCACCGTCCCCGCGGACGCCAAGCCGGGCACCGAGACTTTTAACTACAGCGCCTCGGACGGCCGTGGCCTCTCCGCCACGGGCCAGGTCACGCTCAGCGTGGTGGGACCGGACGAGAACAAGCCGCCCAAGTTCAAGCGCGGCGAAGACACCACCATGCTGGTTGAACAGGGCAAGACCGTCAGCCAGAACATCCTCACCGACTGGATCGATCCCGACGGCGACGACCTGGTCCTGCTGGACGCGAAGGCCGATAACGACCAGGACCAGGTCAAGGTGCGGCGCGACGGCCTTCTGACTTTCCAGGATTCCGGCGCCACTGCCGGCAAGAAGAACGTCCAGGTCAGTATCTGGGACGGCCGCGCCACCGTCACGGGCAAGGTAGTGGTCAACGTGCAGCCGCCCGGAGCCCTGGCACCGGTGGTCAACGCCGACCACGTCACCGCCGTGGTGGGCCAGGATCTGGTCATCTCCCCGCTGAAGAACGACGTCGACCCCAACGGAGGTGCCCTCCGCCTGGCCCAGGTGGAAGCCAACGGCCCCGCCGAACTTGGCCCCGTCACCGACGGCGGCACCTTCACCTTCCGCAGCAGCACCCCGGGCCCCGTCTACCTGACGTACATCGCCAGCAACGGCCCCCAAAGCAGCCAGGGCCTCATCCGGGTGGACGTCGAATCCGGCAACGACGGCGGCGATCCCGTCGCGGTCCATGACGTTGCCCTGATGCCCACCGGCGGCAGTGTCCTGCTGGACCCCCTGGCCAACGACTCCGACCCCTCCGGCGGTGTCCTGGTGCTTCAGTCCGTGAAGCTCCCGGACAACGCGACGGTGTCCGTCAGCGTGATCAACCACAGCGTCCTGCGGATTACGGACATCCTGGGAACCAAGGACCCCATCCTGTTCGAATACACCATGTCCAACGGAAAGAAGTCCGCCACCGGCAGTGTCTCCGTGGTGCCCGTGCCGGCCCCCGCTGTCGTGGAAGCACCCCAGCCCAAGCCGGATGAGGTGAATGTCCGCGTCAACGACGTCGTCACCATCCCCGTCCTGGACAACGACACCCACCCGCAGGGGCAGGAACTGACCGTGGACCCCGTCCTGCCGCAGGCGGTTGACCCTGCCGACGGGAAGAGCTTCGTCTCAGAGAACACCCTCCGGTTCATAGCGGGCAGCCAGCCCAAGACCGTGCGCGCCATCTACAACGCGGTGGATCCGCAGGGCCAGAAGAGCGCCGCCGCCGTGACCATCCACATCCTCCCGCTCGAGGGCGCGGAGAACTCCCGGCCGCAGCCGCGGAACCTGACAGCCCGCGTGGTGGCTGCGGGCACCGTCCGCATCCCGGTTCCCCTCGACGGCATCGATCCCGACGGCGACTCCGTCCAGCTCACGGGCATCGACAGCACCCCTGCCATGGGAACCGCCACAGTAGGTAGCAACTTCATCGACTTCACCGCCGCCGGGGACGGTGCCGGCACCGACACCTTCCGCTACAAGGTGGTGGACCGCCAGGGGGCAGCGAACACGGGAACCGTCACGGTGGGCATCGCGCCCCGCGGTGACATGAATCAGAAACCCACCCCGGTGGACGACGAGGTCCGGGTGCGTCCCGGCCGGCAGATTGCCGTCGACGCTACCGCCAATGACACCGATCCTGACGGCGACCGGATCCGCATCCTCACCGACGGCATCGAGGCCGACCCCGCCCTGCAGGCAACCGTCAGCAGGAACAGCGGCCGCATCATCCTCCTGGCCCCGAACGAGGCCGGAACCGTCAACGTGCGCTATACCGTCGCCGACGACCGGGACGCCACCGCCCAGGCCACCATCCGCCTGGTGGTGGACAACGACGTGCCGCTGAAGGCGCCGATCGCCCGCGACGACAGGGTGACATCAGCCCAGGCCATGGGCAAGACCGCCGTGGACGTCCCCGTCCTCAAGAACGACGAGGACCCCGACGGCGTGGGCGAAAACCTGAAGATCAGCACCGAGGCCACCACTGCGCGGCCCGGCGGAAACGGCAACGTCCTGGTGGACCTCACCGAACAGCCACAGCTGATCCCGTACACGGTGGAAGACGTCGACGGCCAGCAGTCCACCGCCATCATCTGGGTGCCAGGCCTGGGCCAGCAGGTCCCCACACTGGCCAAGGACGAGGTCCTGGAGGTCGTGGCCGGACAATCCGTCGACGTCGACCTGAAGGAATGGGTCAAGGTCCGGGAAGGACGTTCACCCCGGCTGACCCAGGCGGACAGGATCAAGCTCATCGGTGCCGACGGCGGCGATCCGGTAACGCGCGACGGCACCGGCCTGAAGTACACGGCTGGTGCGGACTACGTGGGCCCCGGTTCACTGACCTTCGAGGTGACCGACGGTACCGGGCCGGACGATCCCGCCGGCCTCAAGTCCACCCTCAGCATCCGCACCAAGGTGTTGCCGGACCCCAACAAGAACAACCCGCCGGAGCTGCTTGGCGCCAACGTGGATGTTCCCAAGGGTGACTCGGCCAGCACCGACCTCGGCAAGCTCACCTCAGATCCCGACCAGGACGACGTCGAGAAGATGAAGTACGAACTGGTGGGAGACTCTCCCGGCGGGTTCTCTGCACGCATCGAAGGCAAGACGCTGAAAGTTTCGGCGGCCGACTCCACGGCAACCGGAACCCGCGCCGCCGTGCAGGTCAAGGCAATCGACCCCCGCGGGCTCGAGGCCACGGCCACGTACCAGCTTGCAGTAACCGCCTCCAACCGGCCCAAACCGGTGGCGAACGACGACGTGCAGGACAACGCCGCCGCCGGCAAGCCGGTGACCATCAACGTGCTCGCCAACGACGCCAACCCGTTCCCCGAAACACCGCTGAAGATCATCGCCGCCAATACCGAAACGGGGAGCGGCAACGTGGGCGTCAACGGTGACTCTGTGACCGTAACCCCCGCGCCGGGCTTTACCGGAACCATGGTGGTGGCCTACACGGTGGAGGACAAGACGGGGGATGCGTCCCGGCACGCCACTGCGCGGGTCCGGCTGACCGTCAAGGACAAGCCGGCGGCGCCCACCACGCCGCAGGCGCAGAGTGTGGGCGACCAGACGGCGCTGCTCACCTGGTCGGCACCGGCCGACCGGGGCTCGCCCATCACCAGGTACACCGTGTTCGGGGAGGGCGGATTCCGGCAGGAATGCCCGGCCAACACCTGCACCCTCAATGGCCTGACCAACAACACCACCTACCACTTCCAGGTGACGGCAACCAACGAGTTCGGTGATTCCGACCGGTCGCCGGCGTCCGCCGATGTCCGTCCGGACGTTAAACCGGATACGCCACAGGCTCCGTCGCTGAAGTTCGGCGATAAGCAGCTGACGGTCAACTGGGCCGCGCCGGCCAGCAAGGGGTCCCCGGTCAAGTCCTACGACCTGGAAATCTCGCCGGCGCCCGCTGGCCAAAACGCCCAGATCCAGGGACTGACGTCAGTCAGCTACGTGTGGAAGGGCCTGCAGAACGGCGTGTCCTACAAGGTCCGGGTCCTGGCCCGCAATGACGCCAAGGACCCGTCCGAATGGAGTCCCTATTCCGCGGCCGAGGTGCCCGCCGGAGTCCCCGCCACGCCGACGGCCCCCAGCGTCTCCCAGGCCACGCCGGTTGGTTCGCAGAGCCAGCTGCGCGTCGTGTGGTCGGCGCCCAACAACAACGGCGACGCCGTCTCCTCCTACACGTTGACCACGCTCAGGGGAGGGGCCGCCGTTGCCAGCCAGCAGGTAGCCGGCACCTCGCAAAACGTCACCGTGGACAATTCGGAAACGAACTACACCTTCACGGTTTCGGCAACGAACAAGGCCGGAACCAGTGCCACTAGCGCGCAGTCTGCCGCAATTCGGGCAGCTGGAAAGCCTGGCACTGTCAACTCTGGAACGGTGAAGGAGAACGGGACCAGCGGCCAGCTGGACGTGACATTCACGCCGTTGACCGATGCACAGCGCAACGGCTCCACCGCCTCCGAGATTGCCTACTCCTACAACGCCGACGGCAGGACCGGCTCGATCAAAGCCGGGGGAGGAACCATCGGTGGCATGACCAATGGGCGGGACATCACCGTGACCATCATTGCCACGTCCACCAAGAACAATATGGCCGGTGACGCCAAGGCCATCGGCACCGGAAACCCCTACGGTCCTGCCAACGCCCCCAATATCAACGGCGGCACCTCGGCCAAGGGCGATGGACAGGTGCATTGGACCTGGAATGACCCGGCGACGAACGGCAGGCCCCTCAGCTACTACGAGGTGAGCATGGATGGTGGCGGCTGGCAGAACGTCGGCAAGGCGAACAAGTTTGATGCCGGCGCCGGCGGCTGGAGCACGAGCCACAGACTGCGGGTCCGTGCCTACACGGTCACCCCGGGCGCCGTCGGCGGTCCGGTCACGTCAACGTCCGGCCCGGACAACACACCGCCCCCGCCCACGGACTGGTACGTCACGGCAAGCCCGGTCCGCAGCTGCACGGAGCCCCGCCAGGGGACTGACAGCTACATCGCCGGCAACCCCTCACAGTGCACCGGTGCCGGCAAGTGGCTCGATGCCGGTGCCCCGTCCACGGCGGACCGCTACCAGGTCTGGTACAAGACGTCCAACAACCCCAGCGGCATCTGGTACCACCTGAACTCCGGGATGGCGTCCGGTAACTGGCTCCGCTGCGACACCTCCAACGTGGGCTGCAATCCGCCGAATGGCATGCCTAACCGCTAGCAACCGCATCCATCGTGTGGGCCCGGGCCTCCCGGGCCCACACGACAACTTTCGACCCATCAAAAGGAAGCAACTTTCATGACCATGACCATTGAGCAGGCCGAGTGGTTTGCTGACACGTTCGAAAAGCTGGTTGCCAACGTGGGACAGGCGGTGCTCGGCAAGGAACACGTCATCCGGCTGACCTTCACCGCCATGCTGGCCGAAGGGCACGTCCTGTTCGAGGATGCACCCGGCACGGGCAAGACCTCCCTGGCACGCGCCTTGGCTGCCACCGTGCAGGGCTCCAACAACCGCATCCAGTTCACCCCTGACCTGCTGCCTTCCGACGTCACCGGCGTGACCATCTACGACCAGAAGACGCAGAAGTTCGAGTTCCACAAGGGACCGATCTTCAACAACATCGTCCTGGCCGACGAAATCAACCGCGCCTCGCCCAAAACCCAGTCCGCCCTGCTGGAGGTCATGGAGGAATCACGGGTGACCGTGGACGGCGTCACGTATTCCGCGGGCCGTCCTTTCATGGTGATGGCCACCCAGAACCCGATCGAGCAGGCCGGTACCTACCGCCTGCCCGAGGCCCAGCTGGACCGCTTCCTGATCAAGACCTCCATCGGCTACCCGGACCACGCGTCCACGGTCAGGCTCCTGGGCGGCAGCAACCTGAAGGACCGCTCCAAGGAACTGTCCGCCGTCATCACCACCCAGGCCGTGGCGGACATGGCAGACCTCGCCGCAACGGCACACGTGGACACCGCAGTACTGGAATACATTTCCAGGCTGTGCGAGGAAACCCGCAACGCCCCGGAAACCCGCCTTGGGGTGTCCGTGCGTGGTGCCCTGGCCATGGTCCGGGCCGCCAAGGTCTGGGCAGCCTCGCAGGGCCGGAACTTCGTCCTGCCGGATGACATCAAGGAACTGGCGCCCGTGGTGTGGACGCACCGGTTCGTGATGGACCCCGAAGCGGAATTTTCCGGCGCCACGGCCGAGGCCGTACTGACCCGGATCCTGGCCGACGTCGCCGCCCCGCAGCAGCGCACCAACGCCTGAGCCGCCCGGCTGCGGACGACCGCCGCAGCCCCCGCCATTCCATTCCAGCGCAACAACGAAGGCACACCCCTATGTCCGACGGCACGTCCAGCGGCACCCCGTTGACCCGGTTCGCGGAGCGTTTCCGGCAACTCTTCCACCGGAACGGCCGCCCCACCCGGCTGCACCCTGCCGCGGTGTGGTCCGAAGCCAGCAGCACCGCACTCCAGGCCCTGACGCCCGCATGGCGGTCCGTCCGGGACACCTGGCTGAAGTATGCATGGCCGGTGCTGTCCGTGGTCAGCATCCTGGGCTGGTCCGTCCTGGCCGCCGCGATCCTGCTCTGGGCCACCGGCCAGGCCTTCGGCTGGCAGGAAGCCACGGCGGCGGCCATTGCCGCCTTCGCCATGTTTGTGATCGCCGTTGCCTTCATCCTGGGCCGGTCGTCCTATGGCGTGGTCCTGGACCTTGCCCGGACCCGCGTGGCGGTGGGGGACAGCGCGGTCGGAAGCATCGCCGTCTCCAACACCTCCGCGCGGCCGTTGCTGCCTGCGGCCCTTGAACTTCCGGTGGGCAGCACCACCGCCGTGTTCCACCTGCCCCGGATGAAGCCGGGCCAGGTCCACGAGGACCTCTTCACCATCCCCACGGCACGGCGTGCCGTCATCGTGGTGGGACCGGTCCGCTCCGTCCGGGCCGACCCGCTGCACCTCCTGCGCCGGCAGGTCCTCTGGACCGACCCGGAGGACCTCTTCGTCCACCCGCGCACCGTGGCCCTGGCCGGCTCCGCCGCAGGCTTCATCCGCGACCTCGAGGGCATGCCCACCACGGACCTCTCCAGCGCCGACGTCTCCTTCCACGCCCTGCGCGACTATGTGCCGGGCGATGACCGCCGGCACATCCACTGGAAAACCACCGCCCGCACCAACAAACTCATGGTCCGCCAGTTCGAGGAAACCCGGCGCGCCCACCTGGCCATTTCGCTGTCCATTAACACCGAGGAATACGCCTCCGAGACCGAGTTCGAAATGGCCATCTCCGTGGCTGCCTCCATCGGCCGGCAGGCCATCCGCGAACAGCGTGAACTGGACGTCCTGACCCAAAAGGGCCCCCTGCGCTGCGAAACCGGCCGCAACATGCTGGACGACATGACCCGGATCGTCGGCGCCCCCATGCGCCGCACCGCCGTCGACCTCGCCCGGACCCTGGCCGACACCGTGCCCAACGCCTCGGTGGTCTTCTTCGTGGTGGGCAGCAACGTGACGGCAACCCAGCTCCGCTCCGCCGCCGCCTCCGTCCCGCCGGGTGTACGTAGCCTGGCGGTCAGGGTGGAAGCCGGGGTGGCCCCCACCCGGGCCAACATCGCAGACCTGACTGTCCTGACGCTCGGCGACCTGGCCGACCTTGCCATCGTGCTGAGAAAGGCGGCCGCATGAGCACCGCACCGGGCCGCTCCCCGCAAACGCAGATTCCCCCAACCCGTACCCGCCGCAAGGCGGCCACCACGGAGTCGCCCTTCGTGGACGGCCAGCCGCCATGGCATTTCCTGCTCGACGCCTGGGCACTGGTGGTCCTGCTGGGCCTGGGCCTGCTCGGTTTCGGCCTCAGCTTCGGCGGGGACCCGTACTACCTGCTGTCCGGGTTCGGCGGAATCGTGCTGGGCCTGGCCATCGGCGCAGCGAACGCCCACCTGCGGCTGGGGCTGTTGATCACTACAGCCCTGGCGCTCGCCGCCTACCTGGTCCTCGGAACCTGGCTGGCGGTACCCGGCGCTGCCATCGCCGGCTTCGTCCCCACCCTTGATTCGCTGCGGACCCTGCTCCTCGGCGTCGTCTTCGCCTGGAAGGACATGCTCACGGTCGGCGTGCCTGTGGGCACAGCCGGCGGGGTGCTCATTGTCCCCTTCCTGAGCTCCCTGATCACGGCGCTCGTCGCTGCGCTGCTGACCTGGCGCGCCAAAAGCCCCTACCTGCCCCTCCTGCCCGTGCTGGTCCTGTTCGTCACCGGAATCGCCTTCAGCACCAACGCCGCGTTCCTGACACTCGAACGCGGCATCGGCCTGACCGTCCTCGGCATCGCCTGGGCCACCTTCCGCCGCGACGCACTGCGGCGGAACAACACCCGCCGGGTGGCGGTCAACAACCCGCAAACAGACACGGCCGCTGCACGCCGGGCCAGGATCCGCCGGCTGGGCATGGCGGCAGGGGTCATTGCTGCCAGCGTGGGGGTCACCGCGGTGGCCGCACCGCTCGTCAGCGCAGGAGAAGACCGGAAAGTCCTCCGCAACGTGGTGGTGCCCCCGTTCGACCCCAAGGACTACATCACGCCCCTGGCAAGCTTCCGGACGTACGTGAAGGACAAAAAGGACGACACCCTGTTCGTGGTCAAGGGCCTCCCGAAGGACGGCCGGGTCCGGCTCGGCGCGCTGGATGCCTTCAACGGGACCAACTACAACATGGACCCCAATGGCTCCGGAAACTTCAGCAAGGTGGGGGATGCGAAATCCATCAACACCCTCGCCGACTCATCCGGCGTGGTGCCCACCAACGACTACTCGATCAGCATCAACATCGAGGACTACCAGGGCTACTTTGTCCCCGGCGGGCGAAAGACCACCGGCATCAGCTTTGACCAGTCCGGCTCCGCCGCTGCTGCCGGCCTCTACTTCAACCCCGGCTCCGACACCGCCGTGACCACCAACGGGCTGTCCCGCGGCGACTCCTACAGCGTCCAGGTCTCCGACCCCGTCAAGCTCGAGCACGGCCAGCTGACGCAATACGACTTCGCCAAGGTGTCGCTCCCGGACGCGTTGGAAGTGCCGCCGGTGGTGGGATCCCAGGCCAACGACCTGTCCGCCGATGCACCCACGGCCATCGACCGGGTCCGCCAGATCGAAGCCCACTTCCAGAAAACCGGGACGTTCAGCAACGGCCTGGTCAGTGAGGGCCAGCTGCCCAGCGTCTCCGGCCACGGTTCCGCCCGTATCCGCAGCCTGCTCACGGCCAAGCAGATGCTGGGCGACGATGAACAGTACGCGGTGGCCATGTCCCTGATGCTCCGGCACTTGGGCATCCCCTCCAGGGTGGTGATGGGTTTCTACCCTGAACCGACCAGCCCGGAGAACGGTGCCGGCGAGGTGAAGATCACCGGCAAGGACGTCCACGCCTGGGTTGAGGTCGCCTTTGAACGGGTCGGCTGGGTCAGCTTCGATCCCACCCCGCCCAAGGACAACATTCCCATCCCGCCGGACCCCGAAAACAAGTCCAAGCCCAAGCCGCAGGTGCTGCAGCCGCCGCCCCCGCCGCAGGAACCGGCAGACCTGCCGCCGGATTCATCGCCGGACGCGCTGGACGCCGACCAGAAAAAGAACAACCCCTGGCTCTTCTGGGGTGCCCTCCTGGGCGCCCTGGGCGTCGTCGCGGTCCCGCTGGTGATCCTGGCGCTGCCGCTGCTGCTGATCGGCCTGTTGAAGGCGCGACGGCGGAAGTCGCGTTTCCGCGACGGGCACCCCGCCCAGCGTGTGGGCGGAGGATGGAACGAGGTGGTGAGCCTCGCGACAGACCTGGGCGCCGCCGTCGACACCCGCTCGACGCGGCGCGAAAGCGCCGCCGTGCTGGCCGAAGCGTTCCCTGCCACCCAGGGAACAACCACCATGCTGGCGCGGCGGGCGGACGCCTCCATCTTCGGAGCCGGGGAACCCACCGAGGAGGAGGTCCGCGAGTACTGGACCATCGTTGATGGTTCGCTCAAGGAAATGACCTCCGGCATGGGATTCTGGCGGCGGCAGCAGGCACGCTTCTCGCCCCGTTCCCTGCTGGCCGACGCCCGGACCGCGATGAACTCCGGCAATGGCCTCAAACTGCGCGGCGGCCGCGTGGCGCTCCCGGCGGTGGGCGGCATCCTTGCTGCGCGGCGCCGCCGCCTCGCCGACGGCAACGCCGCGGGGGAGACCGCCGGAACGCCCGCCCCAACTTCGGCGCCCCAGCCGGAAACCCCGCAGCGCGAAGCGCCAGGGCCAGACCAGCAAGGACCCAGCCAGCAGTGATGCCTGATCCCGAACGCTGCCCGCGCTGCCAACAGCAGATCCGCGCGGGTGCCACCTTCTGCCCTGCCTGCGGTGCGCCGCTGCCCAACCGGGCGGCGCGCCGGACGCGCACCCCGGATCCTGTGGTGGGCTACGACAGGAGCGGTGCCCGGGAAGCGAGCCCCACGCATGCGCCGGGGATTCCCGGTACTATCCCGGTAGTAGAAAGCCCCCCGGCAGGTCGGCCGGCGGGCACAGCACAAACGGCCCCCGCGGGCAGGAACAGCCACCACGCGGGCGCCGGGCCGGGCATGACCGGCGGTTCCACCAGGGTGGAAGCCGCTCCAGGGGGAGGAACGGGAATGGCAGTGAACCTTCAGCTTGTTCCGGCTGCGGCGGGCAAGCGGCTTGGCGCTGCCGTCATCGACTGGCTGCCCGGGGTGGCGGTGCTGGTGGTGACGTTCGCCATCGGATTCGCCGGGATCACCCGGACCAGGAGCGGTGGCTACATTGTGTACGACACCTCTTCCCTGGTCCTCTTCGGCGGCATTGGCCTGGGCCTCACCCTGGCCTACCTCTTCGTGGTGCTCGGGCTGGAAGCCCGCACCGGCAAGACCCCCGGCAACCTGGCCATGGGCATCCGCAGCGCGGACCAGGACGGCTACGCACCAGGCGCCGGCGCCGTCTTCCTGCGCGGCCTCATCACCGGGGCAGGCACCCTCCTGGCCCTGCCCGCGGCGGTGCTGGTAGCGGTCTTCAAATGGTTTGAGGCCGCCCTGTTCATCCTCGGCCCGCTGCTCGCGGTGGGTGCCGCCTGGGCAGTGCTGGTGGTCGTTTCCAACCGATGGGACAAGAACGGCGGACTCCGGGGCTGGAACGACACCGCTGCCAAGACCCTGGTGTTCGACGTCAAGGCCGGCAGGGACCCCATCACCACCGGCGGCATCCAGGGACCCTACAGCTTCGCGCCCCTGGACCTCCCGCCCGTGCAGCAGGTGCTCTCCCCGGTGGCCCAGGCAAACACGCACCAAGCCCCCGCAGCACAATCTGCCGCCCGGTTCCAGGCTCCCCAGGCTTCCTCACCCCACGCGCCTGCGCCGTCGGCCACCATGCCCTCACAGACCATGCCCTACACCTCGCCGGCGTCCTTCGCGCCGCCGGCCACCCCAGCCCAGGATGCCCCCGCAGGCCACCGGGTGCCGCCACAGCACGTGGACGACGACGTCGAACGCACCCAGGTGCGCCCCGGCAACGGCGGACCCGCCCAGGTGGCCGTTCTCCGCATCCGGCTCGATGACGGCCGCGATTTCCAGCTGGACCGCAGCGTCCTGGTGGGCCGCAACCCGGTGGGGCAAGCGGGCGAACAGCACGCCCAGCTGCTGGCCGTGGACGACCCCGGCCGATCCATCTCCAAGACCCACCTGCACCTGCTCACTGACGGTGCGGGCATCTGGGTGACGGACCGGCAGTCAACCAACGGAAGCGCCGTCACCACCCCGGACGGCCTGCGCACCCCCCTGGTGCCGGGCGTCCCCACGTTTGTTACCCCGGGATCCAGCGTGCACTTTGGAGACCGTACCTTTTACCTAGGACAGGCATGAACCAGCACCCCGCCAGTGTTTCCTCCACCATCCAGCCGGGGCCGGGCCTCAGCCTTACCTACGGCTACGGGACGGACAGGGGACTCCGCCGGGAGCTGAACGAGGATTCCTACATCGCCGCCGACCCCGTCTTCGCCGTGGCTGACGGCATGGGTGGACACGAGGCCGGCGAAATCGCCAGCGGCCTGTGCGTGCGCGCCCTGGCCGAAATGCCCCAGGTCAGCACGGGGGAGCGGAACATCGCCGCCGCCCTCCTCCAGGAGTACCTGGTCCGCGCCGACGCCTCCATCCGCGAAGCCACGGGCGCCCGCGCCGGCACCACCCTTACGGGTGCCGTGGTGGTGGAGCAAATGGGCGTGCCGTACTGGCTGGTCCTGAATATTGGCGATTCCCGCACCTACCGGCTCAGCCAGGGCCGGTTCGAGCAGATCAGCGTGGACCATTCCGAGGTCCAGGAGCTCGTTGACGCCGGCGAGATTACCGCACAGGAAGCCACCGTCCACCCGCGGCGCCACGTGGTGACCCGGGCCCTGGGCACGGGCGATGAGACGGAGGCGGACTACTGGCTCCTCCCCGTGGAGGAAGGCGACCGGGTGCTGGTCTGCTCCGACGGCCTCACCGGGGAACTGGCGGACGACGATATCCTCCGGATCCTCAGCACCGTGGCTGATCCGCAGGAGGCGGTGGACGCCCTGATCCAGGCCGCCCTGCGCAGCGGCGGCCGGGACAACGTCACGGCCATCGTGGTGGACGCCCGGAACGTAGCGCACGACGACGGCGCCGGCACCACGGCACCGCGCCACGCCCCGGTGGACGGCGACGAAGTGACGCTGCCGCGGCCCCCGGCGTCTGAGGCGGTAACGCAGCCCCTGCCCGAACCTGTGGACGCCGGCGCGGACCAGGCCGGGGAGCCTGGCCGATGACGGGCGCAAGCTACACCCCCGGCACCTGGCTGGGCATTGTCCGGTCTGGGACCGCAGTCCTCCTGGGCCCGGAGACACCGGCGGAACTCGCCGGGGCCATCTGGGACCTCCTGGGTTCGCGCCCCGAGCCACACGAGGTCCTGGCCGCCGTCACCAGCAGCTCCGGTGGGTCACTGTCCCGGATACCGTCGTTTGCCATCCTCGATTTCAACGGTTCGCTCCGGGTTTTCCTGCGCGGCGAGCTCGACCTCGCCGTGGAGCAGCCCGGCGGATCGGTGGATCTGGACGGCCGCGACGTGACCACCTGGACTGAGCGCAGGTTCCTGGTGGCGGGTAAGTGCCGGCTGACAATCGCCGGCGGCACGGTTGCCACGGGACAGGGTGCCGGCAGTCCCGGCCGGCCGCTGGTTGAGCTGCCACTGCTTGAACTTCCTGAACTTCCGCTGCTTGAACTTCCACTGGTGGAGGGCGTGGTGCTGCTGCGGTCCCTGACCCTGGGTGCGCCGTCCGGCCCCGCCGCCGTCGTTGCTCCAGCTCCGGCTGACCGCGACGAATCGACGGGGACTCCGGCCGGTGGTGACGGCACCTTCGCCGTCAATTCTTCCGGGGAGGTGGACGGTCCCGCCGGCATCGACCAGCCCGTTGCCCCGGAAATGCCAACGGGTGGGGGCGAACCGGCCGCCGATGCGTCCGTGTGGACCGCCACTGCCATGCCGGCCGCAACCGCCGGTGACCTTCAGCAACCTGGCGCGCAGCCCGATCCGGAGTCCGCTGTGCGCCACCTTGATCCGGAAGCCACCATTGCCCCCGGCGCGATCATCGACGCGGACGGAGAGCTTCTCGAAGGAACCGGTACCCAAGACTCGGCAGGCCTTGGGGACCCGGGACCGGAGCTGCCCGGCCCCGGTACAACCGGGGCAGAGCCAACCGCCGCGGCGGGCCACGCCGATGCCGCCCCCGCCGCGGAGGTGACCACGTCCTACGACCACCTGTGGGACCGCACCGTGATGCGGAACATCGAGGACGCCGCCGTCCGCGAGGACCCAGATGCCGATTCCGGGCACGTGGTGCCGCAGCAACAGCCTGCGCTGGCCGCCGCCGAACCACTGCCCGCGCTCGGGACGGCAGAAGAGGCGGCGCCGGCAGGCTCCGCCGCTGAACCGGGGCCAGCGGAAGCCGGTGCAGCAGAAGCCGGGCCTGCGCCTGCAAGTCCCGGCGATGCAGCGGGACCCGGGACCGGCCGGGACGATGCTGCTGCCGGTCCGCCCCGTCCTGCGTCGGCTGGAGTCCTCATCGACTCCGTCCCCTGGCGCACAGGGGGAACAGATCCCACCCCCGCCCGCCCCGGGAGCCGGCCAGCTGTCCAGGAACCCGCTGCCCCGGAACCCGCCCCCGCCCCGGAACCCGCCCCCCAGGATCCCGCGGCAGCCCATGGACTGCTGGCGCACCCGCCCGCCCCGGGCCAGCAGCCCGGCCCAGGCTTCGACCCTGACCACGACGGCCAGACAATCATGAAGAGCAGCCTCGCCGGAACCGCGGGCCCGGCCTCGAACGCACCTGCCGCGCAGCAGGATGCCGGGAGTGGCCCGCTGGTCCTGGCGCGCGTCTGCACCCAGGGTCACGCCAACCCGCCTACCCGCGCCCTATGCAGCGTCTGCGGGGGCGCCCTGTTGCCCGATGCGGTGCAGGTGGCCCGTCCCCGGCTGGGGCGGATGCGGCTTTCCACCGGAGACCTGCTGGACCTCGACCAGTCCATGGTGATCGGCCGCCAGCCGTCGGTATCCCGCGTCCAGGGCGGGGTGATGCCGCGCCTGGTGCAGGTGGCAAGCCCGGGCGGTGACATCTCGCGCTCCCACGTGGAGGTGCGGCTTGAGGGCTGGCACGTGATGCTCTGCGACCTCAAGGCCACCAACGGCACCGTTCTGGTCCGCGAAGGCCAACCGCCGCGCCGTCTCGCCCAGAACGAGATGGCCATCCTGCTCGACGGCGACATCGCCGAGCTGGGCGACAACATCTCATTGCGTTTTGAGGAGATTCCTTGAGTTCCAAACGGCCCGTTGCGCCGCCGCCCCGCATTCCGGGGTTCACCTACATCAGCCTGCTCGGTTCGGGCGGCTTTTCGGACGTCTACCTGTACGAACAGGACAGGCCGCGCCGGAAGGTGGCCGTCAAGGTACTCCTGTCCGACCTGAAGACGGAGGGTGCCCGCCGGCGCTTCGAGTCCGAGGCCAACCTCATGGCCCAGCTGTCCTCGCACCCCTACATCGTCACGATTTTCGAAGCGGAAGTAACAGACGACGGGCACTCCTACCTGGCCATGGAGTACTGCTCCCGGCCCAGCCTGGATGTGAGGTACCGGCGCCAGCGCTTCAGCGTTGACGAAGTCCTGGCCGTCGGCATCCAGGTGGCCTCCGCCGTCGAAACCGCCCACCGTGCCGGCATCGCCCACCGCGACATCAAACCCGCCAACATCCTGGTGACGGACTACAACCGTCCCGCGCTGACCGACTTCGGGATCTCCGGCACCCTTGCCGGGGACTCCGACGACGACTCCGGCATGTCCATTCCCTGGTCGCCGCCGGAGCAGTTCCGGGATGGCAGCGTTGACGGCGTCATGGTGGACGTGTGGGCCCTCGGCGCCACCCTGTACACCCTGCTCGCCGGCCGGTCGCCCTTCGTCATGCCAGGGGCGGACAACTCACAGCGCGAACTCATCAACCGGATCAGCAACACGCCTCTGCCCCGGCTGGGCCGTCCGGATGTGCCGGAGTCGCTGGAACTGGCCCTGGCAACCGCCATGGCCAAGTCGCCGCAGTCCCGGTACTCCTCCGCACACGCCTTCGCCCTCGCCCTCCAGCGCATCCAGGCAGAACTCAACCTCTCCGTGACGCCCTTCGAGGTCCTTGAGGAACCCCAGCAGGAGGAGGGCCACCCGGACGACGGCACGGAGGAAACGCGCGTCCGCAGCATCGCCGCCATTGATCCCGAGCGCACCGGAAGCGCGCCCACCTTCCCGGCCCGCACCCGCCCCAGCGCACCCGGTGCCGGGACCGATGCCACGGGACGCCGTGGCGGCGCCGTCCCGCCGTCGTCCTTCACGCCCGCCGGCCCCGGCCAATGGCGGCCGGCCCCCGCCGTGCCCTCCATCCCGGCGGGTCCCGCTGGAACGGATGGCCACGGAGCACGCGCGGCCGACGGCGGCGGCCAGGGGGAGTGGGCCCAGTCCACCGTCCTGCGCGGCAGCCCGGGCACGGCGACCTATGGTGCCCCGGTAAGGGACGACGCCGGGCCTGACACCTACACCGCCGACGCAACCGTGCACCGGCCCGTGAACGTGGACGAGCCCGCGGCGGAGCCGGCGGCAGACCATGGCAAGCGCAACCTTTGGCTCGCGCTGGCCGGCGGAACCCTCCTGGCCCTGGCGGCGGTGGTGGGCATCGTGGTGGCCAACACTGCCACCGGGACGCCCAAAGCGGTGGAAACCCAGCAGGCCAGCAAGCCGCCGGCGGACGCCGTGGACAGCGGGACCGTCCCCAGTGTTGAAGGCCTCTCGGCAGCACGAAAGCCCGAAGATCCAAACACCATCATCTTCTCCTGGACCAACCCCCAGCCCAGGGAGGGCGACTCATACAAGTACCGCTCCAAATCCGCCAAGGCGGACGGGCCCTACGAAACCACGAAAGTACCGAAGACTTTTGTTTCCGGGTTCGGCCCGACTCCCATTTGCCTGGAAGTGATCCTGGTGCGGGCCGACGGCAGCGCCTCGCCGGAAGGCCCGGACTCCATCGCTTGCCTGCAGGACTAGCCAGCTGATGACGCAAACACATTGCCCACTGAGGAGGCACAGATCATGGGGGATCTAGCAATAGATTTCTGTGGCGAATGGTACGAGCCATCGGACGAGGACATTTTCAATATCGGCCGCGAAGGCGACCTTGAAGTGGACGACAATCCGTACCTGCACCGGCAGTTCCTGCAGGTGGCCCGTTACGACGGCATCTGGTGGCTCAGCAACGTGGGCAGCATGTTGTCCGCCACCGTGGCTGACGCCTCCGGCGGCATGCAGGCATGGTTGTCGCCCGGGGCCCGGATTCCGCTGGTGTTCAGCCACACCAACGTCATCTTCACGGCCGGGCCCACTACCTACGAGTTCGCCGTGCACCTGAAGACGCCGTCCTTCCGGCAGGAAGCCCGGGACGGCGCCAGCAGCGGCGACACCACCATCGGCCCCGTGGTCTTCACCGACGCCCAGAAGGCACTGATCGTCGCCCTCGCCGAGCCGGTGCTCCGGCGCGAAGGCACCGGCTTCAGCACCATCCCGTCCTCGGCGGCCGCCGCCAAGACCCTGGGCTGGGCGCTGACCCGTTTCAACCGCAAACTGGACAACGTCTGCGACAAGCTGGACCGCGTTGGCGTGGTGGGCCTGCGCGGAGGCGGCGGGAAGCTCGCCACCAACCGCCGCGCACGGTTGGTGGAACACGCCGTCACCACCCACCTGGTGACCCCCGATGACCTGTACCTGCTCGAAAAGATGAGGGGCGTGGACGAAGGATGAGGATCCGGCTGACACTCCGCCGCGAACCCGCCGACGCCAAGGACCTGGCTGTCACGGTGGACGGCCTGGCCACGGTGGCGGACATCGCCACCGTGCTCTGGTCGGCGGACCCCGACCGTAAGGGCACGCCTGTGCCGGACAACCTTTCCCTGCGCATCGACGAAGCCTTCGTGGGCGCCGGCATCACCGGAAACATCCTGGCCCGGGAGGACAACCTCCTCGAGTCGGGCCTGCGCCCGGGCTCCGTGGTCTCGCTGGCGCAGGTGAGCGGGCAGTTCCACGAACCCGGAGCCAGCCGTGGGCCTGCAGCGGCCACGCTGCGCGTGTTGTCCGGGCCCGACGCCGGCCGCGAATTTTCGCTGCCCAGCGGCACCAGCTACATCGGCCGGGACCGGGACGTGGACATCCGCCTGGCGGATCCGCTCACCTCCAAGCGGCACGCCCGGATCACGGTGGGCGAAAGCATCGAGATCGTGGACACCAACTCCGCCAACGGCCTCCTGATGGACGGGCTGCCCGTCACCCGCGCCACCCTGAACTCATCGGACACGGTGACCCTGGGGGACACCACCGTCACCGTGGTGCCGCTGGGGCACAACCACGCGGCAGCGCCGACGTCGCCCCTGGTGGACTTCAACCGCTCCCCGCGGGTGGTGCCCCGCTTCGACGTGCCCAAGCGCGTCCTCCCTGCCGGGCCCAAGCGGCCGGAGGACCAGCCGTTCCCGTACATCATGCTGGTGGCGCCCCTGATGATGGGCGCGGTCATCTTCGCGGTCACCCAGAACGTGCTCTCCATGGTGTTCATGCTGATGATGCCCCTGTTCATCGTGGGCCATTACGTTGACACCAGGATGCGGACGCGGAAGCAGCAGAAGGAACAGCTCAAGCAGTTCCGCGCCTCCATGGCCGCGTTCCGGCAGGACCTGACCGAACTGCAGCAGGTGGAACGGGCGGTCCGGCTCCAGGAAGCACCGTCCGTCAGCGACACCGTGGATGCCATCTACAAGCTGGGGCCTTTGCTGTGGACGCACCGGCCCGAGCACTCCTCCTTCCTGGGCCTGCGCTTTGGACTGGGGACCGCGCCGTCGCGGGTCCCGCTGGAAGAGCCGTCCAACAATGACACCGAGGTCCAGTACGCCCGCGAAATCCAGGACTGCATCAAACAGTTCAGCGAGATCGAGGGCGTCCCCGTGGTCTCCCAGCTGCGCACCTCCGGCGCCCTGGGCATCGCGGGTGCCCGCGGCCTGGTGGACGATGTTGCCCGCGGCATGGTGCTGCAGCTCGTCGGGCTGCATTCACCCGCCGAGGTGGTCCTGACGGCCATTACGTCCGCCCAGTCCCGCGAACGCTGGAACTGGCTGCAGTGGCTGCCGCACGTGGGCTCGGGGCACAGCCCGCTGGGCGGGGACCACCTGGCCGCCGGCTCGGCCGGCGGTTCGTCCCTGCTGGCCCGGCTTGAGGACCTGGTGGATGCCCGCGAAGCGGCGGCGAAGCGGACCGCCCCGGACCTCCGCCCCGGCATCGACCCCGCCAAGCATGAACTCGAAGAGCCGGTCCTTCCGTCGGTGCTGGTCATCGTGGAGGACGACGCTCCCGTGGACCGCGGCCGGCTGACCCGGCTGGCGGAACGCGGGCCCGACTCCGGCGTACACGTCCTATGGGTGGCCACCGACATCCAGGCCCTCCCGGCCGCCTGCCGCGACTTCATGGTGGTGGACGGCGACCACGGGACCACCACCGGCCAGGTGCGCCTGGGCCGCCACACGTATCCGGTCAGCTGTGAAAGCGTGGACGCGGAGCTCGCCGCCCAGCTGGCCCGGATGCTGGCCCCCGTGGTGGATGTGGGCAAGCCTGTCAACGACGACTCCGACCTGCCCCGTGCAGTGTCCTACGCGACGCTGATCGGCAAGGATTTCCTGGACAACCCGCAGTCGGTGGCCGAGCGCTGGACGGAAAACAACTCCGTGCATGCCACCGCCGTGGCGAACCGCAAGGACAACGGCACGCTCCGGGCCCTGGTGGGGTCCAAGGGCATCGAGCCGCTGTACCTGGACCTGAAGAACGAGGGGCCGCACGCGTTGGTGGGCGGCACCACCGGCGCCGGCAAGTCCGAGTTCCTGCAGTCCTGGGTCATGGGCATGGCCGCCGCCTACAGCCCGGACCGGGTCAGCTTCCTGTTCGTGGATTACAAGGGCGGCGCCGCATTCGCGGACTGCATCAACCTGCCGCACACCGTCGGGCTTGTCACCGACCTGTCTCCGCACCTGGTCCGCCGGGCCCTGACGTCGCTGCGCGCGGAGCTGCACTACCGTGAGCAGCTGCTGAACCGGAAGAAGGCCAAGGACCTGCTGGCCCTGCAGCGCGAAGCAGACCCCGAAGCCCCGCCGTACCTGATCATCATCGTGGACGAGTTCGCCGCCCTCGCCAACGATGTTCCGGAGTTCGTGGACGGCGTGGTGGACGTGGCCGCCCGCGGCCGCTCCCTGGGCCTGCACCTGATCCTTGCAACCCAGCGGCCGGCCGGCGTCATCAAGGACAACCTGCGCGCCAACACCAACCTCCGCGTGGCCCTTCGCATGGCCGATGAGGATGACGCTACGGACATCCTCGGCGTCCCGGACGCCGCCTACTTCGACCCCGCCATCCCGGGCCGCGGCGCCGCCAAGACCGGGCCGGGCCGCATCCAGGGGTTCCAGACCGGCTATGCCGGCGGCTGGACCACCGACAAGCCGCAGCGGCCCCAGATCGACATCGTGGAAATGGCCTTCGGCTCAGGTCCCAGCTGGGAAGCGCCGGCCCCTGACAAGCCTGTTGTCCAGGAACCGGCGGGACCCAACGACATCGCCAGGATGACCTCCACCATCGTCCACGCAGCGGACACCCTGGCCATCCAGCCGCCCCGCAGGCCATGGCTGGACGAACTGGCCAAGACCTACGATTTCTCCAAGCTGCCCAACCCGCGCACCGACGAACAGCTCCTGCTCGGCGTGGCCGACGACCCCGCGCACCAGGACCAGCCCACCGTGTTCTACGAACCGGACCGGGACGGCAACATGGCCATCTACGGAACGGGCGGTTCCGGCAAGTCCGCAGCCCTGCGCGGCATTGCCATTGCCGCCGCGGTCACCCCGCGCGGGGGCCCCGTCCACGTGTACGGCATCGACTGCGGCTCCTCCGGACTGAGGATGCTGGAAGAGCTTCCGCACGTGGGTGAGATCATCAACGGCGACGACGTGGAACGCGTTGGGCGGCTCCTGCGCCTCCTGCGGGACATCGCCGAGCTGCGGTCCGCACAGTTCGCTGAGGTGCGGGCATCCACCATCGTGGAGTACCGGAAGCTGGCCAACCGGCCGGACGAGAAGCGGATCTTCGTACTGGTGGACGGCATGTCAGCATTCCGCGAAGCCTACGAGCACAGCAAGCTTTCCGGGCTCTGGGACATTTTCCTGCAACTTGCCACCGACGGCCGCACCCTCGGCATCCACCTGGTGGTGACGGGGGACCGGCCCAACGCCGTCCCCGCATCGCTGCTCGCCTCCATCCAGCGGCGGCTGGTGCTGCGGCTCTCCAACGAGGACGACTACATCTCCATGGACGTACCCAGGGATGTCCTCACCGCAACGTCGCCCCCGGGCCGCGGCCTGCTGGACGGGCTCGAAGTGCAGCTGGCCGTCCTGGGCGGCAACTCCAACCTGGCCCTGCAGGCCCGGGAAGTCCATAAGCTCAGCGAGGCGATGCTGCGCCAGGGCCTCGGTACCGCACCCGGGATCGAGCGGCTGCCCGAGCAGGTGGACCTGGATGTCCTGCCCGCGGGCAGCCCGGACCTGCCGGTGGTCGGCGTGGACGACGAGTCCCTGCAGCCCGCGGAGATCATGGCCCGCGGCCCGCTGCTGCTGGCAGGCCCCCCGGGCGCCGGCCGGACCGTGGCCCTGGTG
This sequence comes from Pseudarthrobacter sp. CC12, assembly GCF_039907755.1. Classification (NCBI taxonomy): domain Bacteria; kingdom Bacillati; phylum Actinomycetota; class Actinomycetes; order Micrococcales; family Micrococcaceae; genus Pseudarthrobacter; species Pseudarthrobacter sp. CC12. The sequence goes on along the minus strand of NZ_JARDJH010000004.1, from coordinate 200,722 downwards.
ACCCTGGCCTACGCCCTGCGCCGGTCAAACCCCGCTACCGAGCTGATCTACCTCGGATCCCGCCGGTCCGCCGTCGCCTCCCTCCCCATCTGGAACCGCTCCGTGGTGGGACCGGACGACCTCGCCGAGGTTGTGGAGGACCTGGTGGAGCATTCCACCGGGAATCCCGGGGCTGTGGCGTTCTTCATCGAAGGCCTGACCGAATTCACGGACACCCTCGCCGAATCAGGGATGGCACAGCTGGTCACCGCGTCACTGAAGGCGGACCAGTGGGTGGTGGGAGAGTCCGAGACCTCCACCTGGTCCAGCGCCTGGCAGCTTGCCCAGCCTTTCAAATCCGGGCGCCGGGGCCTGCTGCTCAACCCGGGCGACATCGAAGGCGACAGCCTGCTCAACACCTCGCTGGGCCGGGTCAGCCCCGACTTCATCCCGGGCCGCGGGTACGTGGTGGGCCGCGGCAAGGCCCGGAAGATCCAGGTGGCGCTGCCGCCCGAAAACAGGGACTGAGCAGGACCAACGACGGCGGGGCTGCTGCTGCGGCGGATTTGCGGCCCCGCCCGGCGCTGTAGAAGACTACCGGGGACACCAGAAAGCCGCGGTGGGGGGCTGCGCGCATCGAAAGGTAGCAATGACCCCGTCCGCTCCGATCCTCCGTGCCGTCCCGACGACGGCTTCAGCAGCTGCCCTGGCCCTGGCTCTTGGCTTCTTCCCGGCCGGGCCCGCGCTCGCCGCCGCCACCGCACCCTCGCCGACTCCGGCGTCGGACACCCAGGCCCCGTCCGACTGCGGGCTGGTCTGCGTACCCATCCTCGCCAGCAGCCCCGACGCCGGCCAGACTGGGCGTCCGCGGAAATCCAGGGACCCGGTCCCGCCGCCGAGCCAGCCGGCACCTCCCGCCGGAGCGCCTGCACCAACAGCCCAGCCCGGCCAGCCCCAGCCCGCGCAGCCCGACGTCCCGGCCCCGGACCCCGCACAGCTTCCTGCAACGGCGGCGCCGGACCCGGAGGTGGCCGCTCCCACGGAATCGCCGTCAGCCACAGCGGGCTACCGCCCACCCACCGGCCCCTCGAGCGGGCAGGACTGGAACAGCCCCGTCACCCGCTCCAGCGGGCCCACCCAGATGGCTGCCGTGGCACCTGCCGGCGGTGAGGGCCCGGGCGGCCCGGCCCTCGGGCCCATCGCCCTGGGCACGCTGCTGGTGGGCACTTCCGCCGGTGCCTTCGCCGTGTGGAACCGGAACCGGAACCGGCTCCGCTCGCACTGAGCGGTCCATCCGGCCAAACAGGCGGGTGCCACGCCGTGCTGCCCCATGGCTGTCCGGGGTGTAGGGCAAGATAGGTCTGTGAGCACAGGACCAGGACCCGCAGAACAGACCGCCACCCGGACCACGGCACCGCACCAGCCCGAAGCGGTACCCACCGAAGCCATCCGCGAGGAGTACGAAAACCTTGCTGACCTGGTCCGGAAGTACCGGTTTGCGTACTACCAGGAGGACGCGCCCCTGGTATCGGACGCCGAGTTCGATTCGCTCTTCCGCCGCCTTGAGGAGATTGAGGCGCTGCACCCCGAGCTTGTCGCCAACGATTCACCCACCCAGGAAGTGGGCGGGGAGGTCTCCGCCGCCTTCGCGCCGGTGGAACACCTGCAGCGCATGTACAGCCTGGAGGACGTCTTCTCGCTGGAGGAGCTCGAGGCCTGGCTCAACCGGGCCGAGGCCAGCATCGAAAGAATTGGCGACGGCGGCGCAAAGGCCGCCTGGCTGACCGAACTGAAGATCGATGGCCTGGCAGTCAACCTCCTGTACCGCGACGGCAAGCTGGTGCGCGCTGCCACCCGCGGCGACGGCACCACCGGCGAAGACATCACCCACAACCTGCTCACCATCAAGGAAATCCCGCAGGAACTGCACGGGACCGGCTTTCCCGCGGAAATGGAGGTGCGCGGCGAAGTCTTCATCCCGTCCAAGGCGTTCGCCGAGTTCAATGAGGCCCTGATCGAAGCCGGCAAGGCGCCGCTGGCCAACCCCCGCAACGCCGCGGCCGGTTCGCTGCGGCAAAAGGACCCGGCGGAGACGGCCAAGCGGCCGTTGAAGATGTTCGTCCACGGCATCGGCGCCCGCGAGGGCCTTGCCGCCGGCAGCCAGTCGGAAACCTACGGACTGCTGAAGGAATGGGGCCTGCCGGTCAGCCCCTACTTCGAGGTGCTGGCCGCCCGGGACGACGTCCTGGCCTTCATCAAGCGGTACGGGGACCAGCGCCACAAACTGCTCCACGAAATCGACGGCATCGTCATCAAGGTGGATGATTTCGCCACCCAGCGGGCCCTCGGAAACACCACCCGCGTTCCGCGCTGGGCCGTGGCGTACAAATACCCGCCGGAGGAAGTCCACACCAAACTGCTGGATATCCAGGTCAACGTGGGCCGCACCGGCCGGGTCACGCCCTACGGTGTCATGGAGCCGGTCAAGGTTGCCGGATCCACCGTGGAAATGGCCACCCTGCACAACCAGGACGTGGTCAAGGCCAAGGGCGTCAAGATCGGCGACATCGTCGTCCTGCGCAAGGCAGGGGACGTCATTCCCGAAATCGTGGGCCCGGTCCTGAACCTCCGGGACCAGCAGGACCCGCCGGTGCGCGACTTCGTGATGCCCACCGAGTGCCCGTCCTGCGGTACCCCGCTGGCACCTGCCAAGGAGGGGGACGTGGACGTCCGCTGCCCCAACGCCAGGTCCTGCCCGTCCCAGCTGCGGGAGCGGGTGTTCCACGTGGCCGGCCGTGGGGCCTTCGATATCGAGGCCCTCGGTTGGGAAGCGGCCATCGCGCTGACCCAGCCTGCCGAACCGGACACCCCTCCGCTCACCTCCGAAGCACGGCTGTTCGACCTCACCCCCGAAGACCTGGCCGGCGTCCGGATCCGGCGTGAGAAAAAGGCCAAGGGCGTCCCCACCGGCGAATATGAACTGGTGCCGTACTTCTTCAGCAAGGGCACGGCCAAGTCGCCATCCAAGCCAACCGCGAACACCCAGAAACTGTTCAAGGAACTGGAAAAGGCCAAGACCCAGCCCCTTTGGCGGGTTTTGGTGGCGCTGTCCATCCGGCACGTTGGTCCCCGCGCATCACGGGCCCTGGCACAGGCGTTCGGCAGCATGGACCGCATCCGCGCCGCGTCCGAGGAGGAACTCGCGCACGTGGACGGCGTCGGCCCCACCATCGCCGCCGCGCTGAAGGAGTGGTTCGCCGAGGACTGGCACGTCGAGATCATCGACCGCTGGGCCGCCGCAGGTGTACGCATGGAAGACGAACGCGACGAGTCCATGCCGCGCACCCTGGAGGGGCTGACCGTGGTGGTCACCGGTTCCCTGCCCAACTTCAGCCGTGACGAGGCCAAGGAAGCCATCCTGCTCCGCGGCGGCAAGGCAGCCGGCTCGGTCTCCAGGAACACCAGCTATGTGGTGGCCGGCGAAAGCGCCGGCAGCAAGCTGGACAAGGCAGAGCAACTGGGCATCCGCGTCCTGGACGAGGACGGGTTCCGGCAACTGCTCGACGGCGGCCCGGCAGCCTTGGGGGACTCGGCGGACGAAGACGTGACCGAGGAAGAGGCAATGGAAGTAGTGACTGGGGAGGACGCATGACGTCTGCAACGGAACTGCTGGAGGTGGCCAAACAGGCCGCCGCGGCAGGCGCAAAGGTCCTGTCCGGCCGTGACGGCAGCGCCCTGGACGCAAGCAACAAGGGAGCGGCCGGGGACTGGGTCACCGCCTTCGACCTGGCCGCGGAAAACGCCGTGCGCCGCGTCATCACCGCCGCCCGCCCCGGCGACAGCATCACCGGCGAGGAACAGGGAACCACCCGCTCCGCCCACCCCACCGGTTACCGCTGGTCCATCGACCCCCTGGACGGCACCACCAACTTCATCCGCAACATCGTCTACTACGCCACCTCGGTGGCTGTCGCCGATGCCGGCGGCGCCTGGCTGGCGGGCGTCGTCAACGCCCCCGCCCTGGGCCGGGTGTACTACGCTGCCCGCGGCCAGGGTGCGTGGCTTGAGGAACGCGGCACAGTCACCAGGCTCGATGGACCGGTACCGGGCCGTGCCGGGCAGATCCTGGCCACAGGGTTCAGCTACGAGCCCGAAATCCGCGCCCAACAGGCGGCTGCCTTCGGCACGTTGATGGACGGCTTTGCCGATGTCCGCCGGCTTGGTTCCGCCGCCCTGGACCTGTGCATGGTGGCCGACGGAACCCACGATGCCTACGGTGAGCGGGGGCTGAACGAGCATGACTTTTCAGCCGGTGCCCTGATCGCGGAGGAGGCCGGCTGCTGGGTGCGCAGGCCGCGGCTCACCAGCCCGCTCGACGGCGGACCAACGGACGACGAGCGCCTGGACGCTTGGACCTGCGCGGCCGGCCTGGAGCTGTCAGGGAAGTTTCCGCTTTAGGCGGGCCGCCCTGGATGGGCTCTCGGGCGGCCTCATCGAAGGAGCGGGTTGTCCGTTCTGATAGTTCTGTCACGGAAAGTGCCTTCCTGCCGTCCAGTGGGCGGGCCCGCCACTAGCATTGACGGGTGCAGCCGCAGATAACCATCCGTCCCGCCGTCGAGGCCGACTTCGCCGCCATTGCCCGCATCACCGGGGATTCGTATCTTTCGGCAGGCTACTTCGACGACGCAGCCCACCCCTACATGGTCAAGATCATGGATGTGGCAGAGCGCGCGGAGCAGGCAACCATCTGGGTGGCGGAGCGCGAGGGAGCTGTCATCGGTTCCGTCACGCTGGCGCTGGCGGGGGAGCCGTACGCGGATATCGCCCTGCAGGATGAGCTGGAATTCCGGATGCTGGTGGTGGACCCCGCCGTCCAGCGCAGCGGGGCCGGCAAAGCCATGGTGGAGGCCATCATCGGCCATGCCAGGACCCTCCCCGGCATCCGTGCGGTGGCCCTCACCACCGGCCAAACCTGGGAGAGCGCGCACGGGCTCTACCGCAAGACCGGCTTCCAGCGGGTGCCTGCACGGGACTGGCTGGTCCCCGGAACCGACATAAAACTGCTGGTTTACCGGCGCGACCTGTAGCAGCCCTACAGTGGTGGCGACCCATTCCAGCTTTGAAAGGCCCACCATGCGCAAAACCTTCGGCAGCGGATCCGTCTGGGAACAGACCCTCGGCTATTCCCGCGCCGTCCAGGTGGACAACACCCTCTACATCTCTGCCACCGCTGCGAGCGGCGACGACGGAGTGGTGGGGGATGACTTCTACACCCAAACCCAGTACATCCTGCAGAAACTCGGCAAGGTCCTGGCCGACGCCGGCTTCGGCTACGGGGACGTGGTGCAGTCCAAGCTTTACCTGACGGACATCAGCAAATGGGAAGAGGCCGGCCGGGCCCACGGCGAAGTGTTCGGTGAGATCCGCCCCACCCTCTCCCTGGTGCACGTGCTCCCGTTCCTGGACCCAAAGATGCTCGTCGAGATCGAACTGGTCGCGCAGAAGAGCGCGTAGTTTCTCCGGCCCTACCGTGCGGGCAGGCCGTAGCGGTGTTCCGGCCTGCCCGTGGTGCCGTAGCGCAGTTGGATGTCCACGGCGCCGTCGTCGGCCAGCGACGACAGGTAGCGCTGCGCTGTGGCGCGGGAGACGCCCACCCGGGCGGCCACCTCGGCGGCGGAGTACTGTTCGCCCGGAGCCAGTGATTCCAGCACCGCGGCTTCGGTTGCCGAGCGGGGTTTCGACGACGACGTGACGTCCCCGGGGATCAGCGACCGTTTTGCGCGTTCCACGGCCTCCTGGTCCAGGGCCACGGCCTGGCCCAGGAGGCGCCGGTACCTGGCATAGGAGCGCAGCTGCTGCGACAGTGACTCCGCCGTGAAGGGCTTGAGCAGGTAGCCCAGGGCGCCGCGGCGGAACGCCACCCGGACCGACGAGGTGTCGGAGGCGGCGCTGAGGATGATCGTGTCCACATCCAGCTGCTGCAGCAGGTCCAGCCCGGAGGCATCCGGCAGGTACACATCCAGGAGTACCAAATCCGGCCGCAGGCTGTGGATGGCCTGCAAGGCCAGCGACGCCGTACCGACGGGCGCCAGGGCCAGGAAGCCGGCCACCGAATCCACGTAGGCGGCGTGCAGCTTCGCCACGTGGAAGTCGTCGTCCACGATCAGGACCCGAAAATCGTCAGCCATTCTTTTCCTTTCCGGCTTCCCCCGTGGTCTTTGCGGCGGCGCTTCCCGCCGTCGTATGCGGAAGGGTGGCCATGAACACGGCACCCGGCCCACCCGTGGCCCCGCGGTCCAGCACCTTCACATCGCCGCCCCGGCGCCGCGCCAGCTGGCGGGCCAGCGCCAGGCCGAAACCCTGGCCGCCGCCGGCGCGGACCGGGCCGGCGGCAGTGGTGAAACCTTCGGCGAACACGCGTTCCGTGTCCGTGCCTTCCGCCAGCCCGTCACCTGAGTCCGCCACCACGACGTGCAGCGTGCCGCCGTCGTCGCCCGGTTCATCCAGCACCTCCAGCTCAACCCAGCGGTCCGTCGAGGATCCTGCCACGGCGGCGTTGACGGCGTTGTCGATCAGGTTTCCCAGCACCGTCGTCACATCCTGGGCCTCCGTCACCTGCCCGCGGACCAGGGTCTCCGGGCCGATGCGCAGTGCGACGCCCCGTTCGTCTGCCTCCACGCCCTTGGCACCCACGAATGCCTGCAGGTAAGGGTCCTGCAGCAGCTCGGCCTGGTCCACCGGGAACTTCAGCGGTCCGGTGGCGGCCAGCCCTGCAAGGTAGTCGCGGGCTTCCTGGTGCTGCCCGATGCCCAGGAAACCGGCCAGGGTGTGCAGCTGGTTGGCGAACTCGTGCCGCTGGGCGCGCAGGGCGGTGGACATGGTGCCGACGGCATCGAGTTGCCGCGTGAGCTCCTGCAGTTCCGTCCGGTCACGCAGCATGACCACCCAGCCCAAATCCTCCCTGCGGTGCAGGGCCTTGCGCGCATTCACCACCAGCACCCGGCCGCCGGCCACCAGTTCGAGGGCGTCCTGGGTTGATCCGCCGCTACCCACCGCCGGACCGGCAACACCAGTTCCGGTGCGCGTGAGGGACTTCAGCTGTTCCGGGACGGGGGCGTCCTCCCACCGGGACCCCGACAGGTCGGGCAAAGCAAGCAGCCGCTGCGCTGCGGCGTTGAACACGCTGACCCGGCCGTCGGCACTGACGCCGATCACGCCGTCGTCCACGCCCTGCAGCACCGCCACCTGGTCGTGGACCAGCGTGCTGATTTCCTCCGGTTCCAGGCCCAGGGTGAGGCGCTGCAGGCGGCGGCGCAGCAGGAAGGACCCCAGTACCCCGGCCAGCAGGGCGCCGGCGGCGGTCAGGGCCACCGGGCCGATGTCGCGGCTCACGCTCTGTGCCACCGTTTCCATGGAGTAGCCGACGCTCACCTCACCCACCACCGTGCTGGTGCCCGGCGCGTACACCGGAACCTTCGCGCCGGCCGACGGGCCAAGCGTTCCGGTGTTCCGGGTAGTGATCTCCTGCCCGGACAATGCTTCGGACGGGTCGGTGCTCACCTTTTCGCCCAGCCGCTGCGGATCCGGGTGGGCCAGCCTGATCCCCGTTTCGTCGGTGATCACCACGAACAGCGCCCCGGTCCGGGTCCGCGCTGCCTCCGCGGACGCCTGCAGCGGGCCGGCCAGGAGCTCGGCCGGCGGGGGAGTGCCGGGCTGGTCGCTGATGGCCAGCACATCGGCGCGGACCTCCGGATCGGAGGCGACGGTCCGGGCCAACGTCAGTGCCTGGTTCTCCGCGTCGCTGCCCACCCGGTCGTAGGTCAGCCAGGCGTGAACGGCGGTGCTCAGCAGCACGACCAGCAGCACCACGGCCAGCTGGAGAAGCAGCGTCTGGGTGGAAAACCGCAGCGGCTGCCGGGGCACGGAACGCTGCATTCATCCTCCTTGACGGGTGGCAGGGGCCACGGTTCCGGCGCGGCGGCGCCGTGAGCACAATGAGCAAAATGCTCCCAATAAGCAGTATGCCAATCAATTGAGCCAAAGGCACTGTCGTGACGGCCGCCACCCTACAGTCTGTAGCACGCGTCACACCGCTGTGCCGCTGTTCACAAGAAGGAGCCGGCTGTGCTGGTAATACTTGGATTCGCCATGATCGCGGTATTCATGGTGCTGATCATGACGAAGAAGTTGACGCCAGTGCTGGCGTTGATCATTGTCCCTACTGTTTTTGGCCTGTTCGCAGGTGCCGGCCTGGGCATCGGCGACATGGTCATGGACTCCATGAAGTCCATGACCTCCACCGCGGCCCTGCTGATGTTCGCCATCATCTACTTCGGCCTGATGATCGACGTCGGGCTCTTTGACCCGCTGGTGAAGTTCATCCTCCGCAAGCTGGGCAACGACCCCGCCAAGGTTGTCCTGGGCACCGCCATCCTGGCCGCCGCCGTGTCCCTGGACGGAGACGGGTCCACCACCTTCATCCTCACCACCGCAGCCATGCTGCCGGTCTACCTGCGCCTGAAGATGAGCCCCGTGGTCCTCACCTGCGTGGCCGGCCTGGCCAACGGCACCATGAACATCCTGCCGTGGGGCGGTCCCACCGCCCGCGCCGCCACCGCCCTGAAGATCGACGTCAACGACGTCTTCGTCCCCATGATCCCGTCCCTCGTGGCCGGCCTGGTGGTCGTCTTCGCTTTCTCCTGGCTGCTCGGCCTGCAGGAACGCAACCGCCTCCGCGCCACCGCCCCCGAGATCTGGGGAACGCCGTCTACGGCAGAGCCCTTCACGGCGGAAGAGTTCGACGGCGGCACCACCGCCGGCGGTTCGCGCACCGGCGTGTCCGGCGCCGGCCGTGGCCGCAAGGGCGGCAACCCCGGCGGAGCAGCCCCCACCGTCGGCGGCTCCCCGGCAGGATCCTCCGTAGCCGTGCTGGAGCGCACCGACACCCTCCTTGAGGACAGCAGCGCCGGACTCACCGACACCGCGCTCGATCCCAACCGCAGCACCCTGCGCCCCAAGCTGTTCTGGTTCAACCTGGCCCTGACCGTCGCCGTCATGGTGGTTCTCGTCGCCAACGTCATCCCGCTGCCGTTCGTGTTCATGGTGGGCGCCGCGATCGCCCTGCTGGTCAACTTCCCCAGGGTCAAGGACCAGGGCGCCCAGCTCATTGCGCACGCACCGTCCATCGTCGCCGTGGTCAGCATGGTCATGGCCGCCGCCGTCCTCACCGGCGTCCTCAAGGGCACCGGCATGGTGGAAGCCATGTCCGCCTGGCTGGTCCAGATCATCCCCACCTCCATGGGCCCGTTCATGGCCGTCATCACGGGCGTGCTCAGCATCCCCATGACGTTCTTCATGAGCAATGACGCCTTCTACTTCGGCGTCCTTCCGGTCCTGAGCGAAACCGCGGCGCACTACGGAGTCGGCGCCGCCGACATGGCCCGCGCCTCCATCACCGGCCAGCCCTTCCACCTGCAGAGCCCGCTGGTTCCGGCCATCCTGCTGCTGGTCTCGCTGGCCAAGGTGGACCTGGGCGACCACCACAAGAAGGTCCTGTGGCGCACCGCCGTTATCTCCCTGGTAATGCTCGGCGTCGGGATGCTGACTGGAGCCATCGGTATCGGTTAGTCTGTAGCTGCCCGCGCTCCCTGTCCCCGAGGCAGGAGCGGGCTTCGAAGGTGCCCGTCTGACGCCCGCTGGGGGATGTCAGACGGGCATCTGCGTTTGGCGCACTAGACTGGATCGGAAAACAATTCGAACTTTGCAGGGGAGATCCATGGCTGCGATCAACCGTGACGACGTCGCGCACCTCGCGCGGCTCGCTCACATCGAGATGAGTGCCGAAGAGCTGGACAGGATGGCCGGCGAACTGGCCGTCATCGTGGATTCGGTCAAGTCCGTCAGCGAGGCCGCAGGGGACGACGTTCCGGCCACCTCGCACCCCATCCCGCTCACCAACGTGTTCCGCGACGACGTTGTGGGCCACACCTTCACGGCTGAACAGGCACTCTCTGGCGCCCCGGACTCCGATGACAACCGTTTCAAGGTTCCGGCAATCCTGGATGAGGCATAGACATGACTGACAAGAACACCAGCGCCGACACCCTGATCAGGCTTTCCGCCGCGCAGCTTGCCGAGAAACTCCACGCCGGCGAAGTCACCGCCGTCGAAGCCACCCAGGCCTACCTGGACCGCATCGCCGCCGTTGACGGCCAGGTCAACGCCTTCCTGCACGTCAACGCCGAAGAAGCGCTCGCCGTCGCCGCCGAGGTGGACGCCATCCGCGCAGCCGGCGGGGCGGAAGCCGAAGCACTGCACTACCTGGCGGGCGTTCCCATCGCCGTCAAGGACCTGATCGTCACCATCGGGCAGCCCACCACGGCCGGCTCCAAGATCCTCGAGGGCTGGCACAGCCCGTACGACGCCACCGTCGTCGAGCGGCTGCGTGCCGCGAAGATGCCCATCCTGGGCAAGACCAACCTGGACGAGTTCGCCATGGGCTCGTCCACGGAGCACTCCGCGTACGGTCCCACCCGCAACCCCTGGGACCTGGACCGGATCCCCGGCGGCTCCGGCGGTGGCTCCGCTGCCGCCGTCGCTGCTTTCGAGGCGCCCCTGGCCCTGGGCACGGACACCGGCGGCTCCATCCGCCAGCCCGGCGCCGTCACCGGAACCGTGGGCGTGAAGCCCACCTACGGCAGCGTCTCCCGCTACGGCGCCATTGCCATGGCATCCTCCCTGGACCAGATCGGCCCGGTCACCCGCACCGTCCTGGACTCCGCGCTCCTGCACCAGGTCATCGGCGGCCACGATCCCCGCGACTCCACCTCGCTGCCGGAACCGTTGGCTGACCTTGTTGCCGCGGCCAAGACCGGCAACGTCGAGGGGCTGCGGATCGGCATCATCAAAGAGCTGCACGGCGAGGGCTACCAGGCCGGGGTCGAGAACCGTTTCAACGATGCCCTGGAGCTGCTCAAAGAAGCCGGGGCCGAGATCGTGGAGGTCTCCTGCCCCAACTTCCAGTACGCCCTGGGCGCCTACTACCTGATCATGCCGTCCGAGGCATCCTCAAACCTGGCCAAGTTCGACGGCGTCCGGTACGGCCTGCGCGTCCTCCCCGAAGACGGCCCCATGACCATCGAACGCGTCATGGGTGCCACCCGTGCAGCCGGGTTCGGCGACGAAGTCAAGCGCCGCATCATCCTGGGCACCTACGCCCTGTCCGCGGGCTACTACGACGCCTACTACGGCTCCGCCCAGAAGGTCCGCACCCTGGTGCAGCGGGACTTCGAGGCCGCCTTCGCCGAGGCTGACGTCCTGATCTCGCCCACCGCCCCCACCACGGCGTTCCCGCTCGGCGAAAAACTGGACGATCCGCTGGCCATGTACCTCAACGACGTCGCCACCATCCCCGCGAACCTCGCGGGCGTCCCCGGCCTGTCGCTGCCAGGCGGCCTGGCGGACGAGGACGGGCTGCCCGTCGGCATCCAGCTGCTGGCCCCCGCGCGCGAAGACGCCCGTTTGTACCGGGTGGGCGCGGTCCTTGAATCGCTGCTCGAGGCGAAATGGGGCGGCCCGCTGCTGGCACAGGCTCCCGACCTTGCCGCCGCCGCTGCCGGAACCCTCGAAACCCAGGAGGCAAAATAATGAGCACTGACCACATCCTGAGCTTCGAAGAGGCCATGGAGAAGTACGATCCCGTCCTCGGGTTCGAGGTCCACGTGGAGCTGAACACCAAGACCAAGATGTTCTCCTCCGCGCCGAACGTCTTCGGCGACGAGCCCAACACCAATGTCAACGAGGTGGACCTGGGCATGCCCGGCGTCCTGCCCGTGGTCAACAAGACGGCCATCGAGTCCTCCATCAAGATCGGCCTGGCGCTGAACTGCAAGATCGCCGAGTCCTGCCGCTTCGCCCGGAAGCAGTACTTCTACCCGGACACCCCCAAGAACTTCCAGACGTCCCAGTACGACGAGCCGATTGCGTACGACGGCTACCTCGATGTTGAACTCGAGGACGGCACCGTGTTCCGCGTGGAGATCGAGCGCGCACACATGGAGGAGGATGCCGGGAAGCTGACCCACATGGGCGGTGCCACGGGCCGAATCCAGGGCGCAGACTTCTCGCTGGTGGACTACAACCGTGCGGGTGTGCCGCTGGTGGAAATCGTCACCAAGCCCATCGAGGGAGCCGGGTCCCGCGCACCGGAACTGGCCAAGGCCTACGTCGCGGCCGTCCGGGAGATCGTGAAGAACCTGGGCGTGTCCGACGCGAAGATGGAACGTGGCAACGTCCGCTGCGATGCGAACGTGTCGCTCCGCCCGCACGGCCGTGAGCGGTTCGGCATCCGTTCCGAGACCAAGAACGTGAACTCGCTGCGCGCCGTGGAACACGCCGTCCGCTACGAGATCCAGCGCCACGCCGCTGTCCTGGACTCGGGTGAACCGGTGATCCAGGAGACCCGCCACTGGCACGAGGACACCCGCACCACCACGTCCGGCCGCGCCAAGTCCGACGCCGACGACTACCGCTACTTCCCGGAACCGGACCTGGTTCCCGTGGTGGCATCCCGTGAATGGGTGGAGGAACTGCGCGCCACCCTGCCCGAGCCGCCCGCCGAGCGCCGCAAGCGCCTCAAGGCCGACTGGGGCTACTCCGACCTCGAATTCCGGGACGTGGTGAACGCCGGCGTCCTGGACGAGATCGAGGAAACCATCGCCGCCGGCGCCACGGCTTCCGTGGCCCGCAAGTGGTGGATGGGTGAGATCGTGGGCCGCGCCAAGGCCGCCGACGTGGACCCCGGCCAGCTGGGCGTTGAGGCTGCCACGGTGGTGGAGCTGAGCCGCATGGTTGAGGCGGGCAAGATCAACAACAAGATGGCCTCCCAGGTGCTGGACGGCGTTCTCGCCGGTGAAGGCACCCCGGAGGAGATCGTGGAGAAGCGCGGCCTGGCCGTCGTGTCCGACGACGGGCCCCTCCTCGAAGCCATCGACGCCGCACTGGCCGCGCAGCCCGACGTCGCGGACAAGATCCGCGGCGGCAAGGTGCAGGCCATCGGCGCGATCGTTGGCGGGGTCATGAAGGCCACCCGCGGCCAGGCCGACGCGGGCCGCGTCCGGGAACTCATCCTGGAGAAACTGGGCGTCACCGTCTAGTACCCGCACACCCAACTGGGTCGCAGTTGATGTCGTTTTGGGCGCCCATAACGACATTGACTGCGGCCCAGTTGGGCTTTAAGTACTCAGGTGCCGCCGGCCGCAAAGTACCCGTGGCCGCGCCGGCGTGGCGGACTTACACTGGAGCCCACAGGGCGCCGGTGCCCTGCCTGCGTGCGGGAGGAACAACCATGGTCCGGGAACCTAAGAGGATGCGCAAGGCGGTGCTGGCCGGTGCCGTAGCCGTGGCACTCACCGGGACGGGAGCCGCCCTCGCCTGGTCGGCAAGCGGGACGCCAACGCCGTCCCCCTCCCAGGCCGCGCCGAACCCCTCGCAGACCGCACCGGGCCAGCAGAAGGCACCCGGACAGCAGAAAGCGCCAGGCCAGCAGAAGGCACCCGGGCAACAAAAGTCCCAGCGCGCCCAGCCGCTGCATGGTGAGGGTGTGGTCAAGCAGCCCGACGGAACCTTCCAAACCGTCCTCGAACAGCGCGGAACCGTGGAGTCCGTCAGCGACTCCGCCATCACCGTCAAGAGCGAGGACGGCTTCACGCAGTCCTACACTGTCAACGCGGACACCAGGATCACCAAACTTCCAGCGTCCGACAACGGTGCCAGCCGTAAGCCGGCAGACGGAACGCCAGCGGACATCGCCGCCGGCGACACCGTGCGGGTAGCCGGCGTAAAGGACGGGGACAAGGCCACCGCCAAGCGGATCGTTGACGGTGCCGGCGACGGCCCCGGCTTGGGATTGGGACGCGGGCATGGCATGGGCCACAAGATGGGCGCCGGAGACGATCAGGATGGCGAAGGGGCGTAGCGGCGCCGGTCCGGCCACCTTGGCAGAGCGCCCGCGGCACGCTGCCTACCCCTGCTGCACCAGTCCTGCCATGATGTCCTCCAGGGCCTCGCAGACCATCACCACGGCCCGACGCTTCAGGTTCTCAGGCCTGGCCAGCAGGTCGATCCGGCGCCGGGTGCTGATGCCCTCCAGCGGCCGCAGCACGATGTCCGGGTTCAGGACCGGGCCCGCCGTGTACCTGGGCAGCAGCCCCACCACGCCCCCGGCAGCCACCAGCGCCGCCACCGTGGAGTAGTCGTTGATGCGGTGGATGATGTTCGGCTCCCGGCTGGAGACGGCAGCGACGGCGGACAGGACATCGGCGGGGGAGTAGCCGGGGTGGCTGGTCACCCAGGCCTCGCCGCCGACGTCGTCCGCCGTGACTTTCTCCTGTCGGGCCAACCGGTGGCCTGCGGGCAGCGCCACGTCCAGCGGCTCATGCGCCAAGGGGATCACGGCAACCCGTTCCGCCGGCCAGCGCGGGCTGTGGTCCATCCGGTGTGCGAGCACCAGGTCATACCGGGCGGTGAGTGCGGGGAAGTCCTGCTGGGCAACGTCCTCGTCCGACAATTCAATGCGCGGGTGCTCCGGCCGGTCCAGCATGCGCGCCAGCGGCGCGAACAGGGCCTGCCCCGCGCTATGGAATCCACTGAGGGTCACCCTGCCGGCAGGGGAGCCGTGATAGGTGCCCAGCGCACCGCGGGCCTCGGCCATGGCGCTGACGACGGCGGCGCCCGCGTCCGCGAGCACCTGTCCCGCCTCTGTCAGCACCAGGTTGCGGCCCTCCTTGCGCGTCAGCGGAACCTCCACGGTGCGCTGCAGGTGCGCCAGTTGCTGCGACACGGCCGACGGGGTGACCATGAGCGTATCGGCCACCGCCTTCACGCTGCCCAAAGCGCCCAGCTCCCGCAGGATTTCCAGCTGATGAACCTCCATGCATCCACTCTAATCATTAGCAAACGCTACATCGTCGATTGAGAAGATCCCGGTTGTGCTAAAGCATCACCGGGGCTTCAATGGGGAGGTACCCCGCAGAGCGAACGCCAAGCAGTAAGGACGCCAATGAAGGCCCTGTATAAGGCCGGCCCGCACGCCGGCTTCGAGCTCGTCGACCGGCCCGAACCCGAAGCCGGCCCGGCCGACGTGAAGATCCGCGTCATGACCACCGGGATCTGCGGCACGGACCTCCACATCCAGTCCTGGGACGCCTGGGCGCAGGGGATCATCGAGGCGCCCCTGATTGCCGGCCACGAATTCTATGGCGAAGTGGTTGCAGTGGGCGAGGACGTCCGCGAAGTCAAAGTAGGTGACAGGGTGTCGGGCGAAGGCCACGTGGTCTGCGGCATCTGCCGGAACTGCCGGGCCGGGCGCCGCCAGATGTGCATCCACACGGTCAGCGTCGGCGTCCAGCGCGATGGTGCCTTCGCTGAGTACGTCGTCATCCCCGAAACCAACGTCTGGGTCCACCACGATCCCTCCGTCACGCCCGAACTCGGTGCCATCTTCGACCCCTTTGGAAACGCCGTCCACACCGCGCTCAGCTTTCCGCTGGTGGGGGAGGACGTGCTCATCACCGGCGCAGGCCCCATCGGGCTCATGGCCATCGCCGTGGCCCGGCACGCAGGGGCCCGCAAGATTGCCATCACGGACGTTTCCCGGCCGCGGCTGGACCTGGCCCGGCAGCTCGGGGCCGACCTTGCCATCGATGTCTCCACCACCCGGGTGCGCGATGCCCAGCGTGAGCTGGGCATGCGCGAAGGCTTCGACGTCGGAATGGAAATGTCCGGCCACCCCTCCGCCCTGCCTGAGATGATCGACAACATGAACCACGGCGGCCGGATCGCCATGCTGGGCCTGCCCAGCCAGGAGATCACCATCGACTGGGGCAAGGTGGTCACCCACATGCTCACGCTCAAAGGCATCTACGGCCGCGAGATGTACGAAACCTGGTACGCCATGAGCGCCATGCTCTCCTCCAACCCCGTGCTGCACGCCGGCATCTCTGCCGTGGTGACGGACACGCTGTCCGCCACGGACTGGGAAAAAGGCTTCGACATTGCCCGCAGCGGCGTGGGCGGCAAAGTTGTCCTCGACTGGACCCGACTGTAAGGAACCCCATGTTCACCTCCATCAAGGACCAGCTGCGCGAAGAGCTGGACGAGATCCGCACCGCCGGACTGTACAAGACCGAGCGCAGCATCAGCTCGCCGCAGTCCAGCCACATCACCGCCGGGCAGATTGGCGGCCCCGGAGCCGACGTGCTGAACTTCTGCGCCAACAACTACCTGGGCTTGGCTGACCACCCGGACATCATCCGCACGGCCAAGGCGGCCATGGATGAGCGCGGCTTCGGCATGGCAAGCGTCCGCTTCATCTGCGGCACCCAGGACCTGCACCTGCAGCTGGAAGCCAAGGTCTCCGCGTTCCTGGGCACCGAGGACACCATCCTGTTCTCCAGCTGCTTCGACGCCAACGGCGGCGTGTTTGAGTCCCTGCTCGGACCGGACGACGCCGTGATTTCCGACGCGCTCAACCACGCTTCCATCATTGACGGCATCCGCCTCTGCAAGGCCCGCCGCTACCGCTACGCCAACCAGGACATGGCCGAACTCGAGGCCCGCCTGCAGGAAGCACAGGATGCCCGGCGGACCCTGATCGTCACCGACGGCGTGTTCTCCATGGACGGCTACCTGGCCCCGCTTGAGGCCATCTGCGACCTCGCCGAAAAGTACGGCGCCATGGTCATGGTGGACGATTCCCACGCGGTGGGCTTCATGGGCGCCACCGGTGCGGGCACTCCCGAGCACGCCGGCGTCTCTGACCGGGTGGACATCTACACCGGCACCTTCGGCAAGGCTCTGGGCGGAGCGTCGGGCGGGTACGTCTCCGGACGCGGGGAGATCGTGGCCATGCTGCGCCAGAAGGCGCGGCCCTACCTGTTCTCCAATTCCCTGGCTCCCGCCATTGTTGCCGCGACCCTCAAGGCGCTTGACCTGGTGCAGAACTCGGCCGACCTTCGCCGCCGCCTGTTCGAAAACGCCGGGCTGTTCCGCCGCCGGATGACCGAGGAGGGCTTCGACCTGCTTCCCGGCGAGCACGCCATTGTCCCGGTCATGTTTGGCGACGCCGTCATGGCGGCCAAGGTGGCGGACCGGATGCTGCAGCACGGTGTCTTCGTCACGGCCTTCAGCTTCCCCGTGGTCCCCCGCGGTGCTGCAAGGATCCGGGTGCAGCTTTCAGCCGCACATTCAGCGGACGACGTCGAAGCGTGCGTGCGTGCCTTCGTCGCCAGCCGTGCCGAGGCGGCAGCCTGACAGGATTTCCCCTGAAACGGAGGGTACCGGGACGCATGATCTCTGTCAGGATGGACCAATGGCAGCACACTACGATGTCCTGATTGTGGGCGGCGGCATCGCCGGCCTGTCCCTCGCGTCCGCGCTCGCCGGCCGCTGCAGCGTTGCACTGGTGGAGGCGGAGCAGGAGTTGGCGTACCACACGTCCTCCCGCTCCGCCCGCCAGCTGATTCCCAGCTACGGGCCGCCCGTGGTGCAGGAGCTCACCGTCCGGACCCTCGAACTGCTCGCGGCCCGCGACGCCGAAGCGCCGGAAGCGGTCCTGGCGCCGCGCAGCTTCATGCTCGTGGGCTCGGCGGAGGATGTTGCCGCGGAGGCCAGCGGACATATGCAGCCCATTGCGGTGGACCGTGCCCTCGAGCTGTGTCCGGCCCTGAAGCCGGGAACCTTTGAAGCCGCCGGACTTGATACCGGCTCCTTTGGCTGCAATGCGCCCCTTCTGCTGGAGGACCACCGCAAGCGGGCTCTCGCCGCCGGAGCGGACATCATCACCGGTGCCCGCGTGCATTCGGCACAGCGACTGGGTTCAGGGTGGCAGGTGGGGGCTGGCGCCGAGGGCTTTGAAGCCGCGGTACTGGTCAATGCGGCAGGTGCCTGGGCCGATGAGCTGGCGGTGCTCAGCGGCGTCGAGAAGCTGGGCCTCCAGCCGTACCGGCGCACTGCGGCGATTGCCGCCGTCGACCATCCCCTGCCCGCTGCCACCCCCATGGTGGCAGCGGCGGACAACACTTTCTATTTCCGCCCCGACGGCCATGACGTGCTGATTTCCCCATCGGAGACGGTGCCCAGCGGGCCCGAGGACGCACGGCCCAATCCAGGTGATGTGGAGCGCCTGATGGAGAAGCTCAACGCGTTCACCAGCCTGGGGATCACCGGAGTGCGCCGGGCCTGGACCGGCCTGCGCACCGAAGCCGCGGACGGGGTGCCCGTAGCCGGGTTCGACGCTGAAGCGTCCGGGTTCTACTGGCTCGCGGGCCAGGGCGGCTACGGATTCCAGACGTCGGCGGCGCTGGCGGAGTTCGCCGCCGGCCAGATCCTTGCGGGGCTGGGCTCTTCCGGCGGCGCCGTCCCTGGCGATGGGGCTGTGGACGGTCCGGAATCCCGGACAGCGCAGGCCCTGGCAGCCACGCGCTGGTCCGTCAGACGCTGAAGAATGATTTCATGAGCACCTTGATCACCAATATCGCCGAGCTGATGACGCAGGACCTGGAACACCGGGTCCTGAGGGACGCGGCGGTGGTGGTCGAGGGTGAACGGATTTCCTGGATCGGGGCGGCGGCCGATGCTCCGCCGGCGGATGAAGCCGTCGATGCCGGCGGCCGGGCCATGCTGCCAGGATGGGTGGACTCCCACAGCCACCTGCTGTTCGCCGGGGACCGCACCGCAGAATTCGAAGCCCGGATGGCTGGGGAGTCCTACGCTGCCGGTGGCATCGCCGTCACCATGAACGCCACGCGCGCCACGTCCGATTTCGATCTCACCCGCCTGGCCATGGGGCGGGTTGCCGAAGCAGTCTCGCAGGGCACCACCTACCTGGAAACCAAGACCGGCTACGGCCTGGACGTTGAGCACGAGGCCCGGAGCGCGCGTATTGCCTCCACCATTGCGGACCAGGTGACCTACCTTGGGGCACACCTGGTTCCAGCCGGGCAGGACCCGGAGGAATACACAGACCTGGTCTGCGGGCCGATGCTCGCTGCGGTCCGCCCTTATGTCCAGTGGGCCGATGTGTTCTGCGAGGAGGGTGCGTTCAACGCCGAGCAATCCCGCCGTGTGCTCATGGCCTGCCGCGAGGCCGGCCTGGGCCTGAGGGTCCACGGCAACCAGCTCGGCGAGGGCCCCGGCGTACAGCTGGCCGTGGAGCTTGGCGCGGCCAGCGTGGACCACGTGAACTACTTAGCCGCGCAGGACGTGAAAGCCTTGGCGTCGTCCTGGTCCGGCTGGGACCCGGCCGTGGGAACGGGGGAGCGGGGCACCGTTGCCACGTGCCTTCCTGCCTGCGACCTCTCCACCCGCCAGCCGTTGGCTCCCGCCCGCGAACTTCTCGACGCGGGGGTGCAGGTGGCACTGGCGTCCAACTGCAACCCCGGCACGTCGTACACCAGCTCCATGGCTTTTTGCGTGACAACGGCAGTGCTCCAGATGCGCCTGAGCGTGCACGAGGCCGTCCGTGCCGCTACCTACGGCGGTGCGCTGGCGTTGCACAAGGAAGCCGGCCGGGACACCGACGGCGAACGCGCCGTGGGATCCATCGCCGTCGGACACCGGGCCGACCTGCACCTGTTGAATGCGCCATCCGCGACCCATCTCGCTTACCGGCCCGGGATGCCATTGACGTACGCTGTGTGGCGGGCCGGGGTGCGGGAGCGTTAGCAGGACTCCTGCTGTATGATTGTTCCTGATCTTTTCCGTCCGGTTAGAATCAGGAAACGTCATCCCAATGCGGTGGCTGATGTATCGAAAGGCCTGCTTGCATGACGCGCACCGACCGGCTGACAGCGATTCTGGACCTGCTCGCCAGGACCGGCCAGGTGGAGGTCGATGAAATCGTCAGCACCCTCAACGTTTCCCCTGCCACGGCCCGGCGCGACCTGGACAGCCTTGCCAAGCGCCGCCTGCTGACGCGGACGCGCGGCGGCGCCACCACAGGCGCCCTGGCGTATGACCTGCCCGGGCGTTACAACCGCGACGACCATGCCGAAGCAAAGGAACAGATCGCCCAGTGCGCCGCTGCCCTAATCCGGCCCGGCGACGTCATCGGTCTCTGCGGGGGCACCACCAGCACCGCGCTTGCGCAGATCCTGGCCACCCGGGAGGACTTGAATGCGCCCTCCAACCAGCCGACGCTCACCGTCGTAACGAACGCCATCAACATTGCGGGCCAGTTGGCGGTCCGGCCCAACATCAAGGTGATGGTGACAGGCGGCATCCTCAACCCCCGGTCATACGAGCTCGTAGGCCCTTACACCGACATCATCATGCAGAAGGTGGTGCTGGACATTGCCTTCATCGGTGTCAACGGCATCGACCCGGAGGTGGGACCCACCAATACCGGGGAGGGGGAGGCTTCCGTCAATGCCCTGCTGGCGTCCCGTGCCAGGGTGTCCTACGTCCTGGCTGACTCCTCCAAAGTTGGCGTGCGGGCTTTTGCCACGATGGACGGCTACGACTTCACCCGGCTGATCACCGATTCCGGGATCTCTGCGCGGGACAAGGCAGCCTTTGAAGCCAACGGCACGGAAGTGATCGTGGCACCTGCCTGATGACCCCGGGAGGCTGTGGGGAGTTCCGTCAGGCAGGATCCAGAAACTGAAGGCAAGATGGGAACATGCTGGTTCCCTCCCGCCGTCGGCTGCGGCTCGAAGTCTGGATCGTCCTGGGGCTGTCCCTGGGCCAGTCCGCCGTCTACTCCGTGGTGCAGCTGCTGGACAAGATGACCCGCGCCCCGCTGGCCGAGGGCACGTCCACCCTGAACCGATCGCAGAGCACCCGCGAGTACTTCGACTTGACGTACCAGCTGCTCGACATCATCTTTGCGCTGGTTCCTGTGCTGCTGGTTCTCTACTTCCTCACCGACCAGCGCCAAGCTTCCCCCGGCGACGCACGGAACTCCGGTTCAGCATTCCGGAAGCTGGGGTTCAACTTCGCCCGGCCCGGAATGGACCTGCTGCAAGGCCTGGGGCTGGCCGCGCTGATTGGGATACCGTCCTTGGGGCTCTATGCGGCCGGCCGGGCGCTCGGCATCACCACAGCCATCATCCCCAGTGCCCTGGACGCCTACTGGTGGACCGTTCCAGTCCTGGTCCTCTCGGCGATGCGCCACGCGGTGCTCGAGGAAGTCATCGTGGTGGGGTACCTGATGGACCGCTTCGGCAAGTTCGGCTGGAGCACGCCACTGGCCATCGCCGTGAGCTCCGTGCTGCGTGGCAGCTACCACCTTTACCAAGGCTTCGGTCCCTTCATTGGCAACGCTGTGATGGGGGTGGTCTTCGCCTGGCTCTATACGCGCACCAAGCGCGTCATGCCGCTGGTCATCGCCCATGCGCTGCTGGACATCGTGGCATTCGTCGGCTTCAGCCTCTTCGGCAAGGCCGTGGGGCTGGGGTAGCTGTACAGCTATGGCCGCCGCGGTCTGCCGGTACCCGACTGAACGACCGCTGGGCGGTGGTCCGGCCTGCAGTAGCCCTAGTTGCGGGTTCTTGTTGATTCCAAGCATGCCTTCGTGAAGTCTTGCAGCATGGGTGGGGGACTACGACACGGATTGGCCTTGGGGAGTGCCGTCTTGGCGTTGGCCGGATGTTTGCTCATTGGGCGATTGTGGAGCATCCATGAACAGACGTCGGACTGGGTGCTCTGGCCTCGAGAGGTTCCTTCCAAAGTCCAGTTTGCCGGGCGCGAGTACAACTGCGGTCCTTACCCGGAGCCCGCACGGACTGATGTTTCCCTCCTGACGGTCCAAGGCAAAACCGCCGGTGGAGCCGACATCCTCGCCGCGCCCTCCTCCGACGAGGCCCGAGTATTCATCGTCGTGAGAACTGCCGAAAGAAATGTTGGCTGCGGCCTGCTGGGCGGGCCCTAGCTCCTGCCGCGGCCTGCGCGCTGTTTTCCGCCCTCACTTCAGGTGTAACAGCACTGCCAGTCCGCCTGCGGGTCAGCGGGCAGCTCGTAAAACCTTGCATGGAACTCATCCCACAGGGGATCCGCGGGGCGAAGCTCGCCGGGGTCCAGAAGGTCCTCACTTGGTGGTTCTTCGACAGGAGGATCAGACCACGGCGGCATCGATGCGAGGAGCTGCTGCCACTGCCCGTCCTCGACTGGCCCGGTGGCCCCCAATTCAACCCCTGCCACAACGGCACCCCGAACAGCGTGCGCCGGCAGGCTCCCCGGTGGCCAGTGGGTTGGTTCTGAATCCTGGTGTTCGGGGTTGTAGTGGCGTCCGGTGGGTGAGGTCCAGCCCGGTGGGTCCTTGCTCGTGGCCGGGCCGGGGGCCCATTGGCTGTGATGTTTGAGCCGATGGTGCTTACGGCAGAGCTGGGCCAGGTTGCTGACGTTGGTGGCGCCGCCGTGTTCCCACGCTTGGAGGTGGTCTGTTTCGTTGTCGGGGGTCTTGTTGGTGCAGCCGGGGAACGTGCATTGGGCATCGCGCAGCCTGATCCAGCGTTTGATGGCCCCCGTGAGCCGGTAGTTCTTCCTGCCGATCTCCAGGGGCGCCCCGTCCCGCGGGTCGACGAGGACCCGGTAGAAGGAGTCCGCGCCACCGGCGAGGAGTTTGCGGGCCATGGACGCGGGGATCGGGCCGAAGCCGTCCAGCATTGCTGGTTCGTCGGTGAGGCCGAGGAGCGAGAACACGGGCACGGTGACCAGGACGTCGGCCCTCGGCGTGGGGACTTTCCCGATGGCGGTGACTCCTGCGGGTCCCGCGCCACTCTCCCCGCCAAGAGCATTGCCGGCGCCGAGCAGCAGTGATGCGGCGATGTCGGGGCGGAGTTGGGTGAGCGTGCGGGGTTCGTTGGGGCCTTGGAGGCCGCGGGCGGTGGCGGTGGTCCGGTTCCAGATGGCGCACGCGGTATCGCCGGGAAGGTAGAGGGAGATCCAGGCCATGCCGTCCCGGTCCGGGGTGTACTCCATCCGCCGGTTTGCCAAACCTTTTACATGGCGCTTTTGGATTGATTCGGGGTGGTGGCGTTCCCGCCAGCCCCGGATCTTGGCCCGGAACCGGGACGGGACCAGTTCACCGGGCGCGGCACCCCGGGCCGGATCGGGTGCGGCGGGGTCGAAGAAGTGCGCCACCAGCCCGGCAGCCCCGACAGCGTCAAGGCCTTCGGTTTCGTCCGCGACGACGCGGGCGTGCTGCCACGACATGGTTCCGGTGGACAGGGCCTCGAACACCGGCGGTAGGGAACAGACCCGGCGGGACTGCTCCACCAACGCGCCTGCTGCGGCGGAGCCGATGGTGAGGACCCCGGCGATCTCCTCCACCACCGACATCTGCCCGTACGTGCGGTCCTCGATCGAAGCGTCCGGCGGGGTCATCGCCTCCTGGAACCCGGCGGCGTCGGCGGCGTCCTGCGCCGTCACTGCTGCAAGCTGCGCCTCCAAACGGGACGTAAGCTCCAGCCGCTCCAGCCGGATCTCATAGCGCCGCTGCAACACATCCACACCAGCACCAACACCGAAACCAACATCCAAACCGGATGCCAGGGAAGCGTCCTCCCGCTCCAGCGCATCCAGGGCAGCAACAGAGGCACGAACACCCTCCAACATCACCCCAAGACCACCGCCGATTCCCATACCCACAGCATCCAACGGGGGTCTGACAATTACAGATCAAACCGGTGGCGCTGCCTGCGCAGGTGAGCCGGCGCACCGAAGCGGGCCGCCGTCGTCGTACGTTTTCGACGCGAAGGTTGCATGTCGCAGCCCAAATGTGTGGCGCGAAAAAGAGCACGCGTTGCGTAGAAAAAGACGCGACCCTCACTTTGGCGCGGCAGCCGCTTAAATGGATTCGGCCGCCATTGGGTGGTGACGCCGTTGTCACCACCCAATGGCGGCCGAAGTTTGCCCGGGCACAACCCGGGGACCTCCCCGGAGTGGTCCGGGAGGAAGGGGAAGGGTCAGATGGTGACGGCTCCGTTGGCGGTCTCAAAGGTGACCGAGAGGATGCCCGGCGTACCGTGCGGGGCCACCCATTCCACCGCAACGTCCTCGAGCGGCTTCTCCACGGGCTCACCGAGCCACTCGGTGACGCGCGAGGCGGAACCGGCGATGGTCAGGCAGCTCATCTTGAGGTTGCTCTCGTAAGCGTGGGACGGGTGGAGGGAGGGGTCGCCCTCCCACTTGAGCATGTACGGCACCTGGGGATCGGCGATGAGGCCCAGGATGCCAATTTGCTTCCAGACCAGCTCGCGGCCGTCCGGGAACTTGCGGTTGCCGTTCACGGCAGCGCGGCCCAGGCGTTCCTCGAAGGGGGCGAGGTCGTCCACTTCGACGCACCAGCCCATCCAGCCGCCGCCGGCAGCGGAGCGGGCACGCACTGCCTGCCCGAACGGTGCCTTGTCCGACGCCGGGTGGTCAAGGACCTCGACGACTTCGAGGTACTTGTGGCCCGCCAGGGGGATGATCATATTCCGGGTTCCGAAGCGGGGGTGTACGCCACCCTTCACTGCCTCAACGCCGAGGGCAGTTGCAATACGTTCGGTAGTGGCCGCGAGGCCATCGTGTTCACAGGCGTAAGAGACGTGATCCATGCGCATGCGAACATCTTGGCACTTTGTGATCGGGCTCTCAGCTAAGGGTACCCTTACTGGCATTTTGGGCAGCCGCCGTCCCTGTCCAAATGCCCCTGGGCCTGCGCCAAGACCATGTTCGTCACAATGCTGTCCGGGCCGGATTGAAGTTCCTAGACTGGGCCCAGGTCATGAGTGCCAGCGCCAAGCCCCGGCTCGCTGGCCGGCAACCCTCCATCCGCGGTGGGGTGCCCCGGGTGAGGACCAGGCTGTCCGGCAATGGCCGGAGAGCAAGCGCGGCCCGTGGTGCTCCCAGCATGCCGGGCCCATGTCATAGGAGACTGAGATGTCCAACGGATGGTCCTTCGAAACCCGCCAGATCCATGCCGGCCAGGAGCCTGACAGCGCCACCGGAGCCCGCGCCCTTCCCATCTACCAGACCACGTCCTTCGTGTTCCCCAGTGCCGAGAGCGCGGCCAACCGCTTCGCCCTGGCCGAACTTGCACCCATCTACACCCGCATTGGCAATCCCACCCAGGACGCCGTCGAGCAACGTATCGCAAGCCTTGAAGGCGGCCTGGCGGCATTGCTGCTGAGCTCCGGCCAGGCCGCGGAGACGTTCGCGGTGCTGAACATCGCCGAGGCAGGCGACCATATAGTGGCCAGCCCCAGTCTTTACGGCGGAACCTACAACCTGTTCGCCCACACGTTGAAGAAGTTCGGCATCTCGGTGACCTTCGTGGCTGATCCTGACAATCTGGACCAGTGGCGCGGCGCCGTGCAGCCCAATACCAAGCTCTTCTTCGGTGAAGTGGTGTCCAACCCGCGCCAGGACGTCCTGGATATTGAGGGCATCTCCGAAGTGGCCCACCAGGCCGGCGTGCCCCTGATCGTGGACAACACCCTTTCCACCCCATACCTGATCCGCCCATTGGAGTGGGGCGCGGACATCGTCATCCACTCGGCCACCAAATACCTGGGCGGCCACGGCTCGGCCATCGCCGGCGTCATCGTCGATTCCGGCAGGTTCGATTTCGGCAAGGACCCGGAACGTTACCCCGGCTTCAACACCCCGGACCCCACCTATAACGGCCTGGTCTACGCACGCGACCTCGGCGAAGGCGGCGCGCTCGGCGCCAACCTCTCCTACATCCTCAAGGCCCGGGTGCAGTTGCTGCGCGACCTTGGCTCGGCGGTCTCGCCCTTCAACGCGTTCCTGATTTCCCAAGGCCTGGAGACCTTGAGCCTGCGGGTGGAGCGCCACGTTGCGAACGCAACGGAGGTTGCGCGCTGGCTGGAGGCAAGGGACGACGTCGAGTCCGTCGCCTACGCGGGGCTGCCGTCCAGCCCCTGGTACGAGCGTGGCCGCAAGTACGGGCCAAAGGGAACGGGCGCCGTGGTCGCCTTCAACCTGGCCGGCGGCGCGGAAGCCGGCAAGCGCTTCGTCGACGCACTGGAGCTGCACTCCCACGTGGCCAACATCGGCGACGTGCGTTCCCTGGTCATCCACCCGGCGTCGACCACGCACAGCCAGCTTTCGCCGGAGCAGCAGGTTGTGGCCGGCGTTCACCCGGGCCTGGTCCGGCTTTCCGTCGGTTTGGAGCACATCGACGACATCCTGGCTGACCTGGAGGCAGGCTTCCGGGCCGCCAAGGGCACCGGCGCCTAGACCCAACCGCGAGGGCGCAGCACGTGCCGGCCGGCAAGCCGGGAAGTCACAACCAGTCATACTCTTGGCCTGGAGCGGGGGGTGTTTCGTACACTCGAACCAGGTCATGAGTGCCAGTGACAGCCCCGGCTTGCTGGCCGGCAACCCTCCATCCGCGGTGGGGTGCCCCGGGTGAGGACCTGGCCTGCCGGTCAGACGACGGCGGGCAAGCGCGTAGAAGAGGTCTTGCCATGACGGTTACCGTCGCCCGAACCGCCATCCCTGAACACGGAATTGTCCGTTACGCCTCCATCGGGGGACTGGAACTCGAAGCCGGAGGCTACCTCCCGGACGTCACCCTGGCCTACGAAACCTGGGGCACGCTCAACGCGGACGCCAGCAACGCCATCCTGATCGAGCACGCACTGACCGGCAGCACCCACGTGACCCGCGGCGACACCGACGAAGAAGGTTGGTGGGAGCAGCTGGCCGGCCCTGGAGCCCCCGTGGACACGGACCGTTTCTTCGTGGTGTCCATCAACATCGTGGGCGGCTGCTACGGGTCCACCGGGCCGTCGTCGCCCGCGCCTGATGGGAAGCCCTGGGGCTCCAGGTTTCCCCTGGTCACGCTGCGCGACAGTACTGTTGCCGAGGCCCGGCTGGCGGACCAGCTGGGCATCAAGAGCTGGTTCGCCGTCCTGGGCGGCTCCATGGGCGGTGCACGGGCCCTGGAATGGGCTGTGACGTACCCGGACAGGGTGCAGCGCTGCGCCGTGATCTCCGTCGGAGCCGCCAGTACTGCCGAACAGATTGCCTTCGCCCAGGCGCAGACCCTGGCCATCAGGCAGGATCCCAACTTCAACGGCGGGGACTACTACGGCGGCCGGAGTCCGGAAGAGGGACTGGCCCTCGCCCGCAGGATCGCCCACATCACCTACCGGTCCGCCACCGAGCTGGAAGGCCGTTTCGGACGGGAACCCCAGGCGCCGGAATCGCCACTGCGGGGGGAAGTCCTGGCCTCCCGCGGCCGCTACCAGGTGGAAAGCTACCTGGACCACCAGGGCAACAAGCTGGTGAAGCGCTTTGACGCCAACAGCTATATTGCCCTGACCGAAGCGCTGATGAGCCACGACGTCTGCCGGGGACGGGGAACCTTGGCCGAAACCCTGGCCGCATCCACGGCACGGTTCTTTGTGGCCGCCGTCGACTCCGACCGGCTCTATTTCCCATCGCAGTCCCACGAGCTTGCCCAGGCCCTGCCCGGGGACGTGGATGTCCACCTCATCCGGGCGCCGATCGGGCACGACGGGTTCCTGACCGAAATTGGACAGCTGGGCAGCCAGCTCCGGAGCAGTTTCCTGGCGTAGCCGCCGCCGGGAGGACAGCCGGCAATGTGCATTCCTGCAGATGCCTTCTGCACTATTTGGCGTTGAGGTTGCACCGCGGGCAGACCATACTCAATCGAATCCGGTGTCCGTGGTGTGCATCACACCCCGGGCCCCATTGACTGGTCCCCGTGGCGTCGACGACGACGCCGAAGGAGTTCGCATGAGTACGGAAAGCTCCGCCGCAAGGCGTACAGAGGAACCCGACGTCAAGGCCTCAGGCCTGAAGAAAGTGGTGACGGCGTCCATGGCCGGCACGGTCGTGGAATGGTATGAATTCTTCCTCTACGCATCGGCCGCCACCCTGGTGTTCGGGAAGGCCTTCTTTCCCAACGCCGGCACCGAACTGGACGGCATCATCGCCGCCTTCCTCACCTATGCCGTCGGTTTTGTCGCACGCCCTATCGGCGGCATCGTCTTTGGCCACTTCGGCGACAAGTTCGGCCGCAAGCAGCTGCTGCAGCTGAGCATCATCCTGGTGGGCGTCTCCACCTTCCTCATGGGCTGCCTGCCCACCTTTGGGCAGATCGGCTACTGGGCGCCTGCGCTTCTGGTTTTCCTCCGGTTCGCCCAGGGCTTCGCCGTGGGCGGGGAGTGGGGCGGCGCCGTCCTCCTCGTCGCAGAGCACAGCCCCAGCAAGTCCCGCGGCTTCTGGGCCAGCTGGCCGCAGTCGGCGGTGCCGCTGGGAAACCTCCTGGCCACGGCCGTATTGTTCGTCCTGTCCTCCACGCTGACCCAGGACGCGTTCCTGGGCTGGGGCTGGCGCGTGGCGTTCTGGCTCTCCGCCGTGATCGTCCTGATCGGCTACTACATCCGCACCAAGGTCAACGACGCCCCCATCTTCCTGGAGGCCCGTAAGGAAGTGGACGCCGGCCACAAGGGCTACGGCGTGGCTGAGGTGTTCCGGCGGTACCCGCGCGGCGTCTTCACTGCCATGGGCCTGCGCTTTGCGGAGAACATCCTCTATTACCTGGTGGTCACGTTCTCCATCACGTACCTAAAGACCGTTGTCCAGGCCGACACCACGCGGATCCTCCTGCTGCTGCTTGTTGCCCATGCCGTCCACTTCTCGGTGGTCCCCATGGTGGGCAAGTTGTCGGACCGCTTCGGCCGCAAGCCCGTCTACATGGCCGGCGCCGTCATGGGTGCCACCTGGGGCTTCTTCGCCTTCCCCATGATGGACACGAAGAACGACTTCGTCATCCTGGCGGCCATCATGATCGGCCTGGTGTTCCACGCCTTCATGTATGCCGGGCAGCCGGCCATCATGGCGGAAATGTTCCCCACCCGGATGCGCTACTCCGGCGTCTCCCTGGGGTACCAGGTGACGTCCATCGTGGCGGGTTCCCTGGCCCCGATCATCGCTGCCTCGCTCCTGGGCACCTACAAGTCCTCCGTCCCGGTAGCGGTGTACCTGCTCATCGCCTGTGCCATCACCGCCGTCGCGGTCTTCTTCCTGAAGGAAACCCGGGGCATCTCGCTGCACGATGTTGACGCTGCCGACGCCAAGGGCACGGCAGACCTGCTCGCTGCCAGCAAGAAGTAGGCCCATGAAAGCCGCCGTCCTCTACTCCACCGTTCCCGCCCCGGCCGCAGCAGGGGTAAAGCAAAGTTATGCCGAGTCCCGGCCACTGCTGGTGCAGGAACTGGACCAGCCGGAGCCGCGCACCGGTGAACTCGGAGTTTCCATCACCTACTCGAGCCTGTGCCATTCGGACCTGTCAGTGGTGGACGGTTCCCGCGTCCGGCCCCTTCCCATGGCCCTGGGACACGAGGCCGTGGGGCGGGTGGTATCCGTAGGAGACGGCGTCTCCGACGTGTCCGTGGGTGACCACGTGGTTTTGGTGTTCGTTCCCAGCTGCGGCCAGTGCCGGGCCTGCTTGGCAGGCAGGCCAGCGCTCTGCCACCGGGCAGCTGAGGTGAACGGATCCGGAGACCTGCTCCACGGTCCGGCGCTGTTGCGGACGCCGGAGGGCGGCCGCATCAACCACCACCTGGGCGTATCCGCCTTCGCTGACTACGCGGTGGTTGCCCAGGAATCAGTGGTGGTGATTGACGACGACGTCCCGGACACCGTCGCTGCGATGTTTGGTTGCGCCGTGCTCACCGGAATGGGAGCGGTGTTCAACACCGCAGGAGTCCGCCCCGGCCAGTCCGTGGCAGTGTTCGGCCTGGGCGCGGTGGGCCTGTCCGCCGTGATGGCAGCCCGCCTCGCCGGGGCCGCCAGCGTCATCGCCATCGATCCCAACCAGGGGAAGCACCAACTGGCCCGCGACGCCGGGGCCACCGCGGTGGGGACGCCGGAGGACGCGGGACGGCTGATCGGGGAAGCAGCCGGCGACGGCGTCGACGTTGCCGTCGAGGCGGTGGGCTCGGCCGCTGTGATCGCGTCCTGCCTCGAGCAGGTCACCAGGGGTGGCGCAGTGGTCTCGGTGGGCCTGCCCCACCCGTCCGCCGAATTGACCGTACCTGCCCTGCAGTTCGCCGGCGCCGGCAAGCGGCTGCTGGGCTCCTACATGGGTGACGCCGTTCCCGCACGGGACATCCCCAAGTACCTGGCGTACTGGCGGGAAGGCAAGCTGCCCGTTGAGCTGCTGCACACCGACACCCGGCCACTCAGCGAGATCAACGAGGGCCTTGATGCGCTCGCCGCGGGACAGGTAGTGCGGCGGCTCTTCCAGGCCTGAACCGTCGCGCCGCACTCGTCGGGCCTGACTCCTCCGGCCTGACCCGTCGGGCCGGATCTTCAGCCGGCGAGCAGCACAGAGCGCTCCTTCACCTCGTCCTTCAGGGCCGCGATCACGGCCTGTACCCGGACCGAGCGGAGCGATTCCGGCCTGGCAACGGCCCAGATGGGCAACTGGCGCTCAAACTCACCCGGCAGCACGTGGACGAAATCTTCGCGGTCTCCCACCATGAAGTTCGGCAGCAGCCCTATGCCGGCGCCTTGGCGCACCGCCTCCACCTGGGCGAACACGCTGGTGGCCTGGAAGCTCGTCCTGGGCGTCGGAAGCTGCGATGACCAGCGGGGCCCAAGCTCCGCCACCTGGAGCGCAGACTCCACGTAAGAGACGAACGCGTGCTGCCCCACGTCGTCGAGCGTTTCCGGCAGGCCCTGCTGCGCGGCATAGCCGCGGCTGGCGTAGAGGCGCAGGTAGTAGTTGCTCAGGAAGATGGTCTGGGCGGTGCTGACGTCGGCCCGGCCCACCACGATCTCCAGGTCCACCCCTGACCGGTTCTGGCTGACTTTCCGGGTGGCGCTCAGCATTTCAATGTTCAGCTGCGGGTTCTGCTGCTGGAGGCGCACCAGCGACGGGGTGACAAACACGGCTCCCACTCCGTCGGTGGTGGCCACCCGCACCAGGCCGGCCAGGGCACTCTGGTCCTGGCTGATCAGGCCTGACAACGAGCCAAGAGTCCTTTCGATCGCCTCCGCCGCCTCCACTGCGGACGCACCAAGCTGGGTCAACTCCCAGCCGTGCGGGCTGCGTTCCAGGGTCCGGCCGCCCAGCTGTTTGTCCAAGGCCAGGATGCGGCGGGAAATGGTGGTGTGGGTGGTGCCCAGGGTCTCGGCCACCGCGTTGAACCGGCCCAGGCGCGCCACCGTCAGCAGGATGAGCAGGTCGTCGGGGCTTGGCAGCCGTCTGGAGTCCACGCGTAGCCTTCCTCTTGTGTGCATCGATGCACAGAGCGTCTGTAATTTTTCCCCTTGATTGCACTCTAGCAAGGTGTGATCGTAGACACAGGCATGCCGGCAGTAACGCCGGAATGGAAGCGAAGGAGCTTACGCATGGCAGTTATCGGATGGATCGGCCTGGGGAACATGGGCGGCCACATGTCAGTGAACCTGGTGAAGGCCGGGCACGACGTGCGCGGGTTCGACCTCAACCCCGCGGCACTGGCAGCCGCCGAGGCAGGTGGCGTCAAACGCGCAGCCAGCATCGCCGAGGCCGTGCACGGCGCGGACGCCGTGTTTACCATGCTGCCCAAGGGCGAACACGCCCGGGCCGTATACCTCGGGGAGGACGGCGTGCTCAAGCACGCGGATACCCGCACGCTGCTCATCGACTCCTCCACCATCGATATCGCCTCCGCGCAGGAACTGCACGACGCCGCTGCTGCCGCCGGCTTCCGCTTCGTGGACGCCCCGGTGTCCGGCGGAATGAGCGGCGCGGAAGCAGGGACCCTGACCTTCATGGTGGGCGGCGAAGAGGGCGCCGTCAAAGACGCCTCGGACTACATCGGGCCCATGTCCGGAAACATCATCCCCACCGGCGGCCCCACCACGGGCCAGGCGGCCAAGATCTGCAACAACCTGATGCTCTTCATCAACCTTGCCTCCACCGCGGAGGGCGCTGTCCTGGCTGACCGGCTGGGCCTGGACAAACAGGTCTTCTGGAACATCGCCTCGGTCTCCTCGGGAGACTCTTGGGCGCTCCGGACCTGGTACCCGGTCCCCGGCGTGGTGCCCACGGCGGCGTCCAACAACGACTTCGCACCCACCTTCACTACCGAGCTTGCCAACAAGGACATCGGCCTGGCCATCAGCGCCGCCGAGGACACGGGCACGCCCCTGGAAATCGGCAAGCACGTCCAGCAACTGTTCCAGCGGCTCATTGACGCCGGGGACGCAGGCAAGGACTGCTCCATGATCATCAAACTCGTGGACGGCTCGCTCCAGCCAGCCGACCAGGCACCGTCCAACTAAACACGCCGCCCAACTGGCCACACCGCCAGCACCGCAGGAAAAGAGACTCCCTTGGAAACCATCCCGCACTACATCAACGGCACCCGCGTCACCGATGCCGACCGTTTCGGCCCGGTCTTCAACCCCGCCACCGGCCAGCAGGAAAAGCAGGTGACGCTCGCCTCCGCAGCCCGGACAGAGGAGGCCATCGCGGCAGCCCGCGCCGCGCTGCCGGAATGGCGCGCCACCAGCCTGGCCAGGCGCACCACCATCTTCTTCAAGGTCCGCGAAATCCTGACCCAGCGCAAATCGGAACTCGCTGCGATCCTCACCAGCGAGCACGGCAAGGTCCTCTCCGACGCCGAAGGTGAAATTGCCCGCGGCCTGGAAAACATCGACTTCGCCACGGGCCTGTCCCACATGCTCAAAGGCGAACGCTCGGAGCAGGTCTCCAGCGGCATCGACGTCCACTCCGTCCGCCAGCCCGTTGGCGTGGTGGCGTGCATTACTCCGTTCAACTTCCCGGCCATGGTGCCGCTGTGGATGATCGGCAGCGCGCTGGCGTGCGGCAACACGGTGTTGCTGAAGCCCAGCGAGAAAGATCCGTCCGCCGCCGTCTTCATCGCCGAAGCCTTCGCCGAGGCGGGACTGCCGGCCGGCGTCCTGAACGTGGTCCAGGGGGACAAGGAAGCCGTCGACGTCCTGCTGGAGCACCCCGAGGTGAAGGCAGTCAGCTTCGTCGGCTCCACTCCCGTGGCCCAGTCCATCTACAAACGGGCTGCCGAGCACGGCAAGCGGGTGCAGGCCCTGGGCGGTGCGAAGAACCACATGGTGGTGCTTCCCGACGCCGACCTGGACATGGCCGCCGACGCTGCGGTTTCCGCCGCCTATGGTTCCGCCGGCGAACGCTGCATGGCCGTCAGCGTCCTGGTGGCCGTCGGACATATTGCCGATGACCTGGTCAAGGCGATCTCCAGCCGCATGGCAGACCTGAAGATCGGTGCCGGCACCGATCCCGCTTCCCAGATGGGTCCCCTGATCACCGCGGAACACCGGGACCGGGTGGCGTCCTACGTCACGGGAGCCGAAAGCGAAGGAGCCACCGTGGTGGTGGACGGCAGCTCCCAGCAGTTCGACTCCGACGGGTTCTTCATCGGCGTCAGCCTGGTGGACCACGTCAAGCCGGGCATGAAGGTCTACGACGACGAGATCTTCGGCCCGGTCCTGTCGGTGGTCCGCGTGGACACCTACAGCGACGCGGTACAGCTGGTCAACGACAACCAGTTCGGCAACGGCACTGCCATCTTCACCCGCGACGGCGGGGCGGCACGGCAGTTCGAGTTCGACGTCGAGGCAGGCATGGTGGGCGTCAACGTCCCCATCCCGGTCCCGGTGGGTACGTTCTCGTTCGGCGGCTGGAAGAACTCACTGTTCGGCGACACCCACATGTACGGGCCCGACAGCATCCGGTTCTACACCCGCGGCAAGGTAGTCACCACCCGCTGGCCGGACCCGTCCACCTCAGTGATCGACCTTGGCTTCCCGCAGGTGGACTAGCCAGGTGCACTGAGCGCGACGACCAAGCAACAACAGGCCGGGGACCGTCATTCGGTCCCCGGCCTGTTGTGTGCAGGTGTTGCTAGCCGTTCATGATGTCGCCACGGCGCTTCATGTACTCCTCCATGGACAGCTCTCCGTTGCTGTACTGCTGGTCCAGTTCAGCGAGCTTCCGCGCCCGGTACCCCTGGGGAGCTGCCGGCGGCGGCGGTGCAGCCGGTCCGGAGGAGGGCTCGTGTCCATAAGGTTGCTGCCCGTAAGGCGGTTGCTGGGGCTGCTGCTGGAACGGGGGTTCCTGCCCGAATTCCTGCGACGGAGCGTCGTAACGGGGGTCCGCCATGGGCGGCTGCCCGTACTGGTAGGGCGGCAGCTGCTGGCCGCCAATGGGGCCCTGCGGCTGGCCGGGGTGGCGGAAGCCGCCGGAGAAGTAATCCTGCTGGGTGTAGCCGTCACGCGGCTGGTTGCTCTGCGGCCCGGCGGAGCCAGGGAACTGGCCGTAGCCCGGGAACTGGTTCGGACCGGGGAACTGGCCCGGCAGGCCCTGGTCCCGGTCCCGCCGGGCCATGGAGCGCCGGTACGCCCGCATGGCCATGGGGACAACGAAGGACAGGATGATAATCCAGAAAAACAAGCTGCTCACGGTGCCGCGCCTCTCGAGTGTTGTCCTTCCAGCGTAACCCCGGCAGCCTTACCGGCGGCTGGGTTCGGAGGTTCCCAGCGGACCCTCGCCCGAACCCATCGGAACGCCCGGGCCAAAGACGGGACCCGGCGTCGGACGTTTTGCCGTGATGCCGTCGCCGGAGGACTGGTGGCGCAGGCGGCGCAGCACCCATGGCACGAAGTATTCCCGCGCCCATACCAGGTCGCCGCTCCTTGCCTCGCGCCAGGTCCGGGGCGGCAGCGGCTTGGGCTGCAGGGGTTTCAACGAGTGCTCCACGTTGAGCGCGTCCAGCACCATGGCCGCGATGGTGTGGTGGCCCAGGGGGGAGAAGTGCAGCCTGTCCTGGTCCCACATCTGCGGGTCGCTCAACTGCCGCAGGGACCACATGTCGGCGATGACGGCGTCGTGCCGGGCCGCCACCGTCCGCAGGTTTTCGTTGTAGATGGCCACCTTGCTGCGAATCCGGCCCAGCACCGACGACCCCGTGTCCGGCCCGTTGAACAGCACCACCGTGGCGCCGCCCATGGAAAGGATCTGGACCACGGAATCCAGTTTTTCGGCCAGCGCGTCCGGGTCCCCGCCGGGGCGGATGAGGTCGTTCCCGCCGGCGGACAAGGTGACCAGGTCCGGCTTCAGGTCCAGGGCGGGTGCCAGCTGCTGGTCCACGATCTGCTGCAGCAGCCTGCCGCGGACGGCAAGGTTGGCGTAGGCGAAGTCCGGCTGGGTGCGGCCCAATTCCTCCGCAACGCGGTCGGCCCAGCCGCGGTGGCCACCGGGGCTTGAGGGTTCGGGGTCGCCGATGCCCTCGGTGAAGGAATCGCCCATTGCCACGTACCGGGTCCAGGGATGGGAACCGGCGGGCGAAGGAGTAGTGGAAACGGCACTTGCATTAGTCACGGTCCTATCCTGCCTTCCGCTCCGCTGCCTACGCGAACGTAGGTTGTTACTTTCGGGTAACTGTAAGAATGGAAACCATGACTGACGCCGAAGTATTTCCTGCCCCCGTTGTCCTGTGGTCCCATCCGGAAGACCAGCGCGCCGGCAAGCCGCTGCTGGTGCTCCTCCACGGCTACGGAGCCAATGAGCAGGACCTGCTCAGCCTGGCCGACATGCTGCCCGGGGACTTCGCCGTCGCGTCGCTGCGGGCGCCCATCGCCATGGGTCCCGGCTTCACCTGGTTCCCGCTGACGGCCTCGATCGAGTACTCGCTGGAAAGGGTCAAGAAGGCGTCCACGTATGTGCTGGAGTGGATCGACAGCATCCGCGCCGGGCACCCGTCCGTCACCCTGCTGGGTTTCTCCATGGGCATGGCCATGGCCACCACGCTCCTGCGCCAGCGGCCCACGGACTTCGCCGCCGTCGTCGGACTCTCAGGGTTCGTAGTGGACGCCGCCGGAGACCCCAGCTTCAGGGACGACGAACTGGACGGCACCGTGCCCATGTTCTGGGGACGGGACCAGCAGGACCCCGTGATCACCCAGGACAAGATCGAGTTCACCATGGGCTGGGTGCGCAGGCACGTCAAGCTCACCAAGGTCCTCTACACGGGCATGTGGCACGGCATCAACCAGCAGGAGATCGGGCACGTGGGGGAGTTCCTCACGCATGAGGTGCTGAACAAGTAGAACGGACGACGGCGGCGCGGCGGCCGGGCGCTTAGTCCGCCGTGGGTGCCACGACCCGTACGGTCTGGCCATTGACGGCGACAGTGTCCCCGTTGTGCAGCTGCCGGCCCCGGCGGTCATCGATCTCGCCGTTGACCTTGACCAGCCCGTTTTTGATGAGCTCCGCAGCCTCCACCCCGTCCTCGACGAGATTGGCCAACTTCAGCAGCTGGCCGAGCCGGATCATGGTGTCGCGGATGGGGACGTCCTCAATGGGGTTGCTCATAGAGCAATAATGCCTGAACTAAGGTGGATTCAATGACCTCCCCTTCCCGCCTGCCGGCACTGGCGGGCCTGCCCCTGGCCGTAGGTTCAGGCCTGGCCATCCCCGTCCAGGGCCGCATCAACGGCGCCCTGGGGGCGCGCCTGAATGACGGAATTGCCGCCGCGGCCGTGAGTTTCAGCACAGGCCTGCTGGTCATGATCCTCATTTCCCTGGTGTTGCCACGGGGCCGGGCCGGCCTGGCGGCCATCATCCCGGCCGTCCGCAGCCGCGCGTTTCCCCGCATCTATGTGGTGGCCGGCGCCATTGGAGCCCTGTTCGTCTTTGCCCAGTCCTTCACCGTCGGCATCCTCGGCGTGGCGCTGTTCACCGTGGCCACCGTCACCGGGCAGACCGTCAGCGGCCTCGTGGTGGACCGGCTGGGCATAGGGCCGGCCGGAAAGAAGTCGGTCACCGCCATCCGGATCGTCGGCTGCGTCCTGACCATCGCCGCCGTGGCCTGGGCGGTTTCGCCGAGGTTCAGCGGCGGCGGTTCCGGGGACGGGGCGGCCGGGTTGCTGCTTCCCCTCATACTGCCTGTGGCGGCGGGATTCCTCATGAGCTTCCAGCAGGCCATGAACGGTACCGCCACGCTCCACTACGGCACTCCCATTGCCGCCACCCTGGTGAACTTCGTGGCCGGCTGCATCGTGCTGTGGGCCGCGTTCGCCGTGAAGCTCGCCGTGGCCGGCCCCGGCAACCCGCTGCCGGGGGAGTGGTGGTACTACCTGGGCGGCCCCATGGGCTGCATCTTCATTGGGCTGGGCGCCCTGCTGGTCCGCAGCCTGGGCGTACTGGTCACCGGCCTGGGAATGATCGCGGGCCAATTGCTTGGCTCGCTGGCCCTGGACCTTGCCCTGCCCGCCCCGGGAACCGTCGTCGCGCCGGCCACCGTCCTGGGAACGCTGCTCACGCTCGGCGCGATCATCCTGGCCACCCTGCCCTGGCCCCGGGGCGCGCTTCGCAGGCAGCGGCCGGTACGCTAGGACACAAGCTTTCCCCTGATCTTCCTTCATCCGCCCCGACCCGTTGCCGCTGTGCCGCAGGCACATGGCAGCCGGGGCCTGACAACCCGCGGACCGCACCCAGCGGCCCTGTAGAAATTGGAGTTACCCCATGGCAGCAAAATCCGTCCTCGACCAGGTCATTTCCCTTTCCAAACGGAGGGGCTTCGTGTTCCAGGCCGGTGAGATCTACGGAGGTTCGCGCTCTGCCTGGGACTACGGGCCCCTCGGAGCCGAACTCAAGGAAAACATCAAGCGCCAGTGGTGGCAGTCCATGGTCCGCGGCCGCGAGGACGTGGTGGGCCTGGACTCCTCGGTGATCCTGCCCCGCCAGGTATGGGAAGCATCCGGCCACGTGGAAGTCTTCTCCGATCCGCTGGTGGAGTGCCTCTCCTGCCACAAGCGCTACCGCGCTGACCACCTCGAGGAAGAATACGAGGAAAAGAAGGGCCGCCCCGCCGAGAACGGCCTGAAGGACATCGCCTGCGCCAACTGCGGCACCCGGGGCCAGTGGACCGAGCCGCAGGAGTTCTCCGGCCTGCTCAAGACCTACCTGGGACCGGTGGCCAGCGAGGAAGGCCTGCACTACCTGCGGCCCGAAACCGCGCAGGGCATCTTCGTGAACTTCAACAACGTGCTCACCACCTCGCGGAAGAAGCCGCCGTTCGGCATCGGCCAGATCGGCAAGTCTTTCCGCAACGAGATCACGCCCGGAAACTTCATCTTCCGGACCCGCGAGTTCGAGCAGATGGAAATGGAATTCTTCGTCGAGCCCGGCACGGACGAAGAGTGGCACCAGTACTGGATGAAGGAGCGCATGGCCTGGTACACGGGCCTGGGCATCCGCGAGGAGAACCTGCGCTTCTTCGAGCACCCCAAAGAGAAGCTCAGCCACTACTCCAAGGGCACCACGGACATCGAGTACCGGTTCGGCTTCCAGGGTTCCGAGTGGGGTGAGCTGGAAGGCATCGCCAACCGCACCGACTTTGACCTCTCCACCCACGCCAAGGCCTCCGGCACGGACCTGAGCTACTTCAACCAGGCCACCAACGAGCGCTACACCCCCTACGTGATCGAGCCCGCGGCCGGCCTGACCCGGTCCTTCATGGCGTTCCTGGTGGACGCCTACACCGAGGACGAGGCCCCCAACGCCAAGGGCGGCGTGGACGTGCGCACGGTCCTGAAGCTGGACCCGCGCCTGGCCCCGGTCAAGGCCGCCGTGCTGCCTCTGAGCCGCAACGAGGACCTGTCCCCGAAGGCCAAGGCCCTGGGCGCGCAGCTGCGGAAGAACTGGAACATCGACTTCGACGACGCCGGCGCAATCGGCCGCCGCTACCGCCGCCAGGACGAGATCGGCACCCCGTTCTGCATCACGGTGGACTTTGACACCCTCGAGGACCAGGCCGTCACCATCCGCGAGCGGGACACCATGAGCCAGGAACGCGTCTCCCTGGACAAGGTGGAAGGCTACCTGGCGGCACGGCTGATCGGCGCCTGAGCGTGGCCATCGAATACCGTGAATGGCGGGATGGCGACGACCTCGCGCTGCTGGAAATCTGGGGCGGTCCCGAGACTGCCCAGGCCCGCCAGTTCCGTGGCGCCCTGGCCGTATCCTCCAACGGAGGGAACGGCACGCCGTGGCGGCGCTGCATCGTAGCCGAGGACGTCGTTGACGGCGTCGGCATCCCGGTCGC
Source organism: Pseudarthrobacter sp. CC12 (assembly GCF_039907755.1). Taxonomy (NCBI): domain Bacteria; kingdom Bacillati; phylum Actinomycetota; class Actinomycetes; order Micrococcales; family Micrococcaceae; genus Pseudarthrobacter; species Pseudarthrobacter sp. CC12. Next base: position 161,606 of record NZ_JARDJH010000004.1, on the reverse strand, counting down.
GGCCGGCGTCGTCTATGAAGCGTCCCTGCACCCGGAACGCCTCTGGGCCTACATTGAAGTCGCCAGGGACCACCGCCGCAACGGCATCGGCGCCACCCTCCTGGCCATGCTGCGCCGCGAAGCCGGACACGCGCCGTCGGGCGTTACCAAGCTCCGCGCCAAAGTGGAACCGGGCACGCCCGGGGCCGCATTCGCCGAAGCGGCCGGGCTGGCACCCATCCAGCGCTCCCGGCTGGTTATCGTGGAGCCCGGAGCCCTCCGGCTGCCCGTCTTCCCGGACAAGGACCACGGCGGCCGCCCCATCGATGGTGAAAACGCCGGTTCCGACATCGTCATGGACCTGGCTACCGGCTCGGTGGAGCTGACGGACGTGGTGGGCCGGTACTACACCTCCATCCACGGCTGGGACTCTCCTGGTGTTCTGTCCGTGGGCCAGGTGCAGAAACTCTTCCTGGATGAGCTCACCGGAGCCCACGGCGCCATCGTGCTCCGGGCCCAGCCGGAATCGGCGTTCGGCCAGGGCGTGGCACCCAGCAAGAAGGGCCGCATCCGGGCGTTCGCCGTCAGCTACGCCGCCCCTGCCGGCCCTGACGACGCACCGCAAACGGAAGTGGGCACGGGACCGGACACTCCCACGGACGTTTTCGTCGGGCACGAGCCCTCGCTTGCTGCCGATGACGCGGCCGAGGCCGTCCGGGACATGCTTGCGCTGATCGCCTACCAGCACCCCGTCATGCTGGAACTGGACGACTCGATGGCCGCGCTGCGCGCCGCCGTCGAACCCCTCCTCGCAGGCGGCAAGGCCCGCCTGGCCGGCGCCGAGACCCTGGTGGTCTCCGACTAAGCGCGCTCCCGCTTCCCAGCCGGGTAGCGCCAGGTACCGTTTTGACCCGTCAAAACGGTACCTGGCGCTACCTGCTTGGGCTGCGATGCTACCTGGTGCGGGGAGCCCGACGGCGGCCCGCGGCGGCGTCGGCAGCGTCCAGCAGTTGCCGCTCGGCATCCGTGGGCGCGCCACCACCCAGCCGCGCCGGCATCCACCAGGCTCCAGGCCCCGGCCGGAGCGGAAAGCCGGCGATGCAGCGGTCGATCCCCGCCTGCAGGGTGCCGCGCAAAGCTTCCGTTGCCGCCTCAACGTCAACGCCGGCCGGAAGCACCACCGGCGCGTCCACGTGGACCCGGACCGGCGCCCGCCAGCTGCGGCGGAAGGAAAAGCCGTGCCCCCGGGTCAGGATGCGGTGGGCGCCCCAGATGGATACCGGGATGACCGGAACCCCCGCCTCCGCCGCCATCCGGACAGCACCCGTGCGGCATTCGCGGACCGTGAAGCTCCTGCTGACCCCCGCCTCGGGGAAAACAGCCAGGTATTCGCCTTCCCGCAGCCTGGCAACGGCAGCCGCGTAAGCGTCTGCGCGGCCCGTATATCCCACCACCACGTGGCCGCTGGCGCTGATGGCCGGGCCGGCCAGCCAGTGGTCCGCTGCGCCCTGGTGAACCAGGAACCGCAACTGGGCGCGTGCATGGCGCCACAGGAGCAGTTCCAGCACGGCAAAATCCACATAGCCGAAGTGTGTCACGGCGAAAACGGCCCCTTTCCCGCGGACCGGCTGCCGGGATGGCCCCGTCCGCGGCCCGGGAGTGGGCAGGTGCTCCACGCCCGTGGCTCGGAGGTCCAGCTGGAGGGCCCAGCGGAGGAACTGCCCCGTGCGGACGATCAGCCGGTAGAAGCGGTCGTTGGGCGGGGGACGCCACGTCACAGGACCGGTCCCTACAGGGTGACGTGTACGGCGGACTCGGGCAGCAGCTCCACGAACGCACGGGACGGCTGGACGCCGGCGCCCGTGCTTTCGGCGAAGGATTTGATGACAAACCCGGTGGCCAGGGTGTGCCACACGCGGACTTTACGGAGCATGAAGTGCCCCACGCCCTTGAGCGAGACGTACTGCATGCTCGCCGCGTCCGCGGACGCCCGGCGGGCAAAGGCCAGCGACTGCGAGGGGCTGGTCATATGGTCGGTGGTGCCATGGATGATCAGCACCTTCCGGCCGGCGACCCGGTAGGCAGGGGTTTCGGGGCTCAGCCATGGTGCCAGTGCCACCACGGCCTCCACCTGCGGGTGGTCTGCCGCGCACATGGCGGTCAGCCCGCCCATGGAGTGGCCCAGCAGGAACACGGGAACGCCCGGGTGGCGGTCCGCAATCTGCTGCAGCGCCCAGCGGGCATCCTGGAGCGGGGACATGTCGGAGCCGTTCCAGCCGCGGACGCTGTTGCGCAGTGACCACACCGCCAGCCCATGCTTCCGGCCGGCACGGTGCAGGTCCCTGGCGAAAGGGACCATCCTGGCCGGGCTAAGGTGCCGGGCCTCCACCGGATCCCGGCTGTGGGCCTTGCCGCCATGCAGGACCAGGACCACGCCCCGGGTGTTGCCGGATGCTTCAAGGACGCTCAGGACCGGCCGATGGGCGGAAACGCGCGGCACCTGCCCATCCTGTACACCGCCCTTGTCGGGTGCTCCGTTTCTGCCGCCCCCATGCCCACCACGGTTGTCCATGCCAGGTTCCTCCCCATCCGATGGTCCATTTATAAACCCTATGGCGCCGCACGTAGAGTTCAACCATGAGGTTGTACTGCTGATGGGCGCCGGTCACTCCCACGCTTCCTTGGACCATTCGGAGCCGACGCCCCAGGCGATGGCTGCCCGCAGCAAGGCGAACCGGATCCTGGCCGCCGTGCTCATCCCGCTGGCACTGCTGACCCTGGCCGGGATGGCGGCGCTATGGCCATCCGGCAGCAAGGAAGGGGTTTCGCTCGCCAACCCGTACTCCACCGCCCCCGGCGTCACCTTCGATACCGGCACCATCCAGAGCGTGGTGACCGAGAACTGCATGCAGGGGAGTACCCAGCAAGGGCCGGCCCAACAGGCGCCCGGCCAGCAAGGGGGAGGCCAGCAAGGCGCGCAGCAGCCACCGGGCAAAGGCTCGGACTGCACGTTCGCCTACACCGAGCCCGACAAGGGCGGCAGCCCGGTCAAAGTGGTCATCAACCCGGATGTGGCCTCATCGCACGGGGTCAAGCCCGGGGACCAGATCCGCTACCTGAACCTGTCCAACGCCCAGGGCGCCGGCGGATCGCAGGGATCGCCGGCGTACATCTTCGTGGACTTCGTCCGGACCCTTCCCATCATCCTGCTCGCCGTGCTGTACGCCGTGGTGGTCATCGCCGTCGCCAGGTGGCGCGGACTCCGGGCCCTGATCGGGCTGGTGGGGGCATACTTCGTGCTCGCGAACTTCCTGCTCCCGGGCCTGGTGGAGGGCAAACCGCCGCTGTTGTTGGCCCTGGTGGGATCCACCGTGATCATGATCGGGGTGCTGTACTTCGCCCACGGGTTCTCCGCGCGCACGTCCACGGCGCTCCTGGGCACGGTCTTTGGACTGGCCATCACCGCCCTGCTCGCAGCGTGGGCTACGGATACGGCCAACCTGGCCGGCGTCGGGAGCCACGACGCCGCCACCCTGGTGAACACGTCGTCCAACATCTCCATCTCCGGCGTGATCCTCTGCGGGCTCATCATTTCCGGCCTGGGCGTCCTCAACGATGTCACCATCACCCAGTCCTCAGCCGTGTGGGAGCTTTACGAGCTTGCACCGGCCAGCAGCGCCCGGAAGCTGTTCACTTCCGCCATGAGGATCGGCCGCGACCACATCGCATCCACGGTGTACACCATCGCGTTCGCCTACGCGGGCGCCGCGCTGCCCATCCTTATCATCGTCATGCTCTACGACCGGCCCCTGCTGGACACGCTCACCAGCGCCGAACTCTCCGAGGAGGTGATCCGGACGCTGGTGGGTTCCATCGGGCTGGTCCTGGCCATTCCGGTCACCACGCTGATCGCCGTGCTGGTGGTGAAGGCCACCGGGGTTCCGGTGCCGGGTCCCGTCCCGGCAGGCGGAGTCCATCCGCCCGTCGCCGGGCCAGGGGACGGAAAGCACGACGACGGGCACAGCCACGCGGACGACGTCGCGGACACCGGGGCGCTCGCCGCAGCCGTGCTTGAGGAACGCAGCCGGCGCGCCGCCGTCGAACCCGCCGCCGCGCACACCGACGCACCGGTGCCTTTGGAAGTACCCGCCACCCGCCGGGGCCGGCGGGCGGACCGCGGCTGACCTGCGGACCAGGGGCTGGACCGGCGTTCGCTGGAGGCGGCTACTGGTAGTCGGCCAGCCAGAGGTCCGGTCCGAAGACTTCGTACTGGATGTCCTTCGCCCGGACACCTGCCCCCACCAGGGCGGACCGTACGGCCTGCATGAAGGGCACGGGACCGCAAAGGTAATACTCGGCGTCGGACGGCAACGAGATGTCCTTGACGTTCATGAACCCCGGGTGCACCGTACCGGCGTCGCTGTCCGCGGAGGAGCCTTCACCGGCCGGCTCCAGGAACCACGACGTGAGGGAGGCGTCAGCCAGCGCCGCAAGGTCGGCCGTCACCTGGTTCCGCAGGGCAAAGGAGGCCGGGGAGTCGGCCGCATGCAGGAACAGGACCTTCCGCTGGGACCCGGACTTGACCAGGTGGGACAGCATGCCGGCCATGGGCGTAATGCCGATTCCCGCGCTCGCCAGCACCAGGGGCCGGTCCGTGTATTCCAGGACGACGTCGCCGAAGGGGGCGGAAAGGGTGACCTCGTCGCCAACCTTGACGTGGTCGTGCAGGAGGTTGGACATTTCGCCGTCCGGCGCCCCCTCCGCGCGCACCCGCTTGACGGCGAAGCGCCGGTGCTGGCCGTCGTCTGCCTGGGTCAGGCTGTACTGGCGGGGCTGCAGGACGCCGTCGGGCATCTGCATCCGGAGGGTGACGTACTGTCCCGGCAGCGATGGCTTGACTTCGCGCTCGTCGGTCCGCTCCACCACGAAACTGACAACGTCCTCGGTTTCCTGGATCTTTTCGGCCACCCGCCATGTGCGCCACACAGTTTCCGGGCTGAGCCGGACGGCGTCGTACAGCCCGCGTTCCTTGTTGATGAGCATGTTGGCCATGAGCCAGTAGACCTCGTCCCAGGCCGCGGCCACCTCGGGTGTCACGGCGTCGCCCAGGACATCCACGATGGCCCACATCAGGTTGTCGTGGACCACCTGGTATTGCTCAGGACTCAGGCCCAGGGAGACGTGCTTGTGCGAAATGCGGGACAGCAGATGGTCCGGCAGGTGGGTGGGGTCGTTGACCAGGAAGCCGGCGAAAGTGACAACCGAACCGGCCAGCGCCTGTTGCTGCCGGCCATCTGCCTGGTTGCCGCGGTTGAACAGGCCGTTGAGCAGCTCGGGGTGTTCGCCGAACATGTGCTTGTAGAAACGGGACGCGATTTCCTGGATGTGTTCGCCCACCACGGGAAGGGTGGCCTGGATGACGGGATATGAGGTCTCTGACAGCATGGGTAAGTCTCCTTGAAGCGTCCTGGCTGGTGGTCCGTCCCCGCGCCACGCTAACAGCCGGCCGGAACGGGGGGTCAGGTACTTTGGCACTGGCCGGAAGCACCGATTTGCCCGGCTTTGCAACAATGGACAGGTGACTGTTGCTGCAACTCCTCCCGCCCCCAAGCTGGAACTCCCGCCCCTGAAGCTGGGACCCATCACGGTGGACACCCCGGTGATCCTCGCCCCCATGGCCGGCATCACCAACTCCGCCTTCCGCAGGCTCTGCCGTGAATACGGCGGCGGCATGTATGTGGCGGAGATGGTCACCTCCCGTGCGCTGGTGGAGCGGACCCCCGAATCCCTCCGCATCATTTCGCACGACGACGACGAGAAAGTGCGCTCCGTCCAGCTCTACGGCGTGGACCCCGGCACGGTCGGCGCTGCCGTGCGGATGCTCGTGGAGGAAGACCGGGCCGACCACATCGACCTCAACTTCGGCTGCCCTGTCCCCAAGGTGACCCGGCGCGGCGGCGGCTCGGCACTGCCCTGGAAGATCGATCTCTTCACCTCGATCGTGCAGACCGCCGTCAAGGAAGCCTCCAAGGGCAACGTTCCGCTGACCATCAAAATGCGCAAGGGCATCGACGATGACCACCTGACGTACCTCGACGCCGGCCGCATCGCGCGCGACTCCGGTGTCGCCGCCGTCGCACTCCACGGCCGGACGGCCGCCCAGTTCTATTCCGGCAAGGCCGACTGGTCCGCCATCGCCCGGCTCCGCGAGGCGCTGCCCGACATTCCGGTGCTGGGCAATGGCGATATCTGGTCCGCCGAGGACGCCGTCCGGATGGTCCGCGAAACCGGCGTGGACGGCGTGGTGGTGGGCCGCGGCTGCCAGGGCCGGCCGTGGCTCTTCGGTGACCTGCAGGCCGCGTTCGAAGGCAGCGACGTCCGGCACCGGCCCAACCTGCGCCAGGTGGCCGAAGGCGTGTACCGCCACGCCGAGCTCATGGTGGAAACCTTCGGCGACGAAGGTAAGGCGCTGCGTGAGATCCGCAAGCACATTGCCTGGTACTTCAAGGGCTACGTGGTGGGCGGGGAACTGCGCACGCGGCTTGCCCTGGTGACCAGCCTGGAGGTACTCCGGGACACACTGGCCGAACTGGACCTGGACTCGCCCTACCCCGGGGTGGACGCCGAAGGCCCCCGCGGCCGCGCCGGCTCCCCGAAAAGGCCGGCCCTGCCCAAGGACTGGCTGGACTCCCGGGCACTCAACGAGGACCAGTCCAAGGACATTGCGGCAGCAGAACTGGACGTTTCCGGTGGCTGAAGCTTCGGTTGCCGGGCACCGGCCCGCGGGAACCCCCACCGCGGCCCTGGCGCTGCCCGGTTACGACACGCACGATTCCGCCCGCTGGGTGGAGGAGCCGCCCAAGAACACGTACCGCTCAGACTTCGAACGGGACAGGGCAAGGGTGCTGCATTCCTCCGCGCTGCGCCGGCTGGGCGCGAAAACCCAGGTGGTGGCCCCGGACACGGACGACTTCGTGCGCACCCGCCTTACGCACAGCCTGGAAGTGGCGCAGGTGGGCCGCGAACTGGGCCGGGCCCTGGGCTGCGACCCGGACGTGGTGGACACGGCCTGCCTCAGCCACGACCTGGGCCACCCGCCTTTCGGCCACAACGGCGAGTCGGCGTTGAACGAGGTGGCACATGCCATCGGCGGCTTCGAGGGCAACGCCCAGACTCTCCGCCTGCTCACCCGGCTCGAGCCCAAGGTGCTCACGGCTGACGGCCGGCCCGCGGGCCTGAACCTCACCCGCGCAAGCCTTGACGCGGCGTCGAAATACCCCTGGTCAGCCCTGGAAGCGCCGGTGATCCATGGCCAGCGGACCAGCAAGTTCGGAGCCTACGAGGACGACCTCCCCATCTTCACCTGGCTCCGCGAAGGCGCCCCGGAACGCCGGAGCTGCCTGGAAGCCCAGGTCATGGACCTCGCGGACGACATCTCATACTCGGTGCACGACGTGGAGGACGCGATTGTTGCCGGCCACTTCCAGCTTCGCTGGATGGACAACCCGGACCACCGCGCCCGCGTGGTGGGCTACGCCAAGCAGTGGTACCTGCCGCACAACGACCCCGCGGCCATCGATGCCGCACTGGCCCGGCTGGAGGCCACGGACGTCTGGGTGCGGGAGGCCGATGGCAGCCGTAAATCGATGGCGGCGTTGAAGAACATGACCAGCCAGCTGATTGGCCGGTTCTGCCAGAGCGCCCTGGAAACCACCCGTGCCGTCTACGGGCCGGAAAACCTGACGCGCTATAACGCCGAACTCATGGTTCCCGACGAAACCGTCATGGAAATCGCGGTGATGAAGGGCCTGGCCACCACGTTCGTGATGACCACCGAGCACCGGCAGCCCATCTACGAGCGGCAGCGGGAAGTGCTCCACGCCCTGGTCACCGCCCTCAGCGCTACGGGGGACCGGCACCTGGAGCCGATGTTCGCGGCAGACTGGCGGGCGGCGGACGACGACGGCGCGCGCCTGCGCGTCGTCATCGACCAGGTGGCGTCCCTGACGGACGGCTCCGCGCTGGCCATGTACGAGCGCCTGGTGGGAAGCCTGCCCTCGCTCTGGTGACCAGCCCTGGTGCGGCCGGACGTCCCTGCGATCAACAGCTTCCTTAAAGCATCTTCACAGGAAGGAGGCGCACCATGGGAGGAAAGACAGGCCGCTAGGAACGGGAGCTGGTCATGAGTACTCGCAGCAGGGGCAAGCGCCTTGCCACCGGGATCACCGCGGCCGTGGGCGTTGGCAGCTTCGCCGCCGCCGGGGTCGCGGCATCCGCCGTCTACGCCGCAACGCCCTCCGTGATCGCCAGGACCACTCCCGCCACCGACACCAGCACCACACAGTCAAGCACGCCCAAATCTGACGACGATAACCGCGGGACCACCAAGAACAACACCTCACGCCGCTCGAAAACCTACGGCAGTTCCGGCAGCACCACGCCGGTCCAGCCGGGAAAAGGCAGTACCGTCCATGGCCGGTCATCGGGGTCCTGACATGGCAGGCTCCGGCAGGGCCGCTCCCGGCGCAGCCGGCACCTGGACCGCCGAACAACCTTCGCATGCGAGCAACACTGCGTCGCCGGACAACACAGCACGGGCCAGCTGGACTGTCTGGGAACTTGAGGCATCGGTCACCGTCACCGATCCAGAACTGCTCGCCGCCGCCGAAGAGGCCGTCCGCGGCGTTGTAGCGGCAATCGACCTCGCCTGCAGCCGCTTCCGGGAAGACTCCGAACTGATGATGGTCCAGTCCCGGATGTCGCAGGGCGTAGGCGTCAGCCCCCTGTTCCGGCTTCTGCTCGAGCGCGCACTGGAGGCGGCCCGGCTCACCGGCGGCGATGTGGACCCCACCCTCGGAGCTGAGCTGGCCGCCTTGGGCCATGGCCCGGAATGGCAGAGGCCCGGGCTCACCAGCATCCCGGTGCCGCTGCAGCCCGCACCTCCCCGGCGGCCTTCGGTACCGCGGGCACCCGGCTGGACCCGCCTGAACCTCGACGCCTCGACCCTGACCCTCCCGGCCGGCCTCCGGCTGGACCTGGGAGCAACAGCGAAGGCAGTCGCAGCCGACCTCGCCGCTGCCGCCGTGCACCAGGCACTGGGTTGCGGGGTGCTCATCAACCTGGGCGGCGACCTGGCCAGCGCAGGCCCGGGGCCGCGGGAGGACAGCGGGCCCGGCCAGTGGCAGGTCATGGTGCAGGACCTTCCTGCCGACCCCTGCCAGCAGGTCTCCCTGGCCCCGGGCTTTGCCCTGGCCACATCCAGTACGCAAAAGCGCCGCTGGAAGCACCAGGGGACCGAGGTGCACCACATCCTTGACCCCCGTTTTGGCCTGCCGGCCGAGCCGGTCTGGCGGTCGGTGACCGTTGCCGCCCCCACCTGCCTGGAAGCGAACGCGTTCAGCACGGCGGCAGTCGTCCGCGGCTTCGCTGCCGTGGACTGGTTCCGGGCCGAAGGCATAGCTGCCCGCCTGGTGGACAGCCGGGGCAGGGTGGTCACCACCGGGGACTGGCCTGCCGACAACGGCAGCCCTTCCCTGGCCGCCGGCGGAAGCTCCCATGCCGGGGGTGGCCGCCGTGGATGAAGCAATGTGGGCGTTCGGGCGGGTCAGCGGCTTCGTGTCCCTGGCACTATTCACCGTGTCCGTGCTGCTGGGGATCCTCAACAGGTCCGGCCGCCCGCTGCTGGTGCTGCCCCGGTTCTCCATCAGCCTCCTGCACCGGAACATAGCGCTGCTCGCCACGGTGTTCCTGGGGCTGCACGTGGGATCCCTGCTCCTGGACTCGTTTGCCAAGCTGAACCCGGTGGACGTCGTCGTCCCGTTCCTGGGCTCGTACCAGCCGTTTTGGCAGGGACTGGGGACGGTGGCCCTGGACCTCGTCCTCGCGGTGGTGGTGACGGGCCTGCTGAGGCACCGGATCGGGCAGCGCAGCTTCAAGGCCGTGCACTGGCTCAGCTACGGCGTCTGGCCGGTCGCCATGGCGCACGCCCTCGGCAACGGCACCGACGTCTCCAGCGGATGGTTCCTCCTGCTGGCCGTCGCGTCAGCGGTCGCCGTAGCGGCGGCCCTGCTGTGGCGCCTGAGCCCTTCCTTCCTCGAAACCTCCCACGCCAGGCAAGGACGCGTCCTGTGACCCACCCCCATGACACCCACCAGCCGGTGCCGCTCCACGCGGAACAGGACAGCCTGCGGCAGCAGCCGCGGCTCCTGGCCGCAGGCCCAGGCGCAGGCTGGTCCCAGCATCTTGAGGCGTTTGGGCCCTGGGAAGCGCAGGCTGCCGGACCCGGGCTGCTGGACACGCTTGCCGCAGCCGGGCTCACCGGGCGGGGCGGCGCCGCGTTCGAAACCTGGCGCAAAGCCAGTGCCGCTGCAGGGTCCGGACGGAAAGGCATGTTTGCGGCCAGGCCTGTGGTGATTGCGAACGGTGCAGAAGGCGAACCCCTGAGCTTCAAGGACCGGACCCTCCTGGCCCATGCACCCCACCTGGTCATCGACGGGCTCGTTGCCCTGGCCGAAGCACTGGGCGGCGCAAGTATGTACATGTACGCGCCTGCGGCCAGTCTTCCCCGCGTGGAACAGGCCGTCGGCGAACGTCCCCGGGGCAAGCGGATCCGCATGGTCCAGGCTCCCGAAACCTTCATCTCCGGTGAGTCGAGCGCCGTCGTCAACATGATTGCCAACGGCAGCGCCATCCCCACGGACCAGCGGCCCCGCCTCAGCGAATCCGGCCTCAACGGCCGGCCCACGCTGGTGGTCAACGTCGAAACCCTTGCCCAGGTTGCCCTGATTGCCCGTTACGGAGCGCCGTGGTTCCGCCAGGCGGGGACACCGGCTGACCCCGGCACCCGGCTCGTGTCCGTTTCCGGCCCTGCCCCGGTACCGGACGTCGTGCTGGAAGTGCCCGGCGGTGCACAACTTTCGGCGGTCCTGCAGGAGGCCGGGATGGATCCTGCCGCCCTGTCCGCCGTCCTGGTGGGTGGCTATCACGGGCGGTGGGTGCGGCCCGCCGCGCACGCGCTCTCTCCAGCGGGGCTGCCCGGCCGGACCGTCCGGCTGGGAGCAGGCGTGATCCATGCCCTGGACCTGCAGGCGTGCGGCATCCAGGCCACTGCCAGGATCGTGGGCTACCTGGCCGACCAATCCGCCCGGCAATGCGGACCCTGCATGTTCGGGCTGCCGGCCATGGCGTCCATCCTGAACCGGATCGCCGGCGGGGAAACCAATCACCGGCTTGCTTCCGAGCTTGACCGGCTGGGGAAGCTGGTTTCGGGACGTGGCGCGTGCCGGCACCCGGAGGGGACCGCCGGCCTGGTCGGCAGCGCCCTGGAGGTCTTCGCCGGCGACTTCCGCGCCCACCTTTCCGGCTACTGCACGGGCCCGGGAGGAGCAGCGGCATGAAAACCCACCTGCACATCGACTGGACCAGCTGCGACGGCCGCGGCCTGTGTGTCGAACTGCTTCCCGGCGTACTGGACCGGGATGACTGGGGGTACCCGGTGGCACGGGGGAAGGTGGGCCGGGACCGGACAGATGTTCCGCTGCGTGATGCCGACCGGGAAGCCGCGCAGGAGGCCGTCATCCTGTGCCCCAAGCTGGCGCTGAGCCTGCTGGAGGGAAAGGCTCCGGAACCACAGAAGCGGGCGCCGGGGACGTGAAGCCGGGCGGTGACACTAAGATTGCTGTGTGGCTGGGCTGATTAAACGTGAAGATATCGACGAAGTACGCCAGCGCACGGACATCAAGGAAGTGGTTGACGGCTACGTCACGCTCAAGGGTGCGGGGCTGGGAACCTTCAAGGGCCTGTGCCCCTTCCACGACGAGCGCTCGCCGTCCTTCACCGTCCGTCCCCAGGTAGGCCGCTACCACTGCTTCGGCTGCGGCGAGGACGGCGACGTCATCGCCTTCGTCCAGAAGCAGGACCACAGCTCCTTCCAGGAAGCCGTGGAGAAGCTTGCATCCCGGATCGGCTACGAGTTGCGCTACGAGGACGGCGGCACCGGCCCCAACCGTGAGGAAGTGGGCCGGCGCCAGCGGCTGCTGGACGCACATAAGATCGCGGACGAATTCTTCCGGGCCCAAATGCTCACCCCCGGCGCCGCCACGGCCCGCAACTTCCTGTTTGGCCGCGGCTTCGACCGGGCCGCCGCGGAACACTTTGGCTGCGGTTATGCACCCCAAGGGTGGGATGCGCTGCTGAAGCACCTCCGCGGCCGCGGCTTCACCGACGCCGAGCTCAAGCTGACCGGCATGTTCAGCGAAGGAAACCGGGGCATCTACGACCGTTTCCGCGGCCGCCTCATCTGGCCCATCAAGGACATGGCCGGCGACACCATCGGCTTCGGCGCGCGCAAGCTGTATGAGGACGACCAAGGCCCCAAGTACCTCAACACCCCGGAGACCACCCTCTACAAGAAGTCACAGGTCCTCTACGGCATCGACCTCGCCAAACGCAGCATTGCCAAGGACCGGCAGTTGGTGGTGGTGGAGGGCTACACGGACGTCATGGCGTGCCACCTCGCCGGGATCACGACGGCGGTGGCCACCTGCGGCACGGCGTTCGGCACCGAACACATCAAGATCGCCCGCCGGCTTTTGTCCGACGACGGCACCGGGGGAGAAGTGGTGTTCACCTTCGACGGCGACGCCGCCGGGCAGAAGGCCGCCCTGCGGGCCTTCGAAGAGGACCAGCGCTTCACCGCCCAGACCTACGTGGCCGTGGAACCCACAGGCGCCGATCCCTGCGACCTGCGCCTTAGCCGCGGGGATGACGCGGTGCACGCCCTGATCCAGTCCCGCCGGCCGCTGTTCGAATTCGCCATCCGCAGCACCTTGAAGCAGTTCAACCTCGATACCGTTGAGGGCCGCGTGCAGGGCCTCAAGGCTTCCGTGCCGGTGGTGGCCGCCATCCGGGATGCCTCCACCCGGACGGGTTACTGCCAGGCGTTGACCGGCTGGCTGGGCATGCCGGACCCCAACGAGGTCCTGCGCATGGTCAACGCAGAAGTGAAGAACGCCGGAAAGCGTGGCGACCCGGGACGGTCCCCGGTTCCGGGCCAGCCGCAGCCAGGCGGTCCCTCCCGCCCGGCTCCCGCCCAGCCCGGGGCGCCGGGCGTAGCTGCCGGGCCGTCGTCGGGCGTTGTCCCGTCCTTCCACCGGCCGGACCCCCGCGATCCCGTGGCCTCCATGGAGCGGCAGGCGCTGGAGGTGGCGCTGCAGCAGCCTGCGCTGCTGGCGGGCGGGGTGTGGGACCGCTTTGCCGCTGCCAGGTTCGCCATCCCTGCCTTCCAGGCCGTCCACGATGCCATGCGCGCCACGGGCCCCGGCCTGACCGTTGATCCGGTGCGTTGGGTGGAACACGTGATGCACGAGGTTCCAGAGCCCCTCCGGCCGCTGGTGTCGGAACTCGCCGTGGTGCCCCTGCCGGCCCATACCGAGGAAGCGGTCCTGAAGTACTGCCGCGACATTCTGTCCCGGCTGTTCGAACTGCAGATCACCCGGATCAAGGCTGACAAAATGGGCCAGTTGCAGCGCCTTGACGCGGCGGCGGAGCCGGAAACCTACCAGCGGCTCAACCGGGAACTGATGATGCTGGAAATGGAACGCCGGGCCCTGCGGGCCGAGGCGTAGGCCCACCCCGGGCCGCGGACCCGGGGTGGGCCAAGTCACGGCGGTCCGATTTCGTTTCCCCGCCGGGTGTTTGCTAGGCTGGTACCCGCTTCATTCCTCCTTAGCTCAATTGGCAGAGCATTCGACTGTTAATCGAAGGGTTGCTGGTTCAAGTCCAGCAGGAGGAGCTTCCAATCCCCGTTCCGGCTTCCGGAACGGGGATTTTTGTTTCCCCGCAAGGCAGGCTGGGCCTGGGGAACTGCCGATTTCCCTGTGCCGGAATCCTTTGCTAATGTCATACCTGCTTCATTCCTCCTTAGCTCAATTGGCAGAGCATTCGACTGTTAATCGAAGGGTTGCTGGTTCAAGTCCAGCAGGAGGAGCGCAACGAAAAAATCCCCGTTCCTCCGGTTGGAGGAGCGGGGATTTTCTTATGCGGTGCTGCAGTGGTCAGACGAAGTCCATTTCCACCTGCAGGAACCTTTCGGCTTCGGCGATGGCCGCCTGGAAGGCTTCCTTCTCGGTCGGCGACTTCCGGGGCTCGCGGGGGTTCCATTCGTGCGGCGCGGAGTGGATCCTCACGAAGCCGGCGTCCGGGGGAGCGTAGAAGATTCCGAAGCGCTGCACCGGCCATTCAGGGGAGGTTTCCGGCGCCACCAGCAAGGCCGCGTTGAAGGCGGGATTGAACCATTGGGCGATGGGCCGGCGCCGGTCTTCGGTGAACAGTCCCGCAGCGTACAGGGCCGCCGACTGCTGGCCTGCCTGCGCACACAGCCGCTCCCACCACAGTGGCAGGATCCGGGCGTCGCACCGTTGCCATGTGGCCGGAAGTGGCGGTTGGTTCTGCCAGTTGGGCACGGCATCATTTTATCGCGGGAGGGACCCGGACGGCAGGGAAAGCCGCACCGGACCGGCCATAACAATCAGTGCCGGGAAGTCAGCGGCGCCGGCGGGAGCCCGGGTTGACCCGGTACAGGAGCGCGGCGCCTGCCAGCGTCCCGAGGATGATGCCCCAGCCCGGGTTTCCCAGGAGACGGCCGGCGAAGTAGCCGACGACGGCGCCGAGCACCGCCCCGAGGAACAGTCCCCGTCCGTTACGGTGCGGTTTGCGGCTCACGGGCTGCCTTTCGATTGGAGGCAAAGGGGCTGGCATGCGCCCCTGATGATGGCCTGGCTCAGTGGATCGAGGGTACCGTGCGCGGCCGGACCACCAGCCACAGTGCGGCGGCCGCCAGGAGGATGCAGGCTGCCTGCACCCCGCCCATGGGCGTGGCGCTGGTGATGCCGAGCCAGCCCACCACCGGGGAAATGAGCCCGGCCATCAGGAACGTCGCGGCGCCCAGCAGTGACGCTGCCGTTCCCGCCTGGGCCGCGTGTCCGGCCAGGGCGAGCACCTGGACGCAGGGGAACATGAAACCGGTGCCCAGGATGTAGAACCACAGCGGGACCATGACGCCCCACAGTCCCAGGCCGGCGCGGTCAAAGACCACGATCAACAGGGCCATCAGGAACATCCACGCCGTGGCGCCGGCCAGGATCCACTGCGGCGGGACGATCCGGATGAGCCGCGCACTGGTCTGCACGCCGGCCACGATGCCCAGGGAGTTGATGCCAAACAGCAGGCCGTACTGCTGGGCTGAAAACCCGAAGACGTCCTGGAACAGGAATGGCGAGGCCGAAAGGTAGGTGAACAGTCCGCCGAAGTTGAATCCCGCAACCATCAGCAGCCCCACGAAGATCCGGTCGCTGAACAGCGCTTTGTAGCGTTGCCGGGCTGTCATGCCGGTCCGCCCGCGTTTTTCCGGAGGCAGCGTTTCGCGCACCAGGAGGAGCGCGGCGACAACCACGAGGGTTCCGTACGCTGCCAGGAACACGAAGATGCCCGGCCATGGCATCACCAGCAGAAGCTGTGAGCCGATGACCGGGGCAAGGATGGGCGCCAGCCCGTTGACCAGGGACATCCTGGAGAACATGCGTACCATGGCGTAGCCGGAAAACAGGTCGCGGACCATGGCCATGGCCACCACGCCGCCGCCGGCCGCGCCAACCCCCATCAGCACGCGGAAGATCCCCAGCGTGGCGATGTCCGCGGATACTGCGGCGCCCAGCGATGCCGCGATGTGCAGTGCCGTGGCCAGGATCAGCGGGGTCCGGCGGCCGAACTTGTCGCTGAAGGGGCCAACCACCAGCTGCCCGAACGCGAATCCGACCGTGGTGCCGGCCAGGGTGAGCTGAACCTGGGCCTCCGTCACCCCCAGGCTTGCCTCCAGCGCCGGAAAGGCGGGCAGGTAGAGGTCGATGGTAAATGGACCAAGGGCGGTCAGGGCGCCCAACAGGAGGATGTACAGGAGCTTCCGGCGGCGGCTCAGCAGGTCGCCCGGATTGGGGGGATTGGTCACGGAGAACAATCCTAGGCCCGCGCATGCCGGTTTTTGCAGCGTTGTAGGCCGCGCCCACCGGCAAGCCCCCAAGTTCGCCCTGAACCTGAATGGTAGTTTTGGTGGCGTGGACTGTGCGGCTGCACATTCCACACCCAACGGATGCAGTATCGACCCATGAACCAGTAAGGCGGAACCGATGAGCGGACGTCACAGCGGGCGTACCAGCCCGGGATTGCGTATCACTGCGCTGCCCGGGACGGCAAGACTCCTTTTCCGGTTGGCCCCCCGCCAGCTCAATGACGAGATCGCCTTCGCCAAGATCGAACTCAAGCGCAAGGGAATCCAGGTGGGGGTGGCTGCGGCCTTCTTCGCCGTCGCGCTGCTCTTCCTCGCATTCCTGGTGGTTGGACTGATCGTTGCGGCCATCATGGGCCTGGCCACCATCATGCCCGCCTGGCTGGCAGCCCTGCTGGTCTCCGCCGCTTTCCTGCTGATAGCCCTCATCGGCGGCCTGGTTGGCCTCGCGAGGTTCAAGAAGGCCATGCCGCTGATGCCGGAAGAGACCATCCGCGGCATCAGGCACGATATAGGGGTGGCCCGCGAGGGCTCGGCCTTCAACCCGGCCATCCTTGACCCGGAGAGCCCCGAGGCCAAGGCCGCCAAGGCCGCCAAGGCCGACGCAGCCGCCAAGGCAAAGGCGGAGAAGGAAGCCAAGGCCGCCCAGCACGAGCAGGAATTCCCGCACGCGTCCGAAGCAGATCTGGTGCGGCGCCTGAGCCAGCGCCGCCACCACCTCACCGAGGTCCGGGACGAACTCGGCACGGAGCTGGATGTGAAGACCCAGGCCCGCTACCTGCTCGCCGCCGCCCAGGTCAAGGCGCGCGAGGGCCAGGTGCTGGCGCGGCACGGCATGGAATCGGCGGGGCAGCGGTTCGCGGCAGTATCCGGCTCCGCCGACCTGTCCAGGCGCTGGAAGCCGCTGGCCGCCTTCGTCGCGGCAGGCACGGTCCTGATAGTCCTCCTGCGCAGGCTCTTCCGCGCCAACTAGGTCCCCGTTCCGCCACGCAGGATTCCGGCGGACGCTGTTTCCGCCTGAAAAGGCACAACCGAAAGACCGCGCCGCGGCGCTGCAGGAAGGAGAGGGGACGGGTGAAGTTCATTGGTGCAGGCGCCCGCCCCGGCCGTCCCCAGGTGGACCATGACCGCGTGGCCACCATCCCCAACCTGCTCACCGTGGTGCGGTTCATGGGCGTTCCGCTCTTCATCTGGCTTGTGCTGGCCCAGAAGGAATACGGGGCCGGGGTGGTTGTCCTGGCTGTCATGGCCGGGACGGACTGGATCGACGGCTACATCGCCCGCCGGTTCGACCAAGCCTCCAAGCTCGGCCGGGTCCTTGACCCCATTGCCGACCGCCTGGCCCTGCTGGCGGTGGCCTTCACCCTGGTGATTGCCGGCGTCGTGCATTGGCTTTACCTGGCGGCACTCGTGATTCCCGATGCCGTCCTGCTGGTATTGACGCTCTCCCTCTTCCACGGACACCCGGACCTCCCGGTCAGCGTGGTGGGCAAGGTACGGACCGGGCTGCTGCTGCTGGGCACGCCCCTGCTGCTCCTATCCCGCCTGGATACCGTCATGTCCGCCACCCTCCTCACCGCCGCCTGGGTGGTGCTGGGCCTGGGCCTGGTCGGCCACTGGATTGCCGCGTACAACTACTTTTGGGCCATGCTGCGCAAGGGCCGGGAACAACAACAGCACGACGGCGGGGACGGCTGATGGTGTGGCTTGCCGTCGGCCTGGCGGTGCTTGGCGCCTTCTGCCTTGCCCTGGGTGCCCAGCGCCAGGGGAGCGCGGTCAAGGCCGACACCGGTGGCCTGGCCCTCAGCTCGAACGGTTTCCTGCGCCTCCTGCGCAACCCCCGGTGGATGCTGGGGCTCCTGCTGTTGTGCACCGGCATGGCCATGAATGCCGTAGCCCTGGTCTCCGCGCCGCTTACCGTGATCCAGCCCATTGGTGCCATTGCCCTGGTGATCACCACAGTGGTCAACGCCCGGGACCAGGACCTGACGATCAACCGTGCCACGGCAGTTTCCATCGCCGCGTGCGTCACTGGATCCGCGCTGTTCGTCCTCCTGGCGGTCAACGTGACCCAGGAGAACCACCATGTCAGCCCGGAAGACGAGCTCACCATCGTGCTGCTCCTGGCCCTGGCGGTGGGGCTGTTCGGCACGCTGGCGGTGATGTTCAGGCACCGGATGAACGCGTTCATCTATATCCTCGGCGCCGGCATCCTGTTCGGTTTCGTGGCGGTGCTCACCCGGATCATCGGCAAGCACCTCCTGGACCCGAACGGGCTCTTCCTGCTGAACGTCCAGTGGTATTCCGTGGTGGCCATCATCGCGGCCGGCGGCCTGGGGTCATGGTTCGTGCAGAGCGCCTACTCCACGGGGCCGCCGGACCTGGTGATCGCCGGACTCACGGTGGTTGACCCCATGGTGGGCATTGCCATCGGCATCATCATCCTGGGTGAACTGCGGCCCGACGTCCATGCGGTCATGGCCATTGCAATGGGAACGGCGGCCTGCCTTGCTATCGTTGGAGTCATCGCCCTTTCCCGGCACCACCCGGAAGTCACCAAGCGCAAGAAGGACGCGCGGAAGGCTTCCGGAAGGCCCGCCCACTAGTTCATTTCCAGTCCAACATCACCAGCAATTCCACGAAGCCCGGCGCCCCTGCGCCAGCGGCCAACCGTGCTGTCAGTTCCACGCTGTCCGCACCGTGACCATCAGGAGTACTCCCCATGACCACGCCAGCCGACCAGCGACCCCTGACCATCCTGATCGCCGCAGACACCTATCCGCCGGACGTGAACGGTGCTGCCCAGTTCGGATACCGGCTGGCCAAGGGGATGACGGCCCGGGGCCACAACGTCCATGTCCTGGCTTCCCGCGACAGCAAGGGAAAGAGCTTCACCGAGTTCCGCGAGGAAGCCACGGTTCACCGGCTCCGCTCGCACAAGGCATTCACGCACGAGAGCTTCCGCCTCTGCTTCCCCTGGGAAATCAAGAAGGAAATCAGCCTCCTCTTCGACCGGGTCAACCCGGACGTTGTGCACATCCAGAGCCACTACATGATTGGCGAGCATGTGCTGTATGAGGCCGTGAAACGTGGCGTCCGCATTATCGCCACCAACCACTTCATGCCCGAGAACCTCAACCCCTTCCTGCCGTTCCCGCAGTGGTTCAAGGACATCATCGGGCGGGTCTCCTGGAAGGACATGGGCAAGGTCATGGGCCAGGCCGACGTCGTCACCACCCCCACCCCGCTTGCCGCCCGGGCCATGCACGAGCACGCGTTCCTGCGCAAAGTCCTGCCGTTGTCCAACGGCATCGACTCCGCCGCCTACGAACTGAAGCCCGGCGAGCACATCGAGCCGCACCCGCACCCCACCGTCCTGTTCGCCGGCCGCCTCGCCGAGGAAAAGCACGTGGACGTCCTGATCGAGGCCATCGGCAAGACGCCGCCGGAGCTGAACGTGCACCTGGAGATCGTGGGCGGCGGCGAAGTGCGGTCTGCCCTGGAGGACCTGGTGCGCCGGCTCGGGCTCACCGGGCGGGTCAAATTCCTGGGCCTGGCCAGCGACGAGGAACTGCGGACCGCCTATATCCGCGCCGACCTGTTCTGCATGCCCGGAACCGCGGAGCTGCAGTCGCTGGTGACCCTGGAAGCGATGTCCGCGTCAACACCCGTGGTCCTGGCCGACGCCATGGCGCTGCCCCACCTGGTCCGCGACGGCGAGAACGGGTACCTCTTCACGCCCAACGACAGCGACGACCTTGCCAAGAAGATCACCCAGGTCCTGGAACTGCCCAAGGAGGAACAGCGCGCCATGGGCCGGGCAAGCCGGCAGATGGTGGAACCCCACAGCATCCAGGGCACGCTGCAGACCTTCGAGGACCTGTACCGCGGCGCGTCCTACGAGGACAAAGTGGTCTGAACCCTTTCCCGTGTTTGCTAGAGTGTTCATGCCCTGCCGGAGCACGGCGGTCCACCGCCTGCTCCCGGGGCTTGGGGGCTATAGCTCAGCTGGTTAGAGCGCGGGACTCATAATCCTAAGGTCCTCGGTTCAAGTCCGAGTAGCCCTACCCATAGACCGCGGCCGACAATTTCTGTTGGCCGCGGTTTTCTTGGTTAACCCCACACCCTGCGGTATGTTACTGACCAGTAACATACCGTGCTCCGTTCCGCGGCATGGTCAGCGCTGATCACCCAAGAAGGTAACCATGGCCACCTCCACAGCCGACTTTCCCGAGCTTCCCTACGCCGACGGCGACTTCTTCGCGTTCGAGCAGCTTCTCTCCGGGAAGGAGCAGGACCGGCTCGCCGAAGTCCGCGGGTTCCTGGACCGCGAGGTCAAGCCCATTGCCGTGGACTGCTGGAACCGCGGAGAGTTCCCCATGGACCTGGTGCCGAAGCTTGCCGGGCTGGACCTGGTCAGCCCGGTCCGGCGGCAGGGGTACTCCAACCTCTTCGCCGGCATGCTGCACGCCGAAGCCACCCGGGCCGACGCCTCCATCGCCACCTTCCTGGGGGTGCACGACGGGCTCTTCGCCGGTTCCATCGAGTTGCTGGCGTCCCAGGAACAGAAAGATGAATGGCTCCCCGACATCTACGCACTGAAGAAGATTGGCGCGTTCGGCCTGACCGAGCCGCTTGGAGGCAGTGACGTGGCCGGCGGAACGCGCACCACAGCGCGCAGGGACGGCGGCAACTGGATCCTCAGCGGCGCAAAGCGGTGGATCGGCAACGCTACCTTCTCCGATTGGGTGGTGGTGTACGCCCGCGACGTGGCGGACAACCAGGTCAAGGGCTTCCTGGTGGACACCACGCTGGCCGGATACAGCGCAACAAAGATCGAGAACAAGATTTCCCTTCGGACTGTCCAGAATGCCGACATCGTCCTGCAGGACGTGGTGGTCCCGGATCACTTCAAGCTCGCCAATGCCAACAGCTTCCGCGACGTCAACAAGGTACTCAAGGTCACCCGCCTGTCGGTTGCCTGGCAGGCCGTGGGGCTCCAGATGGCCGCCTTCGATGTTGCCCGGCGCTACGCCGTGGAGCGCCGGCAGTTCGGCCGTCCCCTGGCCTCCTTCCAGCTCATCCAGGACCAGCTGGTCCGGATCCTGGGCAATACCGTCAGCTCCATGGGCATGATGGTCCGGCTGTCGCAGCTGGAGGATGCCGGGGAAGCCAAGGATGAGCAGTCCGCGCTGGCCAAGGCGTTCGCCACCGACCGCATGCGGGAGAGCGTGGCGCTGGGCCGCAGCATCCTCGGCGGAAACGGCATCGTGACCGACTACGGGATGGCCAAGATCTTCGCCGACGCCGAAGCCATCTACTCCTACGAGGGCACGGCCGAAATCAACACCCTGGTGACTGGCCGCGCCATCACCGGCATCTCGGCCATCGTCTAGGCGGGGCGCCCCCACGGCGAGTTGCCTGATCGGCTGATACTCCGGGGCCATGCCTGCGTTTAGTGGTCATGGTCCACCCGCGAGTGGCAGCAAAATGGATGGCCGCAGGTCCAGGACGAACTGCAGGGGATTGACGTAGTCCCCACCGTCCCGGACTCCCCAATGGAGGCACTGCGCCGGCGGGCAGTGCCCCGGCAGTACAGTGCCAATCACCTGGCCCGCAGCCACGGCGGCGCCCTGCGGCAGCGTGCTTTCCACCGGTTCGAAACTGCTGCGCAGGCCCCCGCCATGGTCGATGGTGATCACTGGCCGGTCCACCACCACGCCGGCGAAGCTGACCGTTCCCGCGGCCGGGGCGTGGACGTCGGTGCCGGCCCCGGCAGTGCCGAGATCCACGCCCCGGTGTCCGCTGAGCCACGGTTTCGGTGGGGGATCAAATCCGCGGAGTACCTCGGGCCGCGGAGCCAGCGGCCACTGCCAGGAGGCCCGGGCACCTGGCCGGGCCGTCGTCGTCGGCATTCCTGCCTGGCCCGGACCGGCTGCCTGGGCTGTGGCGCCGGTGGTGATCGGCGCGAGCGGGACGCCGGTGCCCACGGAGGCGACGGAGGCCGGCAGCAGGAGGATTGCCGCCAGCAGGACTGGTGTCTTCATGCGACCAGAATGCCCGCCCTGGCCCGCAGGCGGCAGGGCGGAATCCGGCTATGTGGACAACGGTCCGTTCAGCGCGCAGTGTCCGGCGGCAGGGGCCGCCTGTAGTACACTTGGTGGAGCAGTTTGCTGCGCCCTCAACGCTTTCCGTCCCAGTGGTCCACCCCCGCGGTGCACCGCCCTGTCCGGACGGCGTCGGCACATCTCATTCAGGAGTGTGGGGGAGCGGCGGCTGACTACGCGCATCCGGCCTTCCGGCAGGCAACGCTCCGGCGTTGTCCACGGAGGACCGCGCTTCCTGCGGTCAGGCTTTGGTCCTGATGGGAAGGGCGGTGGATGCCAGGAGCACGGCCCGCCCGGGCCACGCTGATCAACCGTCAACTATTGGCAGGGTAAGAAGCCTCCGGGTTTTCTCATGAATGACCTGCCGGAAAATAAGGAGCGCCGGAATGCCCGTCGTAACCATGCGCCAGCTGCTTGACAGCGGCGTCCACTTTGGACACCAGACCCGCCGTTGGAACCCGAAGATGAAGCGCTTCATCTTCACCGAGCGCAACGGCATCTACATCATCGACCTGCAGCAGTCGCTGTCCTACATCGACCGCGCCTACGAGTTCGTCAAGGCCACCGTTGCCCACGGCGGCACCGTGCTCTTCGTCGGCACCAAGAAGCAGGCCCAGGAAGCAATTGCCGAGCAGGCAACCCGCGTGGGCCAGCCCTACGTCAACCAGCGTTGGCTCGGCGGTATGCTGACCAACTTCCAGACGGTTGCCAAGCGTATCCAGCGCATGAAGGAACTCGAAGAGATCGACTTCGACGACGTCGCCGGTTCCGCCTACACCAAGAAGGAACTCCTGCTCCTCAAGCGCGAGCTGACCAAGCTGGAGTCCAACCTCGGCGGTATCCGCAACCTGACCAAGGCTCCGTCCCTGCTGTGGGTTGTTGACACCAAGAAGGAACACCTCGCCGTTGACGAGGCCAAGAAGCTGAACATCCCGGTTGTGGCCATCCTGGACACCAACTGCGATCCGGACGAAGTCGACTTCCCGATCCCGGGCAACGACGACGCCATCCGCTCCGTGAACCTGCTGACCCGCGTTGTTGCCGACGCCGTTGCCGAGGGCCTGATCGCCCGCAACAACCGCGGCACTGGCGCTGCTGAAGCTCCGGAAGAGCCGCTGGCCGAGTGGGAGCGCGAGCTCCTCGAAGGCAGCAAGGCAGAAGCCGCTGCAGCTCCGGCAGAGAACGCTGAAGCTCCGGCAGCCGAGGAAGCCCCGGCAGCTGCCGAGGCTCCCGCCGAAGACGCCAAGTAGTCACGCAAAAAAACCGGATTCTCCGCGCTGTCCGCAGCCGGAGCTGCTGACAGGATGGCAGCCCACCTCCGTGGGCTGCCGTCCTGTCGGTCCGTACACCACCACACATTTCTAGACAGAGGGGTTCACATGGCGAACTACACTGCCGCGGACATCAAGGCCCTGCGCGAGCGCACCGGCGCCGGCATGATGGACGTCAAGAAGGCTCTTGACGAAGCCAACGGTGACGCCGAAAAGGCCATCGAGATCATCCGCATCAAGGGCCTCAAGGGCGCTACCAAGCGCGAAGGCCGCTCCACCGCCGAAGGCCTCGTGGCCGCCAAGGTCAGCAACGGCGTCGGCGTCATGATCGAGGTCAACTGCGAGACCGACTTCGTCGCCAAGGCTGACAAGTTCATCCAGCTGGCCGACAAGGTCCTGGCTGTCGCTGTCGAGTCCGGCGCTGCCGACCTCGAAACCCTGCTGGCCACCGACGTTGACGGCAAGCCGCTCTCCGAGGTTGTCGTCGAAGAAGGCGCCATCCTGGGCGAGAAGGTCGTCGTCCGCCGCATCTCCCGCGTTGAGGGTGCGACGGTTGACGCCTACCTGCACAAGACCTCCAAGGACCTCCCGGCCCAGGTCGGCGTGCTGTTCGCCGTCGACGGTGAAGGCGAAGCCGCCACCGCCGCCGCCCACGACGTCGCCGTGCACATTGCCGCCATGGCCCCGAACTACCTCACCCGTGAGGACGTTCCGGCCGAGCTCGTCGAGTCCGAGCGCCGCATCGCCGAAGAGACCGCCAAGGCCGAGGGCAAGCCTGAAGCTGCCCTCACCAAGATTGTGGAAGGCCGCGTAACCGGCTTCTACAAGGGCGAGGTCCTGGTTGACCAGGCATTCGCCAAGGACGCGAAGAAGTCCGTGGCACAGGTCCTCGAAGAGGCCGGTGTCAAGGGAATCGCGTTCACGCGCTTCCGCGTCGGCTCCTAGTCGAAACTGCAAGGGGGTGGCCACTTCGGTGGCCGCCCCTTTTGCATGCGCCCAAACGGACGCAGCAACAGTCCGCTTGGACCACTGCCGGTTCCGACCACCGGAGCCGGCAGGATACCCTTTTTTCAGAGTCACCAACGGGAAGGCATCATGGAAGCCGTCAACACTGTCACGCATTCGGAGAAGAACCGGCGGCGGGTCCTCCTGAAGCTCTCCGGAGAGGTCTTCGGCGGCGGGAAGCTCGGTGTCGATCCCGAGACCGTCCGCAACGTCGCCAAGCAGATTGCCGCAGCCGTTCCCGAAGTGGAAGTGGCCATTGTGGTGGGCGGCGGAAACTTCTTCCGTGGCGCCGAACTGTCCCAGAGCGGCATGGACCGGTCCCGTGCCGACTACATGGGCATGCTGGGAACGGTCATGAACTGCCTGGCCCTGCAGGACTTCCTGGAGCAGGCGGGCGTCGAAACCCGAGTCCAGAGTGCCATCACCATGGGCCAGGTGGCCGAGGCCTACATCCCGCGCCGCGCCATCCGCCACATGGAAAAGGGCCGCGTGGTCATCTTCGGTGCAGGCGCAGGCCTGCCCTACTTCTCCACCGACACCGTGGCAGCCCAGCGTGCCCTGGAAGTCCACGCCGACGTGGTCCTTATGGCCAAGAGCGGGGTGGACGCTGTCTACACCGCCGACCCCAAGAAGGACCCCACCGCGGAACGGCTGGAAACGCTCAGCTACGACGACGCCCTCCGGCGCGACATCCGCGTCATGGACCAGACGGCCATGACCATGTGCAAGGACAACGACCTCTCCATGGTGGTTTTCGGCATGGAAGGTGAAGGCAACGTCACCCGCGCCATCCTTGGCGAAAAGCTGGGCACCCTGGTCACCGCCTAGCTGCGGCTAGGATGATTTCAGGACAGTTCCGTCCCCGCCCCACCGGGCGGGGACGGAAACGGCAACATAGAACCACGTGAGTGCAGGGAACCGGCTCCCCGGACTGCACCAGAACCGTCAGGAGAGACCGTGATCGAAGAAACCTTGCTCGAAGCCGAAGAAAAGATGGACAAGGCGGTAGAGGTAGCCAAGGAAGACTTCGCCGCCGTCCGCACCGGCCGCGCAAACCCCGGCCTCTACAACAAGGTCCTGGTGGACTACTACGGCTCGCCCACGCCGCTGCAGCAGCTGGCCTCGTTCGCCATCCCGGACGCCCGCACCATCCTCATCACTCCGTTCGACAAGACCGCCATGCGGGACATCGAACGCGCCTTGAGCGATTCCGAGGTCGGTGCCAACCCGTCCAACGACGGCAACGTCATCAGGATCACCATCCCTGAGCTGACCAAGGAACGCCGCAAGGAATACGTGAAGATCGTCAAGACCAAGGGCGAGGACGCCAAGATCTCCATCCGCAACATCCGCCGCAAAGCCAAGGAAACCCTTGACCGCCTGGTCAAGGACGGCGAGGCCGGCGAGGACGAAGGCAACCGCGCCGAAAAAGAACTGGACAGCCTCACCAAGGCCCACGTGGACGGCATCGACGAGCTGCTCAAGCGCAAGGAAGCAGAGCTGCTCGAAGTCTGATGGGCCAGGCAGATCAGGCCCCCGCACCACGGGCGCGCACACGGGGGAAGCAGCCCAGGAGCAACCCGACGCCAAAGGCCGGGCGGAACCTGCCGGCCGCCGTCGTGGTGGGCCTGTCCATGCTCATCGCCGTGCTGGGCGGCCTGCTGTTCGTCCCGCTGGCCTTCGTAGCCATCGTCACGGCCTTCGCGGTCTTTGGCGTATGGGAGATCTATCGGGCGCTGGAGGCCAACGGCACCAGGATGCCCATTGTGCCGGTCATGACCGGCACACTGGCCATGCCGTTCGCCGCCTATTTTGGCGGCATCGAGAGCCAGCTGTTCGCCCTGCTGCTCAGTGCAGTGGCCGTGCTGTTGTGGCGGTCGATCGAAAGTGCCGCCGGCTCGGCCAACAGCATCTTCGCCGGCGTGTTCACGCTGGGGTGGGTCCCGTTCTTCATCAGCTTCGCGGCACTGCCGCTGCACGCGGCCGGCACCACCCCGCTGGGGCTGTGGCCCGGCGGCCTGGCCCCCCTCGGGGCGTGGGAGATCGCCGTCATGCTGCTGCTGGTGGTCTCCAACGACACCTTTGGCTACCTGGTGGGCGCATCCCTCGGGAAGCACCCGATGGCACCGAAGATCAGCCCCAAGAAGTCCTGGGAGGGCTTCGCAGGGTCGGTGGCGGGTGCCATGCTGATTGGCGTCCTGGCCGCCATCTTCGTACTGGACAAGCCGTGGTGGGTGGGTGCGGTCCTGGCCGTAGGAACCGTGGCAGCGTCCACCGCCGGCGACCTCGCCGAGTCCATGGTCAAGCGTGAGCTGGGAGTCAAGGACATGAGCAGCATCCTGCCCGGGCACGGTGGAGTGATGGACCGGCTGGACTCCATCGTTTTCGCCTCGCCGGTGGCCTTCATCCTGTACGGCATAGTGGCCGGCGCATAACCCCCTCCGGCGCATCACCCTTCCGGCGCCCAAAGCCGGAAATGACACACAACGGGGGACCCGCGGCCGCGCTGGTCCCGGCACCCTAAACTGGTGCGGAAGCACTACCGGCTGAAGAGCATTGAAGGAATCGAAGTGGCATTGGACATTCATCGGCAGATCCCTGCGTCCTTTGAGCGCGTGCAGCGCAGCGAGTACGGGTACAACGCCCGGCAGGTGGACCAATTCCTGCAGCGGGCACGGATCTCCCTGGAAACTCCCGAGTCAGCCACCGAGCCCGTCAACAGCGCCGACGTGCGGGCGGTGTCCTTCGACCCCGTCAAGGGCGGCTACTCCGCCGCCGTGGTGGACGCCGCACTGGACCGGCTCGAGGACGCGTTTGCCCGCCGGGAGCGTGACGAGCTGATCGCGGCGCAGGGGGAAGAGGCCTGGCTGCGGGAAATCGGCAGCCTGTCCGGCATCCTCCGCGGACGCCTGCACCGGCCCGACGGAGACCGCTTCCGCCGGCCCAGCAAGAACAGGGCGCGCAGCTACAACACCGACGACGTCGACCGGCTGTGCCGCGAACTCATCGCCTACCTCGAACAGGACAAGCCGCTGAGCGTGGACAGTGTGCGCCGTGCAGTCTTCCGCCCGGCCGTGGGCCGGGAAGGATACGAGGAATCGCAGGTGGACGCGTTCCTGGACCGCGTTGTCGAGCTGATGGCAGCCATCGACTGACGGGGCTGCTGCGGGAGGGGCCTCAGTCCCCGTCCGGCGGGGTGGGGGAGAGCGGCGTGAAGCGGCGCCACACCTCCTGGTAGCTCCGGTACCCGCGAACAGCGGACACTGCCAGGAATGCCAGTCCGCACAGCGCCCCGACGATGAGCCCGCCTGATGTCCCCGCCCCGGCCAGGGTGACCAACAACCCGGCAACGATGGCAATCAGGGCGGCGTTCGCCGTCGTCATGAAGATCATGCTGCTGCCCGCGACGTGGCTGAAGGAGCCGCGGTTGCCAAAGAAGTAGTAGGTCTGCCTCGAACCGGCCTCGTCGTCGTGGTACGCGGCCATCAGATAAGGCGCCACGCCCGGATCCAGGTCCACGTAGGCAGCACGCAGCCTGTTCATGGCCGTCACGTACATCAGGTCCTCGTGGGCCACGTTCATCACCCGGAGCTGGGTCAGCAGCCCGATCGCCGTGTCGATGAGCAGGACCACGACTGCCAGCAGGACGAATGCATCCGAAAAGCCGGTGGCCTGCCCTACCAGGGCCACGCTGACAATGCTGGCCGAGGTGAACGTCAGGAACATGCTGATGCGGGTCAGGACCTCGCCCTGGGCCGTACTGCGCGACGCCAGCAGGCCCCAGTGTTCCGTGGCGAGCAACTGGGCGCGCACGGAGGGAGGGACCCCGCTTTGCTGGTGGGAGGCACCGCCGTCCTCCATGGACATGGCGCTATTGTCCCCCGGTCACCGCTCCGTTGCCAGCGGCCGCTCCGGGGTGTGCAGCCGCGTCATGATGCGCGGCATGGTCCCGGGAATCCGGTGCGAAGTGGCCCGGGACACGATGACCGTCACGGCGAATGCGGCCGGGACGCTCCAGGCCGCAGGCTGCGCCAGCCAGGGCGGCGTCGGGCCGGATCCCGACAGTGCGCCGGCGATCATCGCCCCGCCGCACAGCACCCCGCCGGTCACCATGCCGGCAATGGCTCCGGCGTCGGTCAGGCCCCGCCACCAGATGCCGAGCAGCAACACGGGGCAGACCGTGGACGCCGTGAAGGCGAAGACCAGGCCCACACTGCCCGCCAGGGCCAGGGAGCCGGTCATGAAGGCAAAGCCAAGCGGGACGACGGCGGAGATGACGGCGGCGAGCCGGAACCCGCGGACGCTGCCGCCCAGGACATCCTGGCTGATGACCCCTGCCAGGGACACCACCAGGCCGGAGGTGGTGGACAGGAACGCTGCGAAGGCCCCGGCCACCACCAGGGCCGAGAGCAGGTCGCCCGCCACCCCGCCAATGAGTTCACCGGGCAGCCGCAGGACCATGGCGTCCGGCTGCCCGGAACGGGCAAGATCGGGGGCAAACATCCTGGCCACCAGCCCGAACGCCGTGGGGAAGAGATAGAACACGGACAGCAGTCCAAGGACGATCAGGGTGGTCCGCCGGGCCGAATGGCCGTCCGGATTGGTGTAGAACCGGACCAGCACGTGCGGCAGCCCCAGGGTGCCGAAGAGCAGCGCCACCAGCAGGGACACGTTCTGGTAGAGCCCCGCGGGTGCCGCGCCCGTGGGGTTCACCGCGGGAGCGGACTCGGGTTCGGCTCCCTGGCCGGCCAGCACGAAAATGATGAACAGGATGGGCACGGCCAGCGCCGTCAACTTAAGCCAGTACTGGAACGCCTGGACAAAGGTGATGGAGCGCATGCCGCCCGCCACCACCGTGAGGCATACCACCACCACGACGGCCAGCGAACCCACCCAGTTGGGCAGCCCTGTGGCGATATGGATGGTCAGGGCCGCACCGTGCAGCTGCGGCACGATGTACAGCCACCCCACCATCACCACCACCAGGCTGGTGACCCGGCGGACTGTCCGGGAGGCGAGCCTGGACTCGGTGAAGTCAGGGATGGTGTAGGCGCCGGACCGGCGCAGCGGGGCGGCGACGAAGAGCAGCAGCATGAGGTAGCCGGCGGTGTAGCCCACCGGGAACCACAGCGCGTCGGTCCCGGACACCAGGATCAGCCCGGCGACGCCAAGGAAGCTGGCCGCAGAGAGGTACTCGCCGCCGATCGCCGAGGCATTCCACCAGGGCCGCACGGTCCTGGACGCCACGTAGAAATCCCCGGTGGTGCGCGAGATGCGCAGCCCGTAGAACCCGATGATGGCCGTGGCGAGGGACACCACCGTGACGGCAGTGATGGCGATGCCGGCATTCACGGCCGCGTCACTGGTCCCCGGCCAGGTCCCGGTAGCGCGCCTCATTGCGCGCCGCGGTCCTGACATAGAGCCAGGCGCCCAACCCGATCACCGGGTAGATTCCCACGCCCAGCAGCAGCCAGCCGAACGGGATGCCGGCGATGGTGGTGTCCGCCAGGCCGGGAACCAGCACCAAAGTGAGCGGGAACGCCGCCAGGATCAGCAGGAAGCCGGCCGCCACCACCAGGGCCAGCCGCAGCTGGGACCTGATCAGCGACCGGACGAACACCTGGCCTACTTCGGAATCCTGCGCGGCTTCCCGCGACTCAAACGGACGCGGGGCACCATGGACAGCGGTGCGGGCAGCTGCGCTGGGGGCCGTAACCCGGACCCGGGTCATGTGTGCGGCCTGATCCTGGTTGCCTCCAGCTTCTCCCGCACAATGGGCAGGTGCCGCCGGCTGATGGGCAGCCCGGCGCCGGCCACCGTGACGCGCGGCCCGTCGGCGGCCAGCTTCATGGAGGACACGTGTTTGAGTGCCACCAGGTAGGAGCGGTGCGTGCGGATGAAGCCGGCGTCCGCCCATTGCTGTTCCAGGTCAGCCAGCGGCACCCGGATGAGGTAGCTTGCGTCGGCTGTGTGCAGCCGGGCGTAGTCGCCCTGGGCCTGCACATAGGTGACGTCGTCGCGCCGGATCATCCTGGTGGTCCCGCCTTGGTCCACCGTGATCATCTCCGGCGCCGCTCCGCCCTCCCGCAGCTCGCAGATCCGCCCAACCGAACGCGCGAGGCGCTCCGCACGCACCGGCTTGAGCAGGTAATCCACGGCGGCAAGTTCAAACGCGGCCAGGGCGTGGTCCTCGTCGGCGGTGACAAAAACTACCGCCGGCGGACTGCTGCTCCGTGCGATGGCGGCGGCGATGTCCAGGCCCGAGACCGCAGGCATGTGGATGTCCAGGAAAACAGCGTCGATGCTGCCGCCGGACAGGGCCGTGAGCGCCTCTGCGCCGGACGTGGCCCGCAGGACCTTGCCGATGCGCTCATCCCTGCCCAGCAGGAAGGCCAGCTCCTCAACGGCGGGCAGCTCATCATCAACGACGAGGACGTTTATCATTCTCCTAGGTTACGTCCAGCGGCAGGCCGGCCTTACGCATCATGCCCCGGCTGGGACTTCGGCACCCGCATGGTGATCAGCGTTCCCTCGCCCGGCGCCGTTTCCACCACCAGCCCGTGGTCGTTGCCGTACACCTGGCGCAGGCGCGCATCCACGTTCCGCAGCCCCACGTGGTCCCCGTCGGTATGGCCCGCCAGCACGGACCTCAGCTGCTCAGGATCCATCCCCACGCCGTCGTCCTCGATGGTGACCTCGGCGAACGCTCCCGCGTCCTCCGCCGTGATGGTGATGTGCCCCGGCCCTTCCTTGGCCTCGAGCCCGTGCCGGACGGCGTTTTCAACCAGCGGCTGCAGGCTGAGGAACGGAATGACGGTGCCCAGCACTTCCGGCGCTACCCGGAGGCTGACCTGGACGCGCTCGCCGAACCGGGCCCGCTCCAGGAGCAGGTAGCGGTCAATGCAGCGGAGCTCCTCGGCGAGGGTGGTGAAGTCGCCATGCCGCCGGAAGGAGTAGCGGGTGAAATCCGCGAATTCCACCACCAGCTCCCTGGCCCGTTCCGGATCGGTGTTGATGAAGGAGGCGATGGCGTTAAGCGAGTTGTAGATGAAGTGCGGGCTGATCTGGGCCCGCAGCGCCCGGACTTCCGCTTCCATCAGGAGCGTCCGGGAGGCGTCCAGCTCGGCGAGCTCCACCTGGACCGCCACCCAGTCGGCCACTTCCCCGGTTGCCCTGACCAGGCCTGCCCCGGCGGACGGTGCGAAGGCTGCCAGCGCGCCCACCACCCGGGTGCCGGCGCGTACCGGGGCGATGACGCCGGAAAGGTGGCCGCCGGTTCCCTCCGTGCCGGCGGAGAGCACTGCTGTCCGCCCGGAGGCCAGGACATCCGCTGCGAGTTCCATCAGGCGCGGCCGGATGTCCTCGGCACCCCCGTCCCAGGCCAGGACGCCGGAGGTGTCGGTGATCGCCAAGGCTTCGCAGGCGAGGAGGGTCCGCAGCTGGCGGCTGGCTTTCGCGGCGCCGGCGGGGTTCAGGCCGCGCCTCAGGTGCTGCCCGGCCTGGGAGGCGGCGTGGAGCGTGTGGTACGTGGCGCGCTCTGCGTCGGTGCCCAATTCCCGGAAGGAGCGGAGCACCTTCAGGCCCACGCCGACCACGACGGCAATGGCCATGGCGATCACCGCAACGGCCGCGGCGGTAAGGAGGGGGGAGTCCGGCATGGTGCCCAGCGTAGCGCGGGTGCCGCTTGCCGCAGCATCGCAGCCGTTGAGCGACGGCGGGCGGCCAAGTGCTGGAACAGGGCCACTGCCGGGCGGCACAGTGATTGGTGTCACATCTGCGGTGCCCCCCGTGGTGCTGCCGGCCAGGTACCTGTCCGGCAGTCCGGGGCCCTCCGCCCGGTGTGTTCCGGCAACTCAATGAGGAGGAACGATGGGTAATGATGCCCATACTCCGGACGCAGCGGCGTCCGTGGACTTCGAGCAGGTCCAGTCGACCGGGCAGTTCCAGGAACTGCGCAAGCGTCACCGCAGCTTTGTCTTCCCCATGGCAGTGGCCTTCCTGCTGTGGTACTTCGCCTACGTCCTGCTCGCGGACTATGCGGTGGGCTTCATGTCCACCAAGGTCTGGGGCAACATCAACGTCGGTCTGATCCTGGGCCTGCTCCAGTTCATCTCCACGTTCGCGATTACCGGCTGGTACGTGCACTACTCCAACAAGCGGCTGGACCCCATTGCCACGGAGATCAGGCACGAGATCGAGGGCCACGAATTCGACAAGAACCCAAACCGAGTGGGCGGAGCCAACAAATGATCGCAATTCCCGCTGCGGTGGATGTCGCCGCGCTCAAGGACACCACCCTGCTGAACATGGGCATCTTCGGCCTGTTCGTGGCCGTGACCATGGTGATCGTGCTGCGTGCCAGCAGGAACAACAAGACCGCCGCCGACTACTATGCCGCCGGGCGCTCGTTCACCGGGTCGCAGAACGGCACCGCCATCGCAGGCGACTACCTGTCCGCGGCATCCTTCCTGGGCATCACCGGCGCCATCGCCATCAACGGCTACGACGGCTTTATGTACTCAATCGGCTTCCTGGTCGCCTGGCTGGTGGCATTGCTGCTGGTGGCTGAGCTGTTGCGCAACACCGGCAAATTCACCATGGCGGACGTGCTGTCCTTCCGGCTCAAGCAGCGCCCGGTCCGGATCGCGGCCGCCATTTCCACCCTCGCGGTCTGCTTCTTCTACCTGCTGGCCCAGATGGCCGGCGCAGGAAGCCTCATCTCCCTCCTGCTGGGCATCAGCGACTGGGGCGGACAGGCCCTGGTGATCATCGTCGTCGGCGCCCTCATGATCATGTACGTCCTGATCGGCGGCATGAAGGGCACCACCTGGGTCCAGATCATCAAGGCCATGCTGCTGATCGCCGGCGCCGCCGTGATGACCCTCTGGGTCCTGGCCATTTACGGCTTCAACCTCTCGGCCCTGCTGGGCGGCGCCGTCGAAACCGCCAACAATCCCGCAGTCCTCAACCCGGGCCTGCAGTACGGGAAGACCGAAACCTCCAAGCTGGACTTCATGTCCCTGGGCCTGGCGCTGGTCCTGGGCACGGCAGCCCTCCCGCACGTGCTGATGCGCTTCTACACCGTGCCCACGGCCAAGGAAGCCCGCAAGTCCGTGGTCTGGTCCATCTGGCTGATCGGCCTGTTCTACCTGTTCACCCTGGTGCTGGGCTACGGCGCAGCTGCCCTGGTGGGCGCGGACACCATCAAATCCGCACCGGGCGGTGTCAACGCTGCCGCACCTCTGCTGGCCTTCCACCTTGGCGGGCCGCTGCTGCTCGGCTTCATCTCCGCGGTGGCGTTCGCCACCATCCTGGCGGTGGTGGCCGGTCTGACCATCACTGCCGCAGCATCCTTTGCGCATGACATCTACGCCAACGTCATCGCCAAGGGCAAGGCCGACGCCGCCACGGAAGTCCGGGTGGCCCGGCGCACCGTGGTGGTCATCGGCATCCTGGCCATCCTGGGCGGCATCTTCGCCAACGGCCAGAACGTGGCCTTCCTGGTGGCGCTGGCCTTTGCCGTCGCTGCGTCGGCGAACCTGCCTACCATCATCTACTCACTGTTCTGGCGGAAGTTCACCACCCAGGGCGCGGTGTGGAGCATGTATGGCGGCCTGGCTTCGGCCATCCTGCTCATCGTGTTCTCCCCGGTGGTTTCGGGACTGAAGACCTCGATGATCCCGGGTGCCAACTTCGCCCTCTTCCCGCTGAGCAACCCCGGCATCGTGTCCATCCCGCTGGCCTTCTTCCTGGGCTGGCTGGGCACCACCCTGGACAAGCGGCGGGAGGATCCTGCCAAGCAGGCAGAGATGGAGGTCCGCTCCCTGACCGGCATCGGTGCCGAAAAGGCTGTGGACCACTAAACCGGGCCACCCCTGAAACCGGGACCACAACAACCAGCGCCGCGACTGTTCCGGCGCAACGTGAAGAGCCTCCTGCCGCGGATGCGGCACGGAGGCTCTTTCGTTGGGACGGACCCGGTGTGTTTTCCGGTGGCCGATCAGGGATGGTGGTGGCCGCCCGGTGCCAGGTTCCCGTGTTCACCGTGTGGCACGGCGTACTGTCCCGCCGTCGAGGCGGCGAGGCCCGGCGTCGTAATGCCTGCCACCAGCACCGCCCCGGCGAACGCTGCCAGCAAGAGCCTGCCGGGGCGCATGCCGACCCCTGCTGGCTGCGGCGTCCCGTCCGCCGGGGTGCTGTGCCGCTGGAGCCACCCGAGCGAGGCGATGATCATCAGCGTCAGCAGCAGCGCCGAAAGCTGCGTCAGGCTGAGCCGGGAGGTGGCGGAGATGGGGAAGGCTATGGCGGCCACGTGGGTGGCGGCCGCACCGGCCAGGGCGTACCGCGCCCACCTGTTGCCGGCCAGCCGGTCCTTGGCCAGGAAGGCCACGGTCCCGGCCAGCAGCCCGGCGCCCCAGAGGCAGGCCGCCACGCCCGCAAGGAGCGCTGCCGGTCCAGAAGCGCCTCCTGCGAGGAAGCTGGAGGAGATGGCCAGGTTGACCGAGCCTGCGCCGAAGCCGGCGAACCCGGTGACCAGGCGGACCAGAGAGTCCGCCCGGGGCGCCGTGGACTGCACCACCACCGGGTGGGCGCGCGGTGCGGTGGGCCGGAGCGAAACCATGCCGGACCGTGCCATGCTAGGCGCGGGCAGCGGCCGGCGACTTGTCCAGGGACAGGCCCACGCCGAGGAGGAGCACGGCGCTGGCGAGGTGGAGGACGTTGTCGGCACCGTTCAGGGCGATGATGTTCAGCGGCGAATCCAGCAGGAACAGCCCCACGATGCCGACCAGGAGGTAGACGGCGCCGACGGCGGCGTTCACGGTGCGTGCGCTGTCAACCCCGCGGAGCCCGGCGAAGAGCAGTGCGGCGCCGATGGCCAGGTGGATCACGTTGTGCAGCGGGTTCACCTCGAAAATGATGAGGTTCGCGCCCTCGGTGGCCGCGAAACCGACCCCGGACGTAACGGCGAAGCCCAAGAGGCCCACCAGCAGGTAGACGGCTCCGAAAGCGGAGGCGACGAGGCGGTTGGGTGAATTTCGCATGACCCGAATCCTTCCTTCAGGGCGGGTGGATTGTCCCGCCGGATATGGCCCCCGGGTGGGGCCCTCGGAAGCGATTCGGATCATTGCCGGGGGCGGATGGGTGGAAAGGTCAGTACCCTTTCCATTTTTCCGCCGGCTGGACCTGCCTAGGCCGCGGGCCGAAGCTTGATGTTGGTCATCAGCAGCCTGTCAGTGCCCTGGAACCGGTAGGCGAGGTCCACTTTCTTGCCGGTGCAGCTGATCTGGCCCACCACCTCGGCCGATTTGACGCCGTTCTCGGTGGCCACTTTGAGGTCGGTGTAGGCGGGCTTGCAGGAACTGTCCATTTCCAGGCTCTGCACGCCGGAGATGAAAGCCTCCTTGGAAAGCTGCTTCTGCAAGGCAGGGTCGAGGTATTGGTCGTAGGCGCCCGAGGTATCGCCGGCAATCACCTTTTTGGTGAAATCGTCGGCCAGGCCCCGGGCCTGGTTGGTGGCACTGCCCACCACATTCACCAGGATCACGACGCCGAGGATCACCAGGAGCAGCACCCCGCCAATGCTCCCCAGGATGATCCATAGCCTCCTGCGGCTCCTCGGCGGTGGTGGTTCCCCCGGGAGGCCGAACGGCGCCGGCCGGGCCGGCATCGGGGGCAACCCCTGTGGGGTGAAGCCCTCTTGGCCCTGCCGGTACGGATCCTCGGGACTGCCCGGACCGTGGGAACTGCCCGGACCGTGGGAACTGCTCAAAGGGGGAGCCTTTCGTCGAACAGGCGCTGCGGCGCCGGCGAAGTGGCCGGACCCTCCCGGCCCGGCGCATGACTGGACCAGCCTATAACCCTGCCTGCCGGCGTCGTGCCGGTAGCTGCGTCCGGACGCTGCCGCTATCCGGCTTCGGAGCCCCGGTCCAGCAGCGGCTGCACCCGGAAGGGGATCAACTCGCCCATGGCAAGGGCCGTATCCGCCCGCTCCACGCCGTCGCAGGCCAGGATCTTGCCGTTGATGCGGAAAAGGTCCTCAGCGTCTTTGGCCACCACGCGCAGCAGCAGGTCTGCCGAACCCGTCAGCCCGTAGCCTTCCAGGACCTCGGGGATGGCGGCGATTTCCTCCGCCAGCCGCCCGAGTTTCTGCTGCTGCACGTGGACCGAGATGAAGGCCATGAGCGGATAGCCCAGGGCTGCCGGGTTGAGGCGCCGCTCGAAGGACAGGAAGACGTGCTTCTTTTCCAGCTGGGCCATGCGCGCCTGGACGGTATTGCGGGACAGGCCCAGCTTCTGGGCGAGGGCCACCACGGTCCGGCGGGGGTCCTGCGCCAACGCCGCCAGCAGGCGGGTGTCAGTGCCATCCAAAGCTCGCATAATGCGCAACGCTAGCACGGTGGAGCGGAGCGTGACAGGGCACTTTGCTCAGAAATGGCGGCGGTGGTTGTACCTCCTGGCTGTTGTGAGTAGGGTCACAGTATCTGGGGCAATGACGCCCGGAAGGCCGGTGGCAGCCGGAGCCAAAAGCCCCAAAACCACAGGTCAACGACGTTCGAAGGTTGCGGCAATCATGTCTACAGACCAAACGGGCCATAGCGGCGCAAGTACCCCCGAAAGCGCAGGAAATCCTGGTGCAGCCGGGCCGGAGTTCCTCCAGCTGATCACCCCGGCCGGTGAGCGGATCAGCCATCCTGAGTTCGATTTCTGGGTCAGGGACATTACGGATGACCAACTGTGCTCCCTCTTCGAGGACATGACCGTCATCCGGCGGATCGATGTTGAGGCCACGGCGCTGCAGCGCCAGGGTGAGCTTGCCCTTTGGCCGCCACTCCTGGGGCAGGAAGCAGCCCAGATCGGCTCCGGGCGGTCACTGCGCACCGACGATTTCGTGTTCTCCAGCTACCGGGAGAACGGCGTGGCCTACTGCCGCGGCGTGGACCTGACGGACCTCCTGCGGGTCTGGCGCGGCAACGCCTCCGGCGGCTGGGATCCGTACAGCATCAACATGGCCACCCCGCAGATCATCATCGGTGCCCAGACCCTGCACGCCACGGGCTACGCCATGGGCATCCAGAACGACGGTGCCGACGCCGTGGCCGTCACATACTTTGGCGACGGTGCCACCAGCGAGGGCGACGTCAACGAGGCCATGGTGTTCGCGGCCAGCTTCCAGGTCCCGGTGGTGTTCTTCTGCACCAATAACCACTGGGCAATCTCCGAGCCCGTGCGCCTGCAGTCGCACATCCAGCTCGCGGACCGGGCCGCCGGATTCGGCATCCCCAGCCTCCGGGTGGACGGCAATGACGTCCTGGCGGTCATGGCTGCCACACGGCTGGCCCTGGACCGGGCGCGCCGCGGCGGCGGCCCCACCTTCATCGAGGCCGTCACCTACCGCATGGGCCCGCACACCACCGCCGATGATCCCACCCGTTACCGTGACGCCAACGAGCTGGAGGACTGGGCCGCCAAGGACCCCATTTCCCGGCTGGCCGGCCTGCTGGAGCGGAAGGGGCTGCTGACCGGGGAACTGCAGCAGCAGGTCAAGGACAAAGCCGACACCGTCGCAGCGCAGATGCGCCGTGGATGCACCACCATGCCGGAGCCCCAGCCCATGGACATCTTCAAGCACGTTTACAGCACGCCCAATTCCTGGCTGGAACGCCAGCAGGACCACTATGCAAGGTATTTGGCCTCCTTCGGTGATCCCGCAGGAGCCGTCCAAGAAGAAGGTGTCCGCTGATGACCCAGTTGACCTTTGCCCGTGCCATTAACGCCGGGCTGCGCAAATCGCTCGAGGACGACTCCAAGGTGGTGCTCCTCGGTGAAGACATCGGCACCCTGGGCGGCGTCTTCCGGGTGACGGACGGCCTGCAGAAGGATTTCGGCAAACACCGCGTGGTGGACACCCCGCTGGCCGAATCCGCCATCGTGGGAACCGCCGTCGGCCTGGCCTACCGCGGCTACCGTCCCGTGGTGGAAATCCAGTTCGACGGTTTTATCTACCCCGCCTTCGACCAGATCGTCAGCCAGGTGGCCAAGCTCCACTACCGAACCCGGGGTGCCGTGAAGATGCCCATCACCATCCGGGTGCCCTTCGGCGGCGGCATCGGCTCGCCCGAACACCATTCCGAATCTCCCGAAGCCTATTTCACGCACACGTCCGGGTTGCGCGTGGTCACTGTTTCCAACCCGCAGGACGCGTACACGGTGATCCAGCAGGCCATCGCCTGCGACGACCCCGTCCTGTACTTCGAGCCCAAGCGCCGCTACCACGACAAGGGGGACGTGGACGAGGCCGCCGGACTGCAGTCCGCCGAGCCCATGGGCAAGGCGCGGTTGCTCACCGACGGGACGGACGTCACCCTGGTGGCTTATGGTCCGCTCGTGAAGACCGCGCTCGACGCCGCTTCCGCCGCCGCTGACGAGGGCATATCGATCCAGGTCATCGACCTGCGCTCGCTGGCGCCTGTGGACTACGAACCCGTGGTGGCGTCCGTGCGGAAGACCGGGCGCCTGGTGGTCACGCACGAGGCAGGGCAGTCCGGCGGGCTCGGCGCGGAAGTGGCGGCCAGCATCACCGAGCGGTGCTTCTACCACCTCGAGGCGGCCCCGGTGCGCGTCACGGGCTTCGACATTCCCTATCCGTATTCCAAGTTGGAAATGCATCACCTGCCGGGCCTGGACCGCATCCTGGACGGCGTGGACCGCGCCCTGGGACGTCCCAATTCCCTGAGTGGACTGGAAGGATGAGCGCCACCATGATCAAGGAATTCCGTCTCCCGGACCTGGGCGAGGGACTCACAGAATCCGAAATCCTTAGCTGGAAAGTGGACGTTGGCGACACCGTCAGCCTGAACCAGGTCATCGCCGAAGTGGAAACCGCCAAGGCCGTGGTGGAGCTTCCCTCGCCGTTCGCCGGGGTCATCAAGGAACTTCACGAACAGCCCGGTTCGGTCGTGGAGGTGGGCAAGCCGATTGTCTCCTTTGAGGTGGCGGACGACGCCGGCGCCCCACCTTCGGCGTCGTCCGGCGCCGCGGGCACGGGGTCCGGGGAGACCGTGGCGGAGACGCCGAAACGGGAACCTAACCTCGTGGGGTACGGGGCCGTCGTCGAAGGTTCCGGCCGCCCCACGCGCCGGGCGCGGACGTTTGCCCCAGTGGTTGGGCCTGCCGAACCCAAGCCTGTCGCAACCGGTCCTGCTGAAACGCCGCCCGCTGACAGCGGGCGAGCCGAACGTCCCCGGTCCACGCCTCCTGTCCGCAAACTGGCCAAGGACCTGGGGCTGGACCTCGCACGGGTTCCGGGGACCGGTCCCGGCGGACTGATCACGCGGGAGGACGTGCAGGAGTTTTCCGGCCACGCCGCGGAACCTGTCCCGCAGCAGCGGCGGGAATCGTCTTCAGCTGGAGCCGGGACGGGGGAGCGGGAAACCCGGACGCCCATCAAGGGGGTGCGTAAGCACACCGCTGCCGCCATGGTGCAGAGCGCCTTCACCGCGCCCCATGCCACGGAGTTCCTGACCGTGGACGTCACACCGAGCCTTGATCTCCTGGCCAAGCTCAAGACCAGCCGGGAATTCTCGGGAATCAAGCTGACCCCGTTGACGCTGGCCGCCAAAGCCGTACTGATCGCCCTGGGGCGGAATCCGGCGCTGAACTCCCGCTGGGACGAAGAAAACCAGGAGATCGTCACCTTCAACTACGTGAACCTGGGCATCGCCGCCGCCACACCGCGCGGGCTAATGGTTCCCAATATCAAGGACGCCCACGCCCTGCCCTTCCCGCGGCTGGCGCAGGAGCTCACGGCGCTCGCCGACGCCGCACGGGCGGGCAAGACCACGCCGGGTGACCTGTCCGGCGGCACAATCTCCATCACCAATATCGGCGTCTTCGGCATCGACGCCGGTACCCCTATCCTCAACCCGGGAGAGGCAGCGATCCTTGGCCTCGGAGCGGTCCGGACCATGCCATGGGAATACCGGGGCGAGGTGGCGCTGCGCCAGGTGGTCACGCTGAGCCTGTCCTTTGACCACCGCCTGGTGGATGGGGAGCAGGGTTCCCGGTTCCTGGCGGACGTGGGAGCCATGCTGGCCGAACCCGGCATGGTACTCACCATGGTCTAGCGGAGTCCGCACCACCGGCCCCGGCCCGCACAAGCGGTGCTGCCCGGGGCCGGTGGTGCGGCCGGCGGCCGTTGGTGTCCGGTGGGCGGTTGGGTCAGGCCGAGGGCACGGTCAGGGCGGCCATGGCCATGGCCTCCAGGAGGGGCCGCGCGGTCCTCGAGGCCATCCGGCGGCCATGGCTGCGGACGGAGTGCGGAGTGGAATTGATCAGCCCGAACGTGGCATGGGCCCGCATCCGCAGGTCCGAAACGTCGGTATCGGGATGGATCCGCGCCAGGACGTCCACCCAGATTTCCACGTAGCTGCGCTGGAGCGTCCGCACGGCCAGCTGGTCCTGCTCCGACAGGTTCGGAAGATCCCGGTCCTGCACCCGGATCACGTCCGGCTTGCCGAGGGCGAAGTTGACCTGGAACTCCACCA
Source organism: Pseudarthrobacter sp. CC12 (assembly GCF_039907755.1). Taxonomy (NCBI): domain Bacteria; kingdom Bacillati; phylum Actinomycetota; class Actinomycetes; order Micrococcales; family Micrococcaceae; genus Pseudarthrobacter; species Pseudarthrobacter sp. CC12. The sequence continues at coordinate 120,640 of NZ_JARDJH010000004.1, read as the reverse complement.
GCTGCCGCAGTGCGGCCATGGGGTCGGCCGTGCGCTCCACGACCTGCCGGCCGCCGTCGAGCAGTTCCTGGCTCACGGTGACCAGCAGGCCGGCCAGGACTGCCTGCTTACCGGAAAAGTGCCGGTACACGGCAGGTCCGCTGACACCCGCAGCCGCGCCAAGGTCTTCCAGTGAAACCCGGTTGAAGCCGTTGGCCGCGAACAGTGAGGCGGCAGCGGAGAGCAACGCCTGACGCCGGTTCTCCTTGGCCTTGCCGCGCTGGGTGGTGGGGGCCTGGGCGGCAGGGGCCGGCTGCGCGGTATTGCTGGACACTTTTCCTCCTTGGGCCGTCCCAGAGTCTAGCAACGCGATGCTGTGTTGGACATCACAGTTAATCGAGACTAACCTGAATTTCAGTTATTAGTCACTAACCGAGTTGGCCTTTATGGCTGCCCGGACCCACTTTAGGACGGAGCGTCGATGGAGACCCTGGCCACCCGGCTCGACCCGGCAAGCGAGTCCTTCCGCGCCAACCGGGAGGAACAGTCATCGCTCGCGGGGGAGCTGCGGAAGAAGCTGGCGGATGCTGCACTGGGCGGCCCCCAGAAGTCGCGGGACCGCCACGTGGCCCGGGGCAAGCTGCTGCCGCGGGACCGGATCGACCAGCTCCTCGATGACGGCAGCCCTTTCCTCGAAATCGCCCCGCTCGCCGCCAACGGCATGTACGGCGGCGACGCTCCCGGCGCCGGGGTCATCGCCGGGATCGGCCTGGTGCACGGCCGGCAGGTCCTGGTCATCTCCAACGACGCCACCGTCAAGGGCGGCACCTACTACCCCATGACGGTGAAGAAGCACCTCCGCGCCCAGGAGATCGCCCTGGAAAACAGGCTGCCCTGCATCTACCTGGTCGATTCAGGCGGGGCCTTCCTCCCCATGCAGGACGAGGTCTTCCCGGACAAGGACCATTTTGGCCGGATCTTCTACAACCAGGCACGCCTGTCCGCCGCCAAGATTCCGCAGCTCGCCGCCGTCATGGGGTCCTGCACTGCCGGCGGAGCCTACGTCCCCGCCATGAGCGATGAAACCGTCATTGTCCGGAACCAGGGCACCATCTTCCTGGGCGGGCCGCCACTGGTAAAGGCAGCCATCGGTGAAATCGTCACCGCCGAGGAACTGGGCGGGGGCGAGGTGCACTCGAAAATCTCCGGAGTCACCGACCACCTGGCAGAAAACGACGAACACGCCCTGCAGATCATCAGGGACATCGTTGCCACCCTCCCGCCGCCGGCCGCGCCGGCCTGGCAGGTGGAGCCCGGCGTCGAACCGGCCGTGGACCCGGAAGGGCTCTACGGCGCCGTGCCCACGGACGTCAACGCCCCCTACGACGTCCACGAGGTCATTGCCCGCCTGGTGGATGGCAGTAAGTTCCACGAATTCAAGAAGGATTACGGCACCACCCTGGTCACGGGATTCGCCCGGATTGACGGACACCCTGTAGGGATCGTGGCCAACAACGGCGTGCTGTTCAGCGAGTCCTCGCTCAAGGGTGCGCATTTCATTGAACTCTGCGACCAGCGCGGCATCCCGCTGCTCTTCCTGCAGAACATCTCCGGCTTCATGGTGGGCAGGGACGCCGAGCAGGGCGGCATCGCCAAGAACGGTGCCAAGATGGTGACCGCCGTCGCCACCGCCCGCGTCCCCAAACTGACGGTGGTCATTGGCGGCTCCTTCGGCGCGGGAAACTACTCCATGTGCGGCCGGGCCTATTCCCCGCGGTTCCTGTGGATGTGGCCCGCGGCCCGGATCTCGGTGATGGGCGGCAACCAGGCAGCCAGCGTGCTGGCCACCGTCAAACGGGACCAGTACGAAGCCGCAGGGGAGGAATGGGCTGCCGGGGACGAGGAAGCCTTCAAGGCACCCATCCGCCGGCAGTACGAGGACCAGGGCAGTCCCTACTACTCAACGGCCCGGCTGTGGGACGACGGCGTCATTGACCCGGCCGATACCCGCACCGTCCTGGGCCTGGCGCTCGACGTCGTCTCCCGCACCCCCTTGCCGGAGACTTCCTTCGGCCTCTTCCGGATGTGAGCCAGCAATGACCATGCAGACCAACACCGCAACGCAGCGGTTCGCCGCAGGCACGCCCGTCGGTGAAGCCGTTAGCGCGGAAACCGGCGGCGCACCCCTCTTCAGCACCGTCCTGGTGGCCAACCGGGGGGAAATCGCCTGCCGCGTCATCCGCACGCTGCGCGCGCTGGGAATCCGATCGGTGGCCGTTTACAGCGATGCCGACGCCGGCGCCCGCCACGTCCGTGAAGCTGACACAGCCTTACGCATCGGCCCGGCAGCGGCAACCGAAAGCTACCTCAGCATCGACGCCATCCTTGAGGCCTGCCGGCAGTCCGGGGCGGAAGCGGTCCACCCCGGCTACGGCTTCCTGAGCGAGAATGCGGACTTCGCCCGTGCGCTCGAGAAGGCCGGCATAGCGTTCATAGGTCCCGGAGTGGACGCGCTGAACGTGATGGGCGACAAGATCCGCGCCAAAAACCACGTGGCAGGCTACTCCGTGCCGGTAGTCCCCGGCATCGCCAGGCCCGGCATGACGGACAGTGAGCTCGAGGAGGCCGCCGGCGCCGTCGGCTTCCCGCTTCTCATCAAGCCCTCCGCCGGTGGCGGCGGGAAAGGCATGCACGTGGTGGAGAGGCCGGCGGACCTGCCCGCCGCCCTGGCCACCGCACGGCGGGTGGCCGCCGCCGCGTTTGGCGACGACACCCTATTCCTGGAGCGGCTGGTGACCACACCACGGCATATCGAAGTCCAGGTACTCGCCGACGGCCACGGCAACGTCATCCACCTGGGCGAACGCGAATGCTCCCTGCAGCGGCGGCACCAGAAGGTCATCGAAGAAGCCCCCTCGCCCCTGCTGGAGGGCCTGCCGAACGGTGCGGACGTGCGTGCCCGGATCGGCGAGGCCGCCTGCAACGCCGCCCGCAGCGTGAACTACACCGGGGCCGGAACCGTGGAGTTCCTGGTCTCGGACAATGCGCCGGATGAGTTCTTCTTCATGGAGATGAACACCCGGCTGCAGGTGGAGCACCCCGTCACGGAAATGGTGACCGGCGTCGACCTGGTGGAATGGCAGGTGCGGATCGCCGCCGGTGAGCCGCTCACCATCCGGCAGGCCGACGTCGGGCTTTCCGGCCACGCGGTGGAGGCCCGCGTCTACGCCGAGGTGCCGGAAAAGAACTTCCTCCCATCCACCGGGACGGTGCTCCGGCTGGCCGAGCTGCCACCTGCGGACGACGACCGGGTCCGGGTGGATTCCTCGCTGCTGGAAGGGCTGGAGCTCTCCGCCAACTATGACCCCATGATTTCCAAGGTCATCGCCTGGGGCGGAGACCGTGCAGAAGCCTTGGAAACCCTGGACAAGGCGCTGGCCGGGTACACGGCACTGGGCATTGAGACCAACGTCGAGTACCTGCGGCTCCTGCTCAGCGATCCCGATGTCCGGGCCGGGCGACTGGACACCGGACTGATCGAACGGAAGATGCCGGCGCTGGAATTCAGGCGCATTGGCGATCACGAACTGGTGGCTGCCGCGCTGTACCTACTCGCACAGGAGGATGGGAACCATCCCACTCCCGCCCGCGGACCGTGGCAGGCCAGGAGCAGCTGGCGGCTGGGGGCACCGGCGCCCCGCCGGATCAGCCTGGGAACGCCCGACGGCGGGGTGGCCACCGTTGCGGTGACGGACAGTCCGACTGGTGGAGGCACAGCCGTGGCCGCCGTCAACGGGGGCGCGCCGCAGGAAGCGTCGCTGCGCAGGGCGGAAGACGGCAGCGCAGTCCTTACCCTTGGCGGGGCAGCCCGGGAGTACCGGGTGGCCGTGGCCCCCGGGCAGATCTTCCTCGGCAGCGGCGGCTGGTCCTGCCGGCTGGAACTCCTCACGCGGGAAGCCCGGCTGGAGCGGGTACTCGCAGCAGTCCAGCGACAGGAAGGTGCCGCCGATCCCGAGGTGCGCTCGCCGATGCCCGGAACCGTCGTGGCGGTCCCGGTCAACGACGGAGATGCGGTGGAAGCGGGGGAAGTCCTGGTGTCCGTCGAGGCCATGAAGATGGAACACCACCTGGTGGCCCCCCTTGCCGGCACCGTCCACCTGACCGCCCGTACCGGTGACCTAGTCAAGGCCGACCAGATCCTGGCCACCATCCACCCTGCGGATGCGGAACCCGCACACACCGACGCAGACACCGTTACAGGCGAAGCTGCAGAACAAGGCGAAGGAGCCTGACCATGACCGGTTTTGAACTCACCGAGGAATACCAGGACCTCAGCGACACCGTCCGCGACTTCGCGGACAACGTCGTGGCCCCGGTGTCCGCCAAACACGACGAAGAGCACAGCTTCCCCTATGAAGTGGTGAAGCAGATGGCGGAAATGGGCCTGTTCGGGCTGCCGTTCCCCGAGGAATACGGCGGAATGGGCGGGGACTACTTCGCCCTGGCGCTCGCACTGGAACAGCTTGGCCGGGTGGACCAGTCTGTCGCCATCACCCTGGAGGCGGGCGTGTCCCTCGGTGCCATGCCGGTTTACCGGTTCGGTACGGATGCGCAGAAACAGGAATGGCTGCCCATGCTGGCCTCCGGCCAGGCGCTCGCCGGGTTCGGGCTCACCGAGCCGGAGGCCGGCTCGGATGCCGGCGGCACCAAGACCCACGCCCGGCGGGAGGGCGGCCAGTGGGTGATCAACGGGAACAAGGAATTCATCACCAACTCCGGAACCGACATCACCCGCCTGGTCACCGTCACCGCCGTCACCGGACAGCGGGAACGCCCCGACGGCAGCATCAAGAAGGACATCTCCACCATCCTGGTCCCCACCGACACGCCCGGTTTCAAGGCGGAAAAGCCCTACAACAAGGTGGGCTGGAACGCCTCGGACACCCACCCCCTCACCCTGAAGGACGTCCGGGTGCCGGAGGAAAACCTGCTGGGGACCGAGGGGCGCGGGTACGCCAACTTCCTGTCCATCCTGGACGAGGGCCGGATTGCCATCGCCGCCCTGGCCACCGGTGCCGCGCAGGGCTGCGTTGACCAGTCCGTCAAGTATGCCCGCGAGCGCCGGGCTTTCGGCCACGAAATCGGCAAGTACCAGGCCATCTCCTTCAAGATCGCCCGGATGGAGGCCCGCGCCCATACCGCCCGCCTGGCGTACTACGACGCGGCCGCCCGGATGCTTGCCGGCAAGCCGTTCAAGACCCAGGCGGCCATCGCTAAGATGGTCGCAGGCGAGGCAGCCATGGACAATGCGCGGGATGCCACCCAGGTATTCGGCGGCTATGGCTTCATCAACGAGTTCACCGTGGCGCGCCACTACCGCGACTCCAAGATCCTTGAAGTGGGGGAGGGCACCACGGAGGTCCAGCTGATGCTGATTGCCCGCGAACTGGGACTCTAGCCGGCCCGAAAGGATCAATGATGATTGACAAGGTTGTTGCCAGCGCTGACGAAGCCGTCGCGGACATCCCCGATGGCGCCTCGCTGGCGGTGGGCGGATTCGGGCTCTGCGGGATCCCGGTGGCCCTGATCGATGCCCTCCACCGGGCCGGCACCTCGGGCCTGGAGACCGTCAGCAACAACTGCGGCGTGGATGACTGGGGGCTCGGCATCCTGCTCCGCGACGGCCGCATCCGCCGCACCATCAGCTCCTACGTGGGCGAGAACAAGGAGTTCGCCCGCCAGTACCTCGCCGGCGAGCTTGAAGTGGTGCTCACCCCGCAGGGCACGCTGGCCGAGAAGCTGCGGGCCGGCGGGGCCGGGATCCCGGCGTTCTATACCAAGGCGGGGGTTGGCACGCAGGTGTCCGACGGCGGCCTGCCGCAGAAGTACGACGCCAACGGCGGGATCGCGGTCGCCTCCGCGCCGAAGGAAGTGCGCCCCTTCGAGGGAGTGGACTACGTCCTGGAAGAGTCGCTCACGCCGGACTTCGGGCTGGTGCATGCATGGAAGGGCGACCGCCACGGCAACCTGGTGTTCCACGCCACGGCCATGAACTTCAACCCGCTGTGCGCCATGGCAGGGCGCATCACCATCGCCGAGGTGGAGGAACTCGTGGAACCCGGCGAACTGGACCCCGAACACATCCACACCCCCGGCATCTTCGTCCAGCGGGTGGTCCTGGCCCAGGACGGGGAAAAGCGGATCGAAAAGCGGACGGTGGCACTCCACCAGGCAGGAGCATGACCATGGATCCCAACAGCCCCGACGCCCCGCGGCCAGAAGCCGTACGCCCGGAATACCGGCGTGGCGGCGAGCACCAGCCCGGACCCGGCGGAGCAGGCGCCGCCGAAACCAAAGGCTGGACGCGAAACGAGCTCGCCGCCCGGGTGGCCAAGGAACTCCGCAACGGCCAGTACGTGAACCTGGGCATCGGGATGCCCACCCTGATCCCCAACTACATCCCGGACGGAGTGGAGGTGGTGCTGCACTCGGAGAACGGGATCCTCGGCGTCGGCCCCTACCCGGCCGAGGACGCCATCGACCCCGACCTCATCAACGCCGGCAAGGAGACCGTGACCGTCAACAGGGGAGCGGCGTTCTTCGATTCGGCAACGTCCTTCGGCATGATCCGCGGCGGCCACGTTGACGTGGCCGTGCTCGGCGCCATGGAGGTGGCAGCCAACGGGGACCTCGCCAACTGGATGATCCCGGGAAAGATGGTCAAGGGCATGGGGGGCGCCATGGACCTGGTGTTCGGGGCCAAGCGGGTGATCGTGATGATGGAGCACGTCGACCGCAACGGCAACCCCAAGATCGTCCAGGAGTGCTCATTGCCGCTGACCGGGAAGGGCTGCGTGGACCGGATCATCACGGACCTGGCCGTCATCGACGTCGTGCGGGACGGCGGCGGATCACGGCTGGTCCTGAGCGAACTGGCCCCCAACGTCTCCGTGGAGGATGTAGTGGCCGCTACCGGGGCGGACCTGTTCGAGGAAGACCGGGAACTCACGGTATGACCGGCAGCAACCCCACGGACGGCAACTCCGGGGCCGGCGCCCACGGGGGCCCCGCTGCCGGCCGGCGGGTCATCGAACAGCGCGGGCTGTACTTCGATGAGCTGGAGGAGGGGCTGGTGTACGCCCACCGTCCCGGCAGGACGGTGACGGAAACGGACAACGTCCTGTTCAGCACCCTGACCATGAACACCCAGGCGCTGCACCTGGACGCCGCCTGGAGCGCCGGCCAGCCGTTCGGGCAACGCCTAATGAACTCCATGTTCACCCTGGCCACCATGGTGGGCCAGTCCGTCACCCAGCTGACCCAAGGGACCATCATTGCCCAGCTGGGCCTGACGGACGTTTCCTTCCCGCACCCGCTGTACCACGGGGACACCCTGTACACGGAGACCATCATCACCGGCAGGAGGCTCTCGGCCTCACGCCCCGGCCAGGGCATCGTGACCATGGAACACACCGGCCGCAACCAGGACGGCGCCGTGGTGGCACGGGCCACCCGCAGCTGCCTGATGTGGACGCGGGAGGCGCATGGGAACGCACAGGGCAGCCAAAACGTCGGAGAATAGCCTTATGACCTTTGTGATGGGCCCCGCCCTGCTCTTCTGCCCCGCCGACCGTCCCGAGCGCTACCAAAAGGCCGCCGCGCGTGCGGACGCCGTCATCCTGGACCTCGAAGACGCGGTGGCGCCGGCGGACAAGCAGCGGGCCCGTGGCGCCATCCTGGCCCAACTGGGCACCACCGGCGTGGAACCCGAGCTTGAACCCAGCTGCACCATTGTCAGGGTCAACCCCGTGGGCACCGAGGACTTTGAAAAAGACCTCCACTGCCTGGCGCACACGCCCTACCGCACCGTGATGCTGGCCAAGGCGGAGTCGGCCGACCAGCTCAAGGCGCTGGAGGGCTACCAGGTGATTGCGCTGTGCGAAACGGCCGTGGGCGTGCTCAACGCCCCGGCCATCGCTGCCGCCCCCAACGTGGTGGGCCTGATGTGGGGGGCCGAGGACCTGCTGGCCTCCCTGGGCGGTACGTCCAGCCGGAAGGACGACGGCGGCTACCGGGCAGTGGCGCTGCACGCCCGCTCGTCAGTCCTCCTGGCAGCGCGGGCCCACGGCAAGGAAGCAGTGGATGCCGTCTACACCAACATCCCCGACCTCGACGGGCTGGCTGCTGAAGCGGCCGACGCCGTGGCCTCCGGCTTCAGCTCCAAGGCCTGCATCCATCCCAGCCAGGCAGCCGTGGTGCGGAAGGCCTATGCGCCCTCGGCCGGCGAGGTGGCAGCGGCCACGGCCCTGCTGGACGCTGCCGCGTCGGCGGGATCCGGGGTCTTCAAGTACCAGGGCAAAATGATCGACGGCCCCATCCTCAAGCACGCCCAGGAGATCGTCCGCCGCGCCGCCGTGGAGGCATAACTACCGCTGCCGTCCCTTGGGCCGGCGGAGGGACGTGGCCGGGATCGGCTCATACAGCAGGGTCCGCACCCAGCGGTTCCCTGTTTCGCGGAACTCCTTCCGGCTGGCGAAGCGGTAATGGAAGCTGCGCACGCGCACCCAGCGTGGCGCGGCGCCGTCGAACGGGTCCTTCCGCAGCAGCCGCAGCACCTGCCGGTCAGCGGCCAGGAGCTTGCCGAGGAAGGCGTAGAACCATTCCTCGTGGACGGTCCGCAGCGGCAGGAACCACATCAACCAGTCCAGCCGCAGGTGGTAGGGGGCCCACTGGCGCGGGAGCCGGCGGACGTCCCCCGGCTTGCCTTTGAAGCCGTACTCGCGCCAGTCCGAACCGTCACCGGGGTCCTCGTCCAGCGTGCCCTCCACCACGATCTCGATGCGCTGTTTGGTCACTGTGCCGAAGGCCCCATAGGCGTTGACCAGCTGCCACCGGTTGAAGCTGGCATTCATCAGCTGCCGGCGGGAGAAGAGGTTCCGCAGCGGCCAGTAGCTCAGCACCAGCAGCAGGATCGACGCCGCCAGGGTGATGGCCAGCCACCACAGCGGCGTTTCCGTCCGGGCGCCCGTGGCGGCATTCCAGTCCGCCGGGATGGCAGGTATCACGGCGTGCGCCACGGGGTCGCTGACCGCCGCGAACGCCAGCACGATCGCCATCCAGTTCAGCCAGGCGAAGTTGCCGGTGGCCACCAGCCACAGCTGGGTCAGCACGACCACCCCCGCCGCAACGCTTGCCACGGGCTGGGGGGCGAACAGCAGGAACGGCACCACCAGTTGGGCGATGTGGTTGCCCACTACCTCGATCCGGTGCAGCGGCTTGGGCAGCAGGTGGGCCTGCCGGCTCAGCGGGCCGGGCATGGGCTGGGTTTCGTGGTGGTAGTACAGGGCGGTCAGGTCGCGCCACTCCCTGCCGCCGCGGATCTTGATCATTCCCGCGCCGAATTCCAGCCGGAACACCAGCCACACGACCAGGACCAGGATGGTCCGGGGCGGATCCGTCTGGTTGGAACCGAGGAACCCAACGGTGAAGCCCGCCTCAAGAAGCAGCATTTCCCAGCCGAACCCGTAGAAGGTCTGGCCCACGTTCACGATGGACATGTACAGCAGCCACAGGGCCAGGAACGCAAGCAGGGGCACCCAGGGCGGCCCCAGCTGCGGGAGTCCGGCCACCAGCAGTGCCGATACCACCAGGCCGGCGGTGCAGACTCCGCGCAGCAGCCCGTCCGAGTACCGCCAGCGGAACAGCGTGGGCCGGCGGAAACGGGGGAACGCGGCAAGGAACCCGGGCACCGGGAGGAGGCCGCGCTCGCCGAGCAGGGCGGGGAACTGGTTCATCGTGGACAGGAACGCAACAAAATACAGTGCCGCCACACCCCGTTGCAGCACCTGGCGGGCGAACCCGTATTCCGGCGCGTCAAACCACCACAGCCAGTCCACGGATTCCACGTTACGCCCGGTCACGCGGGGGTCAAGGTGCATCATCAGGCCGGGCACGGCAGGATCGGGGGCGTCAAAGGGGCCGGACTGGTGCGGGATACTTAACCCATGCAGCCACGCAGAATCGTCCTCCTCGGATCCACTGGTTCCATCGGCACCCAGGCGATTGACGTCGCCGACGGCGCCCCGCACCTGTTCGAAGTGGTGGCCCTCAGTGCCGGGGGCGGCAACCTGGAGCTCCTGGCGCAGCAGGCGGTCCACACCGGCGCCGCTGCGGTGGGGATTGCCGGCGGGGATCCTGGCCGGCTGGCATCGCTGATTAGCGACGCCGCGGCTGCGGCAGGCCGCCAGGGGTACCGGCCGGAGATCGTGGCAGGCCCGGATGCCTCCGCCCGCATCGCGGCGGTGGAAGCGGACGTGGTGCTCAACGGCATCACCGGATCAATCGGCCTGGCCCCCACCCTCGCGGCACTCAAGTCCGGAGCCACGCTGGCCCTTGCCAACAAGGAATCCCTGATCGTCGGCGGCAGCCTGGTCAAGGCAGCGGCCCGCGAAGGCCAGATAGTCCCCGTCGATTCGGAGCACTCGGCCATCGCCCAGTGCCTGCGCTCCGGCACTGCCGTTGAGGTGGATAAGCTCATCCTCACAGCTTCAGGGGGGCCGTTCCGGGGCAGGAGCCGGGAAGAGCTCCACTCCGTCACCCCCCGGGAAGCCCTGGCCCACCCCACCTGGGACATGGGCGTCATGGTCACCACCAACTCCGCCACGCTGGTGAACAAGGGCCTGGAAGTCATCGAGGCGCACCTGCTGTTCGATATTCCGCTGGACCGGATCGACGTCGTGGTGCACCCCCAGTCGGTGGTCCATTCCATGGTCCAGTTCGTGGACGGCTCCACCATCGCCCAGGCTTCCCCGCCGGACATGCGCCTGCCCATCGCGCTGGGGCTCGGCTGGCCCGCCCGGGTGCCCAACGCCGCCAGCCCCTGCGACTGGACCCAGGCCGCCACGTGGACCTTTGAACCGCTGGACACCGAAGCTTTCCCCGCCGTCGGACTGGCCAAGGACGCCGCCAAGCAGGGGAGCACCTACCCTGCTGTCTTCAATGCGGCCAACGAGGAAGCGGTCACGGCGTTCCATGCCGGCCGGATCCGGTTCACGGACATCGTCGACACCGTGGACAGTGTGCTCAGCGAACACTCAGGTTCCTCCGGGCTGACGGTGGAATCCGTGCTGGATGCTGAAAGCTGGGCACGCGCACGGGCCCACGAACGTTTAGCAGTCAGCAGACTCTAGGAAGCAGCAGCACCTCCATGACCCCTGTCCTACTTTTCATTCTCGGCGTCGTCTTCGTCGCCCTTGGCATCGCGGTGTCCATTGCGCTCCACGAAGTGGGCCACCTGGTGCCCGCCAAGCTCTTCAAGGTCCGTGTCACCAAGTACATGATCGGGTTCGGGCCAACGCTCTGGTCTCGCCGGAAGGGCGAGACCGAGTACGGCGTGAAAGCTGTGCCGCTGGGCGGCTACGTCTCCATGATCGGCATGTACCCGCCCAACAAGGAGGACGGCTCAGTCCGGCCCTCCAGCACCGGCATGTTCCAGACTTTGGCCACCGAGGCACGTTCCATGGCCCATGAGGAAGTGGGGCCGGGCGACGAAAACCGGGTCTTCTACCGGCTGCCCGTCTGGAAGAAAGTCATTGTGATGCTGGGCGGGCCGGCCATGAACATGATCCTGGGCGTGCTGCTCACCGCCGTGCTGCTGATGGGTTTCGGTGTCGCCACGGCCACCACCACCATCTCGGACGTCTCCAAGTGCCAGGTGGCAGCGGGACAAACCGTTGATCCTGACTCCGCCGACTGCCAGCTGACGCCCGCAGCCGCGGCAGGCCTGAAGCCCAATGACACCATTACCTCCTTCGACGGCAAACCCGTCACCCGGTGGGACCAGTTGACGGAGTGGATCCGCGCGTCGGCCGGCAAGGAGGTGGCCATCACCGTGCAGCGGGACGGCCAAACGGTCTCCACCACCGTGACGCCGGTGCTGTCGGCCCGGCCGGTCATCGGAACCGACGGGCGCCAGGCCACCGACGCCGCCGGCAACCTCCAGTACCAGGACGTCGGATTCCTTGGTATCGGTGCGCAGACCGCACTGGTGCCCCAGCCGGCGTCGTCCGTCCTGCCCATGGCGGGGGAGAACATCCGCCAGGTGGCCGGTGTGGTCCTCAACCTGCCTGCCCGCGTAGTGGGGGTGGCCAAAGCTGCGTTCAGCGAAGAGCCGCGCGACCCCAACGGCCCCATCAGCGTGGTGGGCGTCGGACGGGTGGCAGGCGAGGTGGCAGCCATGGAGGCTGTTCCGATGCAGTCCCGGGTGGCAACCCTCGTTGGCCTGCTGGCCGGCCTGAATTTCGCCCTCGCGGTGTTCAACCTCGTCCCGCTCCTGCCGCTGGACGGCGGCCACGTTGCCGGCGCCCTGTACGAGGGCGCCCGGCGCAGGGTGGCGAAGCTGCGCGGACGGCCGGACCCGGGGGCGTTCGACATTGCCAAACTCCTTCCCGTCACCTACGTGGTCGCAGCCCTGTTGATGGGCATGAGTGCGCTGTTGATCTACGCGGACATCGTCAAGCCGGTCAATTTGTTCGGCTGATCGGCCCCTAATGGTTGACTACAAAAAATCAGTCAAATCTGATTGATTGACCGGTATCAACCATCTATGGTTGAGGTATGTTCGTCATGACCATCGACCAGCGGGGAAGCACTGGAGACCAGGACCGCGTACCGGCCCTGCTCGAACAGCTGGCACGCCTCGAACTGCCGGGAACGGACAAGCCCATCTTCGACCGCTCCGTGGGGGATGAAGTCCAAGGCGTCGTGCGGGACGCGGCCGCCGTGGTGGAGATAGCCCTGCACGCGCTCCGCGGCGGACGCTGGTACGTCGGAATCGGCGTCGGAACTGTAGCCCTGCCACCCCATGCCAGCCCCAGGGAAGGCACGGGAACGGCCTTTGTTGCCGCCCGCCGGGCGGTTGAGCTTGCCAAAGGAGCCGGCTCCCAGGTGCCGCTGTCAGTGGTGCCCGGCATTATGGCTGGGGAAGCGGCCAGGGGCGCCGCCGGGGAAGGAGTGCAGGCATGCGCCAATGCGGAAGCGGTGCTCAGGCTGCTCGGCAGGCTCGTCCAGGAGCGTACGCAGGCCCAGTGGCGGGTAGTGGATGCCCTGCGCCGCCTGGGCACCCCCGGGCAGCGGCAGGGCCGGCACGGAAGCCAGAAGCACGTGGCTATTGAACTCGGAATCTCGGAACAATCGGTGAGCCGAACCGTCATACGCTCCGGGTGGCAGGAAGAATGGGCAGCCAGGCCGGCGGCGTCCATGCTTCTTGGGTATGCCGACTCCCGGCTCGGCCAAGCACTGGAGGACGCTCCGGGCCGGAAGGAAGCCCCGGGCGGCCAGGAGCCGGCGAACAGGACTGAAGGAGACAGGTGACCGCACTGTGGGTGGCAGTGGCCTTGGTAATGGCAGGTTTCGCCGGCTGGCCGGTGACTGCGCTGGTCTTCAGGCTCGCCCGGACCATCGACGACAAGGCCGATGCCGCCAAGGCCGCCGAGGATGCGCGGGCGGCTGCAGAGGACCCCTCGGCTGACGTCACCCTGGACCCCGTCCCGGACGCCGGAGGCGGAGGAGGCGGCCAGGCGGTGGACAACGAGCTGACCGCCCCTCCCGGCCGGACGCCGTCGAACGCCCCCGCGGCCGGAGCTGCCGCACCCAGCCAGCGCATCCTGCGCGGCGGGGCCATCATCGGCGTACTGGAGCGGCTGGGGGTGTGCCTGGCCATCCTCACCGGCCAGCCCGTGGCCATCGCCTACATCGTTGCCATCAAGGGCCTGGGCAGGTTCGCCGAACTGAAGGAGACGCCGGTAGCCGCCGAGCGTTTCATCATCGGGACCCTCACTTCCATGCTCTGGGCGGCCGGCACCGCTGCCGCGGTCAAAGTCCTCTTCCTCCACTGACCGCAGCCCGCGGTGCAGGCGTGTGCTCCGTCCCGGCACGTCCTCCGGGATCGGGGATGGGGACGGTACCAGGCCGGCCATGGAGATAGGGTAGCGGTATGACAGTTTTTGCCGTTGAGTACGTTTATGCCGCCAACTCCACTGAAACCCGCAACGAGGTCCGCCCCGCGCACCGGGAATGGACAGGCAGGCTGGCGCAGGACAGCGTCATCGTGGCCAGCGGACCCTACGGCGACGGCGCCGGTGCCCTGCTGATCTTCAAGGCATCAGACGAAGCCGCCCTTAACTCGATCCTCAAGCAGGATCCTTTCGCCAAGGCCGGCGTGATTGCCGGTACCCGCATCACGGAATGGTCCCCGGTAACCGGCATGCTGGCCGGGATCGCCGCGTAGCCGCTTTTCTGCCCTTTCAACTCAAGGAGTCCACGTGACCTCGGTCAGCCTGGGAATGCCGTCAGCACCACCGCCCGTCCTTGCCCCCCGCCGCAAGACGCGCCAAATCAAAGTCGGCTCGGTAGGCGTCGGATCTGATTTCCCCATCAGCGTGCAGTCCATGACCACCACGCCCACCACGGACATCAACGCCACCCTGCAGCAAATCGCCGAACTCACGGCGTCCGGCTGTGACATTGTGCGCGTGGCCTGCCCCTCCGCCGACGATGCCGAGGCGCTGCCCATCATCGCCCGGAAGTCCCAGATCCCCGTCATCGCGGACATCCACTTCCAGCCGAAGTACGTCTTCGCGGCCATCGAGGCCGGGTGCGCGGCAGTGCGCGTGAACCCCGGAAACATCCGCAAATTCGATGACCAGGTAAAAGAAATCGCCGCCGCGGCCAAGGACCACGGCACCTCCATCCGCATCGGGGTCAACGCAGGATCCCTGGAGCCGGGAATCCTCAAGAAGTACGGCAAGGCCACCCCGGAGGCGCTGGTTGAATCGGCAGTCTGGGAAGCTTCGCTCTTCGAGGAGCACGGCTTCCACGACTTCAAGATTTCCGTGAAGCACAACGACCCCGTAGTCATGGTGGCCGCCTACGAAATGCTCGCCGAAAAGGGCGACTGGCCCCTCCACCTGGGCGTCACCGAAGCCGGGCCTGCCTTCCAGGGCACCATCAAGTCTGCCACCGCGTTCGGGGCACTTCTCTCCCGGGGCATCGGCGACACCATCCGGGTGTCCCTCTCCGCGCCGCCGGTGGAGGAAATCAAGGTAGGCAACCAGATCCTCCAATCGCTGAACCTGCGGCCCCGCAAACTTGAAATCGTGTCCTGTCCTTCCTGCGGCCGCGCCCAGGTGGACGTGTACACCCTGGCCGAGCAGGTCACTGCCGGGCTGGAAGGGATGGAGATCCCGTTGCGCGTGGCGGTCATGGGCTGCGTCGTGAACGGGCCCGGTGAGGCGCGCGAAGCTGACCTCGGTGTCGCCTCCGGCAACGGCAAGGGGCAGATCTTCGTTAAGGGCGAGGTCATCAAGACTGTTCCCGAGAGCGCAATTGTTGAGACACTGATCGAAGAGGCTATGCGTATCGCGGAAGAGATGGGGGAGGCCGATGGCGAAGATGCTGTCAAAGGTAGCCCCGTGGTTAGCGTCTCGTAGGGACGCGGCAGACCCCGCGGGGCTTTCCGTCCGTATCCTGGACGGCCAGGATACCCCGGCGCTGAGACTGCTGGCCCAGCGGGATCCGGTGACCAACGTCTTCATCCTCTCGCATCTCCGGGCCACGGGGACGGCGGCGCCCACCAGCGGTGGGGCCGGGGTCATTGGGGTTTTCGACGACGGCATCCTCACGGGCGCGTGCTGGGCCGGAGCCAACCTGGTTCCGGTCCAGCTTGACCCCGCCCTGGCCCCGCTGGTGGCGGAGGCCGCCAACACTTCCGGGCGCCGGTATGCGTCCGCTTTTGGGCCCGCTGACGCGGTGCTTGCACTCCATACCCAACTCGCCGGGCTGGGCCACCGGGCCCATGAGGTCCGTGACGACCAGCCCCTGATGGTTATTGAGGGGCCGGCGTTGGTACAGCCCAACCCCGGACTGGCCCTGGGCAACCTCGCCGATTTCGACCGCATCCTGCCCGCCTGCGCCGCAATGTTCGAGGAAGAGGTAGGTTATTCGCCCTACCTGGGCGGCAGGGAGTTCTACAGCCGCCGCGTGGAGGGCCTCATCAGGCAGGGGCACTCCATGGTCCACCTCAACGACCAGGGGGACGTGGTGTTCAAGGCGGAGCTTGGGGCAGTCACGGACCACGTCACCCAGGTCCAGGGCGTGTGGATGAACCCGGTCTTCCGTGGCCAGGGGCTCAGCGCCGGCTACATGTCCGCCGTGGTGGAAAAGGCCCAGCAACTGGCCCCCGTGACCAGCCTCTACGTCAACGGATTCAACACCAGGGCGCGGTCCACCTACGAACGCGTAGGCTTCCGCCAGGTGGGCACCTTCGCTACAGTTCTCTTCTAGCCGGCGATCACCGGCAGCACGCAGAATATTGGGGGAAAATTGAAGACGTCGGTGCTGGGAACTTTCGCGGTCTCTGTCCTTCTTGCCACAGCAGTCTCCGCCTGTGGTGGAACACCCGAACCGAAAGCGGCCGGGTCCACACCCGCAGCCACTGCCGGCCCCGCAACAACTGTTGCCGCCACCCCCACGCCAACCCCGACAGCCAAGGCGTATACCGCCGGAGAACTCGCGGCCATCGTCGGGCAGGTGAGGGACGCCGCCGACCGGAGGCTGACCGTCCTGCCCAGCGCAGACATTGCCACCACGCTGGAACAAACGAAGGCAATGCTTTCCTCCATCGACGTCAAACCGGCCGAGTGCAAGGAACTCGCAGCCTCGAGTACTGTCCCGTCCGTCGATGGCGCCGCCATGGCCGTGGGCATGAGCACCGACGCTGCCACGGGGGCCGTCACTGCGCTGTCCCTGGTGTCCGGCCTGGACCAAAGCTTCCTTGCCAGGCTCAAGGGCCAGCAGGACCAGCTGGCAAAGTGCTCCTCAATGACCATGACGGCCTCGGGCATGGAGGTGGCCGTCACCGTCACGGCGCTGCAGGGAGTCAGCAGCCGTCCCGGCACCATCGCCTACCGCACCGACACCGCCTTGCCCGATGGGCAGAAGCAGTCCACGGTCACGGCGCAGGTTGTCCAGCAGGGCGTAGTGCTTACCTCGGTGGCTTCCGGCGGCGCCAGCGAGGCAGACGCCGTGCAGCGCGCGGGGGCGCTCCTCGAATCGGCCGGTGCGCTGGTCAAGTAAACACCCGGCGGCTGAAGAAACAATGTGCGTCAATCGCAGGCAAGCGGATTCCAAAAAATAAAAACTCTTGTCAAACGTGCGCACGATCACATAAGTTCGATCTAGCTGCGCTGGAAGTGGGGTGGGCGGTCTCACCAGTCCTCACCAGTACTAAGGCGATAACGGCGTCGAGCCACGCCCGGATGCGATGACCAGCCCTATTGGGGGGCCAGGGGCTTTGCATTCCCGGGCGTGGCTCTACTGTTTCCCGGCGTGGCCCTGGGCGGCTGCGGCCCGCCAGTCCGTACCGTTCGTTCCCTGCCGGTAGATTAGTACCCAGACGAATTGTCCGGCCCTGCTGACCCAGCACTTCCCCAGAAACGGATACCACCCGTGGTCCTACGACTATCCCAGCTTTTCCTGCGCACGCTGCGCGAAGACCCCGTCGATGCCGAGGTCGCCAGCCACAAACTCCTGGTCCGCGCCGGCTACATCCGCCGCGCCGCCCCCGGCATCTACACCTGGCTGCCGCTGGGGCTCAGCGTCCTGCGCAAGGTCGAGGAGATCATCCGCCAGGAAATGGCCGCCATCGGTGCCCAGGAAGTCCACTTCCCGGCCCTGCTGCCCCGGGAACCGTACGAGGCCACCAACCGCTGGACCGAATACGGCGAAGGATTATTCCGGCTGCAGGACCGCAAGGGCGCAGACTACCTGCTGGCCCCCACGCACGAGGAGATGTTCACACTCCTGGTCAAGGACCTGTACTCGTCCTACAAAGACCTGCCGTTGAGCCTCTACCAGATCCAGAACAAGTACCGCGACGAGGCGCGCCCCCGCGCGGGACTCCTCCGCGGCCGCGAATTCATCATGAAGGACTCCTACTCCTTCGACGTGGACGACGCCGGCCTGGACGCCAGCTACGCCGCGCACCGCGCCGCCTACCTGAAGATCTTCGAACGCCTGGGGCTCGAAGTTGTGCCGGTCGCGGCCACCGCCGGCGCAATGGGCGGGTCCAGGAGCGAGGAATTCCTGTTCCCCACCGAGATCGGCGAGGACACCTTCGTCCGCTCCGCAGGCGGCTACGCGGCCAATGTGGAGGCCGTGACCACGGTGGTTCCCGAGGAGATCGACTTCACCAACGCCCCGGCCGCGGAGGTCCTGGACACCCCGGACACCCCCACCATCGAGACCCTGGTGGCCGCGTCCAACCAGATCGCCCCGCGCGCGGAGGCCGACGGCGGCGCCTGGACGGCCGCCGACACGCTTAAGAACGTGGTCCTCGCCGTCACCCTGCCCACGGGTGAGCGGCAGCTGGTGGTCATTGGCGTCCCGGGCGACCGGGCCGTGGACCTCAAGCGCGTCGAAGCGAACATTGGCTCGTTCCTGCCCATCGCGGGCGAGATCGGACTCGAGCAGGCCGGCGAGGAGGACCTGAAGAAGCAGCCGCTGATCGTCAAGGGCTACCTGGGACCGGGCCTTACCCTGGACCAGGCACTTCTGGGCGCTGAAAGCGCAACAAAGCTCCTGTACCTGGTGGACCCCCGGGTGGTTCGCGGAACCGCCTGGATCACCGGCGCCAACCAGGCCGGCAAGCACGTCTTCGGCCTCGTGGCAGGCCGCGACTTCACCTGGGACGGCGTCATCGAGTGCACCGAAGTCCGCGCCGGCGATCCCTCTCCGGACGGCTCCGGCCCCCTGGAAACCGCCCGCGGCATCGAAATGGGCCACATTTTCCAGCTGGGCCGCAAGTACGCCGAAGCGCTGGACCTGAAGGTGCTGGACCAGAACGGCAAGCAGGTGGTGGTCACCATGGGTTCGTACGGCGTCGGTGTCACCCGTGCCGTGGCCGCGCTGGCTGAGGCCAACCATGACGAGCGCGGACTGGTCTGGCCCCGCACCGTGGCCCCTGCCGATGTACACGTGGTGGCCGTGGGCCGGGGTGAGGAGATCTTCCAGGCAGCGGAGAAGCTCTCGGCAGGCCTTGAAGCAGCAGGCCTTTCAGTCATCTACGACGACCGCCCCAAGGTCTCGCCCGGCGTGAAGTTCGGCGACGCGGAACTGGTGGGCGTCCCCACCATCCTGGCAGTGGGCCGCGGCCTGGTGGACGGCGTGGTGGAGATCAAGGACCGCCGCAGCGGTGAGGCCGAGAACATCGAGGTGGACAAAGCCGTCGACTACGTGGTCAACGCCGTCCGCAACCAGTGATCTCCGGCTTCGAGTCGATCCAGCTCACCACGATCATCCTGATTGTGGTGGCTGGATTCGCAGCCGGCTGGGTTGACGCGGTGGTGGGCGGCGGAGGACTCATCCAGCTTCCGGCGCTGCTCCTGGTGCCCGGCATCGCGCCCGTCCAGGCGCTTGCCACCAACAAGATGGGCTCCATTTTCGGAACCGCCACCAGCGCGGCCACGTACTACCGGAGGGTGGGGCCGGACCTCCGGACGGCCGTCCCGATGGCCGTCATTGCCCTGGCGGGCAGCTTCGGCGGAGCCAGCCTGGCGGCCACCCTGCCGGCCGGGGTCTTCAAGCCCATCATCGTGGTGGCGCTGGTCGCCGTCGCGCTCTTCACCGCCCTGAAACCGAATGTCGGTGAGCTGACGGCGCTCCGGCACGCAGGCCACCGCCACTACGTCGTCGCCTGCCTCATCGGTGCCGTGATCGGCTTCTACGACGGACTCATCGGGCCCGGGACGGGATCCTTCCTGGTCATCGCCCTGGTGTCCGCCATGGGATACGCCTTCCTGGAGGCCAGTGCCAAGGCAAAAATCGTCAACATGGCCACCAACGCCGGGGCGCTGCTGTTCTTTGCCCCGCACGGGTCCATCCTGTGGGGGATCGGCCTGGTCCTCGGCGCGGCGAACATGGCCGGCGGCTACCTCGGTGCCCGGACCGCGGTGCAGCAAGGCAGCAAGTTTGTGCGGGTGGTCTTCCTTGTGGTCGTCGCGGCTTTGATCCTCAAACTCGGCTACGACGTCTGGCAGGAAAACTTCGCCTGATCCCTGGCCAGGACTCGTCCTCGTGGCACTCGCCCGCCCGGCGTAGCATGCAGGTATGGCACACGGCGATGACGAGTATGCCGCGGCACTGGCGGCCGCAGCAAGGCACTCGCAGGCCTGGCTGGCCAGCCTCCGGCACCGCCCCGTGGGACCAAGGCTGCATGCGTCAGACCTTGGCGGGGTGTTCGGTGGTCCGTTGCCCGAAGCGGGCGTGCCGGCTGCTGAAGTGATCGACTTCCTGGCCACGAACGCCGAGCCCGGACTGATGGCAATGCCCTCCGGCCGGTTCTTCGGCTGGGTCATCGGCGGCACCCTGCCTGCCGCCCTGGCGTCCGACTGGCTGGTCAGCGCCTGGGACCAGAACGCAGGACTCCGCTACGCCACCCCAGCCACCGCCGCCATCGAGGAAGCCGCCGGACAGTGGGTACTGGAATTGCTGGGCCTGCCGTCCGGAGCCGATGTCGGATTCGTTACCGGCGCCACCATGGCAAATTTCACGGGGATGGCTGCTGCCCGCTGGCGGTTGCTGGCCGACGCCGGCTGGGACCTGGACCGCGACGGGCTCTCCGGTGCACCACGCATCCGCTGCTTTGTGGGCCGCGAACGGCATGACACCGTTGACCTTGGCCTGCGCTACCTGGGCCTTGGACAGCCGGCGCAGGTCGACGCCGACGGCCAGGGCCGCCTTGTTCCCGAAGCACTCGATGCCGCCCTTGCTTCCGGGAGCGGTCCGGCGCTGGTGTGCCTCCAGGCCGGCAACCTGCACTCGGGCGCCTTCGATCCCTTTCCCGAAGCCATCGCCGTGGCGCGCAAACATGGCGCTTGGGTCCACATCGATGGCGCCTTCGGCCTGTGGGCGGCTGCCGCGCCGGACCTGCGGCACCTCACCCAGGGGTTTGAAGAAGCGGACTCCTGGGGCACGGATGCCCACAAGACCTTGAACGTTCCCTATGACTGCGGCATTGCCATCGTCCGGGACCCGTCGGCACTGCGGGCCGCGATGGGACTGCATGCGAGCTACTTGGTGCACGACGCCGAAGGCCCCGGAGATCCTTTCGAGAAGGTCCCGGAGCTGTCCCGCCGCGCGCGGGGAGTGCCGGTATGGGCGGCCCTGAAAAGCCTGGGCCGGGACGGTGTGGCGGCCCAGGTGGGCGGCCTGGCCGCTGCGGCCAGGGCCATCGCTGCGGGGCTGGCGGCACTGGACGGGGTGGAGGTCCTCAACGACGTCGGCTACACCCAGGTGTGCCTGGCGTTCGGGGACGATGCCACCACCCGGGCGGTCACCGCCCGCATCATCGAGGAGGGAAAGGTCTGGATGTCCGGTTCGCGCTGGCAGGACCGGGACATCCTCCGGGTGTCGGTGAGTAACTGGCACACGGCGGGCGAGGACGTGGCCACGGCAGTGGACGCTGTCCGGTCAGCGCTGGCCGCCGTGAAGGACCCGGCCTAGAGGACTCCTGGGCCCGCCGGGCGTCCGGACCGCGTGTGGTGCCGGACTGCCCCGGGCGGTGCCGGACCTTATCCGTCCTGTCCGGGCTCGGGAAGGGAATGTGGGTGGGGAAGGCCGGCCAGGGTGTTCCCGGCGAGGGTGCTGGCTACCCAAAGCGAGCGGGCCAGGTCTCCCCGGTGCCCGTTCCGGAAATACCACAGCGCGTTGTCGACTTCCCTGGTGATGGCCCATTCCCGGGCCGCGTCCGGGTCCAGCCCTGCGGCGGCGCTGAAGTTCTGGCAGCGCTCCACCAGCGCAGGACCCGGCAGGGCAGCAGGGAGGTCTTTGAGGCGGTTCCACAGCAGCGGAGCAACCGCGAACCCGGCCTCGCCGATCATGGGCTGGGGGTCGATCGCCGCGTAGCCGGCCGGAGTTGCCCCCGCTGTCCCCGGCCGCGCGAGGACGTTGTCGAAATGCAGGTCCGTGTGGACCAGGACATCGTATGCGGACCTGCGTCCCACCGCGCCGCGCGTCTGGCACACCTCCAGGGCCGCCTCCAACAGCCACCTGGGAAAAGGACGGCCCAATTGATCCCAGTCAGCGGGCAGGTCGTCGCTCCATTGCTCAGCCCGGGCGGCTATGTGGCTGAATTCCTGCCACTCCGGGCGGTGGTCCGGGACCAGCCCCAATTCCTGTACCAGCCCTCCCCACACGTGCACGGCTTCATCGATCGGCAGGGCCGCCAGCGAGCGGCCGGCCTCAAGGCGCTCCAGCAGCATGGCGCACGACGCGCCGTCCGAGGCCAGCAGGAGAACGGCGCCGCGGCCGCCCCAGAGCGCCAGCGCATGCCGCTCCACCTGGGCCTCGTCATGCGGAAAAGCGATTTTGAGGGCTGCGGGGGATCCGTCGTCCTGCCGCACCGGGACCACGAGGCCGCCGTGGCCGCTCCACGGGAAGCTTCCTGGCTCCAGGTCCACCTCCAGGTGCCACTGCTCCAGGCGATCGGCCAGCAGGCCAGGCAGGCCGCCAAGCCAGTCCCGGCCGGCGCTGCTGCGTGCATAGCGGGCAGCGAGCCTGGGCGGGATGGGGACCGCGGGCACCACGGGGCGTGGCACTGCGGGATCAGACAACACCGGAAGCGCCGAGCAGGTTGCCGATCATGAACGTCGCTGCCAGCGCGAGGGCCCCGCCCACCACCACCCGTACTGCTGCCCGGGTCTTCGACCCGCCGCCGATCCAGGCCCCGAGGGCGCCGGTCAACGCCAGGGCCACCAGTACCGAGATGAACGTGAGTGGTACCCGGATGCCCGGCGGCGGCAACAGGATGGCCAGCATGGGCAGGATGGCCCCGATGGTGAAGGCGATTGCCGAGGCAAAGGCGGCATGCCAGGGGCTGACGATGTCAGCTTCGTCGATGTTGAGTTCGGCGGACAGATGCGCCGCCAGGACGTCGTGGGCCGTCAGCTCCTTGGCAACCTTGGCCGCCGTTTCGGCGGTGAGGCCCTTCTCCTGGTAGATGGCGGCCAGCTCCGCCAGTTCAGCTTCCGGATCCTCGGCCAGCTCACGCCGTTCCTTCTCGATCAGTGCCCGCTGGCTGTCGCTCTGGCTGCTGACGGAAACGTACTCGCCCAGCGCCATGGACACTGCCCCGCCCACCACACCGGCCACCCCCGCGGTGAGGATGGGGGCTACCTCAGGAGTGGCCCCGGCCACGCCCACCACGATCGCGGCAACCGAGACGATGCCGTCGTTGGCGCCCAGGACACCGGCACGCAGCCAGTTGAGCCGGTGCGCAGTGTCGTCACCGTGCGGTTCCGCCTCGGGGTGCCGGCCCAGGCCCCGGCCCGCTGCCGTGGGTTCCGGACGTCCGGCCGGTTCGTCCGCGTTCATCCCTTCAGCAAACCATCCCGGCCCGCCCAACGCCACCCTCCCGGAGGCCTTCCCTGCGGGACTGCGCCAAGGGCCGGAAAGCTGCGCGGTTCCGGACCGGGTTCAGGAAGCAACGGACGACGACGGCCGGGGTCCGGCGGCAAGGCCATCACCGGCGGGAAGCCCCGGCAATTGGCCTGCGTCCAGGGTGAGGCCCGGAACGGGGCCCGGATCCGCACCCCACCGAAGGGCGCGGGCGGCGGCTGACCGAAGGGCTGCCAGCGCCCACTTCCGGTCGTGGCCCTGCGCAGCCGCCACCAAATCGCCATAGGCCACCACCGTGGCCGCCTCAAGCCTGCCCAGCGCCACCGCCGGGGCAGCCAGGAAACCGGGATCAAGGACGTACCCGGGCTGTTGCGGTACCTCCGTACCGCAGGCCAGCCGCAGGCGTTCCACCGCCGCGGCAGCCAGTTCCTTGTGCGCACCCAGGAATTCCGACGCCGGGCCGGCGTCGGCGGGTGCGAGGCGGGGGAGCGCTGCCTGATAGCCGTAGACGGCCTGCTGTTCGGCGGACACGGCGGCGGCCAATGCGGCGGGGGATGAAACAGCGGGAGCCGGCGCGGCAGCCCGGGCAGGTGGGGACGGGCACGGCGACGCAGGCTGTGCTGTTGCCTGGACCTCGGTGCCGGGTCCTGCCGCCTCCGGCGGCACGGGAACCCCGGCTGCGGAAGCCAACTGGGCGGCGGCGAGGAGCTGTGCGGTGCCGGTGCCGGCCAAAAGCCGGGCCATGCCGCCGTCGGCCGTCTCCGCGTCCTTGAGGCGGGCTGTCCCGCTGACGGCCAGGGCCCGGACCAGCTCGGCGGTGTTTTGCGGACCGGCATCTGCGGACGGCGTCGCCGCTGCCGGTGGCGGGGACGCCTCCGTGGGTGCGGACGGGGACCCGGACGCGGGGGCCAACAGGGCCCTGGCCTGAATGGTCAGCAAGGTCACAACAGGGCCCAGCGCAGTGGATTGGCTGGTGTCTGCTGATGCAAGGGCCAATCCTGCAGTGCGCATTTCCAGGACCGCACTGAGGGCCGCCGCCCGGGCCCGCTCGGAAAACGGCGGCTCGGCAGGGACAGGTCTTTCCGCGGGAATCAGGGCAAAACCGAGGCTCAGGACAACCAGGGCGGCAAGGGCAAGGACGGCATATCGGAACGGGCGCATGCCGTGCTTGGGGTCCGGGCGGCGGTCTTTCACAACAGACCATGGTGTCACGCTGAGGGGGCACCCGGGTGCACCACTGGGCCGGTAAAATAGCTACGCTAGTAAACACCACATCATCTATAGGGAGGGCGGCCGGCATCGTGAGCAATGCAGAAGCCACAGCTTCACCAGACCACACCGGTACGGGAAGCGGATCCGCGCCGGCCCATAATCCCGAAGCCGCCCGGCTCCGGGCCCTCCTGGAACCCGCCGTCCAAGCCAACCGCCTGTACCTTGAGGACGTAGCCATCATCCCCGGCTCCCACCGCGTGGTCCACGTGGTGGTGGACCTGCCGCAGGAAGAGACCGGCGGAGTCAGCCTGGACGTCATTGCGGACATCTCCAAGGTGCTCTCCGATGTCCTGGACAACGACCCCAACGACGACGGCCGCCCCTATGACCTCGAAGTGTCCTCGCCCGGCGTCGGGCGTCCCCTCACCGAACCCCGGCACTGGCACCGCGCCCGCGGCCGGATGGTCAAGGTCAACGTCATCCAGGGCGAAAACGTCACCGGCCGCATCCAGGCCGTGGACGGCGGGGGAGTGACGCTCATCCCCGAAGTGCCCGTCAAGAAGGGCATGAAGCCCCGGCAGGGCGAACCAGTAACGCTTCCTTTCGACAGGATCCGCAACGGAAAAGTCGAGATCGAATTCAGCCACCTCCCGGAGGATGGTCTGGAACCTGAACACAATGGACCTTCCGAGGAGGCCTGATGGATATTGACATGAGCGCACTGAGACTTTTGGAGCGTGAGCGTGAAATCCCGCTGGACCTCCTGATCCCCACCATCGAGCAGGCGCTCCTGGTGGCGTATCACAAGTCGCCCGGCGCCTTCGAAAAAGCGCGCGCCGAACTCGACCGCAAGAGCGGCCACGTCACCATCTGGGCTGTCGAAATTGACGACGACGGC
This sequence comes from Pseudarthrobacter sp. CC12, assembly GCF_039907755.1. NCBI lineage: Bacteria > Bacillati > Actinomycetota > Actinomycetes > Micrococcales > Micrococcaceae > Pseudarthrobacter > Pseudarthrobacter sp. CC12. The sequence continues at coordinate 95,100 of NZ_JARDJH010000004.1, read as the reverse complement.
GCCCCCATCGGTGAATTCGAGCACACCCCCGAAGGCTTTGGCCGCATCGCCGCAAGCACCGCACGGCAGATCATCCTGCAGCGGCTCCGCGACGTCGAGGACGACAACGTCCTGGGCGAATTCAAGGGCCGTGAGGGCGAACTGGTATCCGGCACCATCCAGCAGGGAAACAACCCGCACATGATCCAGGTCAACCTTGGATCGCTGGAGGCGCTCCTGCCGCCGCCCGAACAGGTTCCCGGTGAAAAGTACATCCACGGCAACCGGCTCCGCGCCCTGGTCATTGACGTGCACCGCGGCACCAAGGGCCCGTCCGTGACGCTGTCCCGCTCGCACCCGGGCCTGGTCCGTAAGCTCTTCGAACTCGAAGTACCCGAAATCGCCGACCATTCGGTGGAAATCGTGGCGCTGGCCCGCGAAGCCGGGCACCGCACCAAGATTGCCGTGAAGGCCAACACGCCGGGGATCAACGCCAAGGGCGCCTGCATCGGTGAAATGGGCTCCCGCGTCCGCGCCGTCATGAACGAACTGAACGACGAAAAGATCGACATCGTCGACTTCAGCGAGAACCCGGCAACCTTCATTGCCAGCGCCCTGTCGCCGTCGCGCGTGAATTCGGTCACCATCACGGACGAGGCCACGCGCTCCGCCCGGGTCGTGGTCCCGGACTACCAGCTGTCCCTGGCCATCGGCAAGGAGGGCCAGAACGCCCGCCTGGCGGCCAAGTTGACCGGGTGGCGCATCGACATCGTCTCCGACGCCGCGGGCAACCGCGATAAGTGAGGTCCGGCCCGGGCGGCTGATGCAGCGCAGCAGCCGCCCGGTTTCGGGCATAACGGCCTGAAGGGGCTAGAATAGACAAGACCGCGCCTAACGGCCGGCAGCCGTGTGCCTTGGGCGTGCTCGTTTCCGTGACTGCGGAGGCGGACAACCTCTGGCCAGCAGAAAGAACGTCAGGACGATGACCGTGGCAGAAGTGCTTTCCACCGGGAATCAGCCCCAGCGTACCTGCATCGGATGCCGGAAAAAGGGCCCGCGGTCGCAGTTGCTCCGGCTCGTCGCCGAAGGCAGCGGGTCAACCGCTGTCCTGGTGGATGAACGACGCCGGATGGCTGGCCGGGGTGCATGGCTGCACCCCAGCACATCGTGCCTGGCTCTGGCGATCAAGCGGCGAGCCTTCGGACGTGCCCTCCAGGGCGCAACCGGGACCGCCGCCGTCGAACACCGGGTCACGTCAGGCCCGAACGTTGACGCCGCCCCGGTGGCTGCAACACCAACCGTCCAACCTGAAAGCGGGTCAGAAATCTGATGGAAACCCGATGAGTTCCCAGCGATGAGTGCGTAACGATGACAACTTTGTTGCGCTCTGCAATGGGCCCCTTCGCATCAACAGCGGCTGGGGTCCGCAGTAAGAAGTAGACGGTTCGTGCCTGGCTCGGTGCGGACCGAGACAGGAGAAATGTGGCCAAGGTCCGCGTACATGAGCTCGCCAAAGAGCTCGGTATAACTTCCAAAGATGCAGTAACCAAACTGCAGGAACTGGGCGAATTCGTTCGCTCCGCCTCGTCAACCATCGAGGCCCCCGTTGTGCGGAAACTGCGCAACGCCTTCCCCGACGCTGCCGCAAAGTCGGCGGCACCGGCCGCAGCGCCCGCCGCTGCCCCCAAGGCACCCGCCCCCGCAACAGGCAACCGTCCTTCAGCACCGGCTCCCGGCCCGGCTGCGCCCAAGGAGCCGGCCCCCAAGGCAGAGGCGCCGGCTCCGGCAGCCCCCGCCGAGCCGGCAGCGAAGGCAGCCGCACCGGCAGCCCCGGCTCCCGCAGCCCCGGCAGCACCGTCTGCGGGTGCTCCGTCCACCGGTGCCAAGCCCGGTGCACGTCCGGCCCCCAAGGCCGAGACCCCTGCTCCGTCCGCACGTCCGGGTGGTTCAACGCCCGGTGGTTCCGGTCCCCGTCCCGGCGGTCCCCGTCCGGGCAACAACCCCTTCGCCACCTCACAGGGCATGCCCCGTGGCCGCGGCGGAGACGGTGACCGCGCCCCGCGTCCCGGCAACAACCCGTTCGCCACGTCCCAGGGCATGCCCCGTCCGGGCGGCGGCCGCGACGGCGACCGCCCCGGTGGTCCCCGTCCCGCAGCCGGTGCCGGCGGACCGCGTCCCGGTGGGCCGCGTCCCGCAGCCGGTGCCGGTGGTCCCCGCCCCGCCGCAGGCGCAGGCGGACCCCGTCCGGGTGCACCGCGTCCCGGCGGTCCCCGTCCCACTCCCGGCATGATGCCCAACCGCACTGAGCGTCCCGCACCGGCAGGTGCAGGCCGTCCCGGCGGCGGCCGCGGTCCCGGACGCCCCGGTGGCGCTCCCGGTACCGGTGGTCCCGGTGGCGGCGGTGCTCCCGCCGGCGGCGGCTTCGGCAAGGGCGGCCGCGGCCGCGGCGGCACCCAGGGTGCCTTCGGCAAGGGCGGCGCAGGCCGTGGCAAGCAGCGCAAGTCCAAGCGCGCCAAGCGCCAGGAACTTGAGCAGATGAGTGCCCCGTCGCTGGGTGGCGTGAGCGTACCCCGCGGCGACGGCAACACCGTCATCCGCCTTCGCCGTGGCTCGTCCATCACGGACTTTGCCGACAAGATCGAGGCAAACCCCGCCGCACTGGTCACCGTGCTGTTCCACCTCGGTGAAATGGCCACCGCGACCCAGTCGCTGGACGAAGACACCTTCGCCCTGCTCGGCGAGGAGCTGGGCTACAAGCTCCAGGTCGTTTCGCCGGAAGACGAAGAGCGCGAGCTGCTCTCCAGCTTCGACATCGACTTTGACGCCGAACTCGAAGCCGAAGGCGACGAGGAACTGGAAGCACGTCCTCCAGTAGTCACCGTCATGGGCCACGTCGACCACGGTAAGACCCGGCTGCTCGATGCCATCCGCAAGTCCGACGTCATGGCGGGCGAACACGGCGGCATCACCCAGCACATCGGTGCCTACCAGGTCACGCACAGCCACGAAGGCACCGACCGGAAGATCACCTTCATCGATACCCCGGGCCACGAGGCGTTCACCGCCATGCGTGCCCGTGGTGCCAAGGTCACCGACATCGCCATCCTGGTGGTCGCAGCGGACGACGGCGTTATGCCGCAGACCGTTGAGGCCCTCAACCACGCCCAGGCGGCCAACGTGCCGATCGTCGTGGCCGTGAACAAGATCGACAAGGAAGGCGCCAACCCGGAGAAGGTCCGCGGCCAGCTGACCGAGTACGGCCTGGTTCCCGAGGAATACGGTGGCGACACCATGTTCGTGGAGGTCTCTGCCCGCCAGAACCTCAACATCGACGAGCTGCTCGAGGCCGTCCTGCTCACCGCGGACGCTGCCCTGGACATGCGCGCCAACCCGAACAAGGACGCCCGCGGCATCGCGATCGAAGCCAACCTGGACAAGGGCCGCGGTGCGGTTGCCACCGTCCTGGTGCAGTCCGGTACCTTGCGCGTCGGCGACACCATCGTGGCAGGCACGGCCCACGGCCGCGTCCGTGCGATGTTCGACGACGACGGCAGCGCCCTGACCGAGGCAGGCCCGTCCCGCCCCGTGCAGGTGCTGGGTCTGTCCAACGTCCCGCGCGCCGGTGACACCTTCTTCGTGACCGCTGACGAGCGCACCGCCCGCCAGATCGCCGAGAAGCGTGAAGCCGCCGACCGCAACGCCGCCCTCGCCAAGCGCCGCAAGCGCATCAGCCTGGAAGACTTCGACCAGGCCGTCGCCGAAGGCAAGATCGACACCCTCAACCTCATCCTCAAGGGTGACGTGTCCGGTGCCGTGGAAGCCCTCGAAGACGCGCTGCTCAAGATCGACGTCGGCGAAGGCGTGCAGCTGCGCGTCATCCACCGCGGTGTGGGTGCCATCACCCAGAACGACGTCAACCTGGCAACGGTCGACTCCGCCGTCATCATCGGCTTCAACGTCAAGCCCGCCGAGCGGGTTGCCGAACTGGCAGACCGCGAAGGCGTGGACATGCGCTTCTACTCCGTCATCTACGCAGCAATCGATGACATCGAAGCAGCGCTCAAGGGCATGCTCAAGCCGGAGTACGAAGAGGTCCAGCTCGGCACGGCCGAGGTCCGCGAAGTCTTCCGCTCCTCCAAGTTCGGAAACATCGCCGGCTCGATCGTCCGCTCGGGCATCATCCGCCGCAACGCCAAGGCACGCGTCACCCGCGACGGCAAGATCATCGGTGACAACCTCACGGTCGAGTCGCTCAAGCGGTTCAAGGACGACGCCACCGAGGTCCGCACGGACTTCGAATGTGGTATTGGCCTTGGCTCGTACAACGACATCACCGAAGGCGACATCATCGAGACCTTCGAGATGCGCGAGAAGCCGCGCGTCTAGGCTGGTCCGAGGGCGGGGTGCCTCCAAGTTTTGGGGGCACCCCGCGCTTTTCCGCCGTGAAGGGGGCCCCGCCCCTACGACGGGTTGCTGGCGATCTACGATCGCCAGCAACCCGTCTCCGGCAGGCCCGATGCCACTCGCGGGCCCCCTTCACGGCTCCAGAGCGCCGCCGGAAGAACCCGCCGGCATCGCCCTTGGCCCGCCTTTGGTGCGTGGCACATAACTGAAACGTTCGACGCCGGCCCCTCGCCGCCGTCGTACGTCCCAAATTTTTCTTCTTTAGGAGTTGTTCATGGCTGATCCGGCACGTGCTGCCAAGTTGGCGCAGCGGATTAAGGTTGTTGTTGCTGAGGCTCTGGGCCGGAAGGTCAAGGATCCCCGGCTCGAGGGCATTACTGTCACCGATGCCCGTGTGACCAATGACCTGCAGCACGCCACTGTCTACTACACCGTGCTTGGCGACCAGGCCGTCCAGGCGGATGCCGCCAAGGGGCTTGAGAAGGCAAAGGGGGTGCTTCGGCAGGAGGTTGGACGCAACATTACCGTGCGCCTGACCCCCACCCTCGAGTTTGTGGCTGACCAGATCCCGGTGGTCGCTTCAAACCTCGAAGAACTCCTTCGTGAGGCGAAGAAGCGCGATGCCGAGGTAGCCGCGCTTGCTGCCAACGCGCAGCACGCGGGTGACGCAGACCCCTATAAGACCGATGCCTCCGGTGAGGTCGAAATCGACGAAGACGACTTCGACGAGGAAGACACCGACCTCAGCGTTGACGGAGACGTCGAGGAAGACAGCAACAAGTAGGACCCGGCAACACCCACACAGCATGGAAACGGCAGGACCGCGTGCGGTCCTGCCGTTTTCCTGTCCGGGTCAGCGGTGGTCGACTTCGATCAGTCGGCCCCCGGGTTGGGGCGTCGGACCGCCGCTGGGCGCCATGGGATCGGGTGCACCCACCAGTGCGTCAACCGTGGCAAAGACGTCGCCGTTCCTGAACTCAACGTCGGCGGGCTGGTTGACGGCCAGGAATTGTGACCGGTGTCCCTGGCAGTCGAACTTCAGGATTTCGCTGCCGAAAAGGGACGCGACATACACATCGCCATCGTCACCCACAGCGAGGCCGGTGGGGCTCATGATGTGGTCCGCCCAAACGTCCGCGTCGCCGCTCCACGGATTGATCTTGAAGACGGCTCCACGGGCACCGAGCGACGGGTCCTCGGGTCCACCCGGCAACGACGTCACGTACAGCCAGCCGTCCGTACCGATTTCCACGTCCGTTGGCACGGGCTCAAAAGCGTACGAGAAGCCGGCGCAGTCCGGGGCGCCCAGGGTCGCGGCAATTTTCTTGGTCAGGGTCAATGGGCGCGGCGGAAGGACTGCCACGGTGGAAATCTTCCCGGACTCCAGGTCGACTTTCAGGATGGCGTTCATGCCCGCGTCCGCGACGTAGGCCGTGTCTTTCCAGAGGGCCAGGGCGTAAGGATGTGAGTCCACGGTGCCCGTGTACTGCGGCGGGGGCGCGTCCGGCAGGCCACCAGCCTCCGTGAGGCACTGCTGGCTGGCATCCGGTTCCAGGCCATAATGCTGCTTGGCGTCTGGATTGGCCTTCCGCTCGTAGTCGGCGAAGTTGGCGATCGTCTCCACGTGGCCCTTGGCGTCGATGGACTTCAGGTAGCCGTGCAGTGCGGCCGGGTCACCTTGGCCCGCTCCAATGCTTTCCAGGAAATAGGTCTTGTCGCCGCGGATCTCTGCCCCGGCGACTTCCCACCCTTTCCTGGCGGTGTAGACGTCGTGGCGTTCTCCGTCGTGCTCGACCTGCGTGAGCATTCCGGAAAAATCCTGGCTGACCTTTACGGATTCGCCATCGCCTACCGCCAGGTGCAGGGGTGAAAGCAGGCCGGTGGCCATGACTTCGTAGTCCTGGTGGGGATCAGAGGCGAACGCCGGCGCGGCCTGGACCACCAGGCCGGCGGCCACGCAGGCGATAAAAGTGAGTTTTCGTTTCATGGGGTACTCCGGGGTGCGAGGCCCTTGCGGGCTGGATATGGAAGCCTCGGTAGAGGCGAAATACATCCCCGGGCGCCAGCGTAGGCCGCTACCAGCCAGTAGTCCTGAGGTGAGCCTCCCCTTCTTGGCCCCCAATCCATCCCCCAACGGGGTCCCCGTGGCTAGGATCGTGCTATGACCTCCGCGGACCCCGGTAACAGCCCCTCCCGCCAGCCCGACTCGAGCCGCTATCTTGGGCAGGCCGTGGACCTCGCCGTGCAGAATGTCGGTCAGGGCGGTGGCCCCTTCGGTGCGGTGGTGGTGACGCCTGACGGGCGGGTCCACACCGGCGTGAACAGGGTGACCCGGGACAACGACCCCACCGCCCACGCTGAGGTGGTGGCCATCCGGGCAGCAGCGGCGGCAACGGCGGACTTCGACCTCAGCGGCTCCGTCCTCTATGCCAGCTGCGAGCCGTGCCCCATGTGCCTGGCGTCCGCTTTGTGGGCCAGGATCGGCCACGTCTACTTCGCCGCGGACCGGCACGGGGCCGCGGCAGCAGGTTTTGATGACGCACTCTTTTACGACTACTTCAGCGGCGCCGCGCCGGAGTTGATGCCGGTCACCCGGGGTGAGGTCCCGACGTCGGACCTCCCCTTCCAGGCGTGGCGCGGCTTTGACAGCAGGAAGGAATACTAGGCATGGAAACCACACTCCTCAGCTGCCCCCAGTGCGGGAAGACCAACCGGGTGCCGGCACAGGCTGCTGGCCACCCCCGCTGCGGGAACTGCAAGGCGGACCTGCCGTGGATCGTGTCGGCAGGCGATGCCGACTTCGCTGCCGTGGCGGAGCAGTCGTCAGTTCCGGTGCTGGTCGATTTCTGGGCGGCCTGGTGTGGGCCCTGCCGGATGGTCAGCCCCGTCCTGGACAGGCTGGCACGGGAACGGCCGGGGAAGATCAAGCTGGTGAAGGTGGACGTGGACACGTCGCCCGGCCTTTCGCGGCGGTTCGACGTGCAGGCCATCCCAACGCTGATGGTGCTCGTGGACGGCAGGGTCGCGGCACGGCAGGCCGGTGCCGCCCCGGCCGAGGCGCTCCGTACCTGGCTGGACAAAGCGCTGGCCGGCACCCGCCCCTGATACCCCTTTTAGCGGCCGCGGGCGCCCGGTAACCGGGACAGTCCTTCCAACAGGTCCTGCTTCCGGCCGCACAGCGCAATCCGCACCCACCCCTCGCCGATGGAGCCGAATGCGGTCCCGGGGGCCAGCGCCACCCCGGAGTCGGCCAGGAACCGCCGGACCCAGCTGCGCACATCCCCGCCGGTCACATGCGACATGTCTGCCCACAGGTAGAACGCCCCCTGGGCCGGCAGGTAACGGATCCCCTTCGCAGCCAGCACCGCGGAGGCCGCATCCCGGTTTTCCCGGTAGTGCCGGTGCGCGTGACGCACGTATTCCTGCGGCCCGGTGAGGGCTGCGAGAGCGGCGTACTGCGGGGCGGACGCCACGCAGGAGACGATCGATTCCATGACGTTGTCCATCTTCTGTCCGAGCCCCGGCGGGCAAATCAGCGCGCCAATCCGCAGGCCCGTCAGGCCGTAGGTCTTGGACAGCGTCAACGAAGTGAACACCCGCGCATCCTCCGCTGTGCCGCCGTCGAACCTTGCCGGGCTGACGTGGGGGACATCGTAGGTGAATGCCTCGTAGCACTCGTCCGAGATGACCCAGATGTCATGCCTGCGGGCCAACTCCACCAACTCCCGGACCAGGTCTTCACTGAGCACAGCGCCCAGCGGGTTTGACGGGGAGTTGAGCACCAGGACGCGGGTGCGGCTGGTGATGAGGGCTTCCACGTCGGCGACCCGGGGCTGGAATCCGTGGTCCGGGTGCAGGGGGTAGCCCACCGGAACGGCGTTCAGCAGCCGGCCGGTCATGGCGAAGGTGGGGTAGCCCGGGTTCGGGATCAGGACCTCATCGCCGGGGGAGAGCAGCAGGGTCATGGCGAAGTGCAGGCCCTGCTGCGCGCCGGACACCACGTACACGCGTTCCGCGCCGACATCCACGCCCTGCTCCTCGCGGAACCTGGTGGCGAACGCCTCGCGCAGGGCCGGTATCCCGGCGTTGGGCGTGTAGTTGGTCTCATCCCGGTCCAGGCAGGCGATGCCCGCGTCCAGGACATGGCGGGGGAGGGGGAAACCGGGCTCCCCGATGCTGAGCACCACGGCGCCGGGAGTGCGCCACGCGGCCTCGGTGATCTCACGAATCTGGTTGATGGGCACGTCGCGGACATGGGCGGCAAGCTCAGGCATGCCAGCCATCCTAGCCGTCCCCTGCCCTGCCTCCGCCCCGCCCGGTGACGTGGCCGCGTGGTGGGGCGCCGCCGTCGTCCGCACCCTGCCGGTTCCCTGCACATGCGCCCCAACCTGCGCCCATATACTGGGAGGCGTGCTTTCTGGACTGGTGATAGTGGACAAGCCGCAGGGATGGACCAGCCATGATGTGGTTGGCCGGATGCGGCGCCTCGCAGGGACCCGGAAAGTGGGGCACGCAGGAACCCTCGATCCCATGGCCACCGGTGTCCTGGTGCTTGGCATCAACAAAGCCACCCGGCTGCTGACCTACATCGTGGGCACCTCCAAGACCTACACCGCCACCATCCGGCTGGGGCAGTCCACGGTGACCGACGACGCGGAGGGCGAGGTCACGGCCACCACCAGCGCTGCCGGCATCACGGACCAGCAGATCGACGACGGCGTGGCGGCGCTCACGGGCGACATCCAGCAGGTGCCCAGCAGCGTCAGCGCGATCAAGGTCAACGGCGAACGGGCGTACGCGCGAGTCCGGTCCGGCGAGGACGTCAAGCTCGCCGCCCGCCCCGTCACCATCCACCGCTTTGATGTCCACGGCATCCGCCGGGACGATGCAGCAGGGGTGGTGGACCTGGACGTGACGGTCGAATGTTCGTCGGGCACGTATATCCGCGCCCTGGCCCGGGACCTCGGAAACGGCCTTGGCGTGGGAGGCCACCTCACGGCGCTCCGCCGGACCCAGGTGGGCCCCTACTCCCTTGAGCGGGCGCGTACCCTGGAACAGCTCGCCGGTGAACTCAACGTCCTGGACATGTCCCTCGCCGCCAGGGCGCTGATGCCCAACCGCGAACTCACCGCCGAAGAAACCGCCGAAATCTCCTTCGGGCGGCGGATCGCGGCCAGTGCCGCCCCCGGCACCGCCGGCGCCGCCACGGTGGAACACCCTGCCGCGGCCTTCGCTCCGGACGGCAGCCTGGTGGCCCTTCTTGCCGACGCGGGCAGCTACGCCAAACCGGTCCTGGTTTTCGCCCCAGGCACCGGCCCGGCCGCAACCGCGCCTGCGGAGGCATAGCGGATGGACGCATATTTTTGGATCATCCTGGTGGTCGGCCTGGCATCAACCCTGCTGTGCCTGGGCGCCGGAATCCTGAAGAAGGCACCCAACGACATCACCATCCTGTCCGTCGTGGCCGTCGAAGTGGCCCTGGTGGTCTACCTGGTGGGGTCCATCGTCCGCGTGATCGCCGGCGAACCAATCGCGGGGGAAGCCTGGGAGTTCTGGGGCTACATGGCCACCGCGATGCTCCTGCCGCCCGCCGCCATCTACTGGTCCATCCTGGAGCGCACGCGGTGGAGCAACTTTGTCCTGGCCGCCGTCGGCGTCACAGCGCTGGTGATGGCTGCCCGAATGAACCAGATCTGGTACTGAAGTGGAAGAAGCAGCAGAAATGAAAGACCAGCAGGCCCAGCCGGCCACCGGAGAAACCGTCCGCAACACCCGCAACACGGGACCGGGACGCCTCCTGATCGCGGTGTACGGTGTGTTCGCCATCTCGGCCACCGCCCGCGCCGGCTACCAGATCCTCACCAAGTTCTCCGAGGCACCCCTGGCCTACCTGCTGTCCGCCTTTGCGGCCCTGGTGTATATCCTGGCCACCGTGTCACTGGCCAAGGCCGGAACCACGTGGTTCAAGGTTTCGGTTGCGGCGGTGCTGGTTGAACTTGCCGGCGTCCTGGTGGTGGGCACCCTGAGCATCCTGGACTCCGTGCAGTTCCCGCATGAAACCGTCTGGTCGCTGTTCGGACGCGGCTACGGCTTCATCCCCCTGCTGCTGCCCATCCTTGGGTTGGTGTGGCTGTACCGGCGCCGGCCATCACGCGCCAAAGCTGCGCAGTGAATCCGGGTAACCTTGAAGAGTTCCGCGGCCGGAAGGGTCCGGGAACGTTGATGCTTTCAGGCAGCTTAAGGCGAGGGTGATGGTTTACATCTGGAACGATCCGTCCGATGTCCCGGCGGACTTCGGCCCATCCGTTGTCACTTTCGGCAACTTCGACGGCGTTCACCGCGGCCACCAGCAGGTGCTGTCCCAGCTGATCCGGTCGGCCCGCCTGTCCCATGCCAAGGCAGTGGCCGTGACGTTCGACCCCCACCCGGCAGTAATCCACCGCCCGGAGGCTGCGCCGGACCTGATCATGGGGCTGGATGACAAGCTGGACGCGCTGGGTGAGCTGGGCCTGGACGCCATCCTGGTGGTCAAGTACTCGCTGGACCTCGCCAGCCTCACGGCCGAAGAGTTCGTGGAGCAGTACCTGGTGGACTGCCTGCACGCCAGCCACGTGGTCATCGGCCACGATGCCAGGTTCGGCCGTGGCAACTCCGGTGACCTGGACACCATGAAGGCGCTGGGCGAAAAGTTCGGCTTCGATGTCCAGGTGATCAGCGAATTCGGGGCCGAAGGCTACCCCCTGCATGACGACGGCGGCACGGACCGCCGCTGTTCCTCCACCTGGGTGCGGGAAGCACTGCAGGCCGGAGACGTCACCACCGCCGCCTCGGTCCTGGGCCGGCCGCACCGGATGCGCGGCGAGGTGGTCCACGGCGCCGCCCGCGGCAGGGCGCTGGGGTTCCCCACGGCCAACCTCGCGTCCAATGCCACGGGGCTGATTCCCGCCGACGGCATCTACGCCGGCTGGCTGGTGGACCAGGCCGGCAAGCGCTGGCCGGCAGCCATCTCCGTAGGCTCCAACCCCACCTTCGACGGCGTCAGCCGCCAGGTAGAGGCCCACGTGATTGACCGGCCCAAGGAGGCCGTTGAGGACTTCGATCTGTACGGCCAGACAGTGATCGTCGAATTCGTGGAACGGCTTCGGGGCATGGTGGCCTACCGTGGCCCTGAGGCCCTGGTGGAACAGATGCGCCTGGACGTGGCGCAGGCCCACCAGCTCCTGGCCGGCCACTGACAAGACTGCCCGGTGGCAGCAAGCGAAAGGCAGGACGTGTCCGTCGAGAAGAACACCCGCACGCTGGATGAGGGGATCGTCCGCGACTTCAGCTCCCGGATGAGCTACGCCTCCTACCTGCAGCTTCCCACCCTGCTCAGTGCGCAGCAGCCGGTCAGCAAGCCTGAGCACCACGATGAGTTGCTGTTCATCATCCAGCACCAGACCACTGAACTGTGGCTGAAGCTGGTCCTGCATGAACTCCGCAGCGCAGCCGCCTGGCTCCGGGAGGACGACCTCGGTTCGGCGCTCAAGGGCATCGCCCGGGTCAAGCACATCCAGAAGACCCTCACCGAACAGTGGTCCGTGCTGGCCACCCTTACGCCCACCGAGTACTCGCAGTTCCGCGGCTTCCTGGGCAACTCATCAGGTTTCCAGTCCGCGCAGTACCGGGCCGTCGAGTTCGTCCTGGGGAACAAGAACCACAGGATGCTGCCGGTTTTCGAATCCGATCCTGAGGCGCACGGCATGCTGTCGGAACTGCTGGCCGCACCCAGCATCTATGACGAGTTCCTGGCCTACCTCTCCCGGCAGGGGTTTGATGTCCCGCCGGCAGTCCTGGACCGGGATGTGACCCTGGCCCACGAGTTCGTCCCGGAGCTGGTACCGCTCTTCAAGCACATTTACGAGAATGCGGCGGACAACTGGGCGGCCTACGAGGCCTGCGAGGAACTGGTGGACCTGGAGGACAATTTCCAGCTCTGGCGGTTCCGGCACCTGCGCACAGTCCAGCGGACCATCGGCATGAAGACCGGCACCGGCGGATCCAGCGGTGTGACCTTCCTGCAGAAGGCCCTGGAACTGACGTTCTTCCCGGAACTATTCGCCGTCAGGACGGAGATCGGACAATGAGCATCCACCAGGAAAACCACCTCGACGTGTCTGCTGAAGCGCTCCGGGGGCGCGCTGAAGAGCTGGACCGCCGGGACGCCCTGGCGCACTACCGGGACCTTTTCATTGGTACCGACACCCCGCTGTCCTACCTGGACGGCAACTCCCTGGGCCGGCCCCTGAAGCGTACTGCCGACGACGTCGCCGCCTTCATCCGGGATGAGTGGGGCGGACGCCTCATCCGGGGCTGGGACGAACAGTGGCTTAGCATGCCGCAGGCCATCGGGGACCAGCTCGGACGTGCCGTCCTCGGGGCAGCGCCGGGGCAGACCATCATTGCCGACTCCACCACGGTGGTGCTGTACAAGCTGATCAGGGCTGCCCTGGCCGCCGTACAGGATCCAGACCGCAACGAGCTGGTGCTGGATACGGAAAACTTCCCCACGGACCGCTACCTGGTGGAGGGCATCGCCCTTGAGGAAGGCCTCACCCTGCGCTGGATCGAGCCCGACCCGGCCGCCGGGGTGACCCTTGACCAGGTGCGCCAGGCCACCGGGCCGCGCACCGCCGTCGTCCTCCTCAGCCAGATCGCCTACCGGTCGGGCCACCTGGCGGACCTGCCGGGCATCACCGCGGCAGTGCACGACGCCGGCGCCTTGGTGGTGTGGGACCTGTGCCATTCCGCGGGGTCGGTGGAGATCGACCTGGACCGTGCCGACGTCGACTTCGCTGCGGGCTGCACCTATAAGTACCTCAACGGGGGCCCCGGCTCCCCGGCGTTCGCCTACGTCAACGCCCGCCACCTGCCCTCGCTGAACCAGCCCATCTGGGGCTGGATGGGACGCAAGGACGCCTTCGAAATGGCGTCCGGTTATGAACCGGCCCAAGGGATCCGCGGGTTCCTCAGCGGCACTCCCGCCATCTTCGGCATGATCGCCATGCAGGCCACGCTGGACCTCATCGAAGAAGCCGGCATGGCGGCCGTCCGTTCGAAGTCCGAAGACCTCACCGCCTTCGCCGTCGAGGTCTTCGACGCGTGGCTGGCACCGCTGGGGGCCGGGCTTGCGTCGCCGAGGAACCCGGGGGAGCGGGGCGGGCACATCACGGTGGACCATCCCAACTTCACCAAGGCCACGGTCGAGGCCCTGTGGGACGGCGACGTCATCCCGGACTTCCGCTCGCCGCACGGCATCAGGGTGGGTTTGTCGCCGCTGAGCACCAGCTTCGCCGAGGTGCTGCACGGCATGGCGGCGATCCGGGACAGGCTGCAGGGCTGAGCGCCCTGCGAACCTGGCGGGCGTGTTTCGACAAGGTTAGGCCGCGCCCGGTAAACTGGACGATGGATCCGGCTGCAGTCCGTGGCGGCTGGTTCCTGTTGTAGTCGGCCTTCTCCGGTTATCCGGATCAGGACCAACACGGCAGACCCGGCAGTGAGTTACTGACCTGGGCCCGCACGGCACATCCCAAGGAGATATTGTGGCACTTGACGCCGCTGTAAAGCAGTCCATCATCAAGGAATACGCAACTGGCGAAGGTGACACCGGTTCACCCGAGGTCCAGGTTGCCGTCCTGACCCAGCGGATCAAGGATCTGACTGAGCACATGAAGGAGCACAAGCACGACTACCACACCCAGCGCGGTCTGCTGGCCATGGTTGGTCGCCGCAAGCGCATGCTGAGCTACCTCAAGAAGACTGACATCGCCCGCTACCGTTCGCTCATCGAGCGTCTCGGCCTGCGCCGCTAGTCACACTTTGGGGCGGCCCTTTCCCTCCGGAACGGGCCGCCTTCTTCAAATAAAAACTAAACAGGAGGATCAACCGCATCACGCATTCGCGGTCCTCGGTAGTGATCCCCGGGAACGGCTTCGTTGACTGAAGCCGGCGGCCCGTGGGTCTCGATCGATGACCGGGTGCAGGGCCAGTAGACAGATGCTGGCTGGGTTGATGCGGCTGGACTTCCGTAAAAAGAAACGGAGGTGACTCTCTTGGAGGGTCCCGAAATCCAGTTCTCGGAAGCAGTCATTGACAATGGCCGTTTTGGCAAGCGCGTAATCCGCTTTGAAACCGGCCGCCTCGCCAAGCAGGCCGCCGGCGCAGCCATGGTGTACATCGACGATGACACCGCACTGCTGTCCGCAACCACCGCCGGCAAGCACCCGCGTGAAGGCTTCGACTTCTTCCCGCTGACGGTCGACGTCGAAGAGCGCATGTACGCTGCCGGCCGCATCCCGGGCTCGTTCTTCCGCCGCGAAGGCCGCCCGTCCACCGAAGCCATCCTGGCCTGCCGCCTGATGGACCGCCCGCTGCGCCCCGCCTTCATCAAGGGCCTGCGCAACGAGGTCCAGATCGTGGTCACCGTCCTGGCCATCAACCCCGATGAGCTGTACGACGTCGTTGCCATCAACGCTTCCTCGATGTCCACCCAGCTGTCCGGCCTCCCGTTCTCCGGCCCCATCGGCGGCGTCCGCGTCGCCCTGGTCAACGACGAAAACGGATCGCAGTGGGTTGCCTTCCCCAAGCACTCCCAGCTGGAAAACTCCGTGTTCAACATGGTGGTTGCCGGCCGTGTTGCCGGTGACGACGTCGCCATCATGATGGTCGAAGCCGAAGCAACCGACAACTCCTGGAACCTCATCAAGGAACAGGGCGCCACCGCCCCCACCGAAGAGGTTGTGGCCGAGGGCCTCGAAGCTGCCAAGCCGTTCATCAAGGCACTCTGCGACGCCCAGGCCGACCTCGCCGCACGCGCTGCCAAGCCCACGGTCGAGTTCCCGGTCTTCCTGGACTACGAGGACGACGCTTACGCCGCCGTCGAATCCGCTGCCGCCGACAAGCTCGCCGCCGTCTTCCAGATCGCCGACAAGCAGGAACGCGACAACGCCTCCGACGCACTCAAGGACGAGGTCCTCGCCAACCTCGCCGGCCAGTTCGAAGGCCGCGAGAAGGAACTGTCCGCAGCATTCCGCTCGGTCACCAAGCACGTTGTGCGCCAGCGCATCCTCAAGGACCAGGTCCGCATCGACGGCCGTGGCCTGACGGACATCCGCCAGCTGACCGCCGAGGTCGAGGTCCTGCCCCGCGTCCACGGCTCCGCCATCTTCGAACGCGGCGAGACCCAGATCATGGGTGTCACCACACTGAACATGCTCAAGATGGAGCAGCAGATCGACTCGCTGTCTCCCGTGACGCGCAAGCGCTACATGCACAACTACAACTTCCCGCCGTACTCCACCGGTGAAACCGGCCGCGTGGGCTCGCCCAAGCGCCGCGAAATCGGCCACGGTGCCCTGGCCGAACGTGCACTCGTGCCCGTCCTGCCGTCCCGCGAGGAATTCCCCTACGCCATCCGCCAGGTATCCGAAGCCCTCGGTTCCAACGGTTCGACGTCGATGGGTTCCGTCTGCGCCTCCACCCTGTCCCTGCTGAACGCCGGTGTGCCCCTGAAGGCCGCCGTCGCCGGTATCGCCATGGGCCTGGTCTCCGACCAGGTGGACGGCCAGACCCGCTACGCAGCG
Organism: Pseudarthrobacter sp. CC12; assembly: GCF_039907755.1. Classification (NCBI taxonomy): domain Bacteria; kingdom Bacillati; phylum Actinomycetota; class Actinomycetes; order Micrococcales; family Micrococcaceae; genus Pseudarthrobacter; species Pseudarthrobacter sp. CC12. The sequence continues at coordinate 79,096 of NZ_JARDJH010000004.1, read as the reverse complement.
CTGACCGACATCCTGGGCGCCGAAGACGCCTTCGGTGACATGGACTTCAAGGTTGCCGGCACCGCCGAGTTCGTCACGGCCATCCAGCTGGACACCAAGCTCGACGGCATCCCCGCTTCGGTGCTCGCGGCAGCCCTGAAGCAGGCACGCGAAGCCCGCCTGCACATCCTCGAGGTCATCAACTCGGCCATCGACACCCCGGACGAGCTCTCCGAGTTCGCACCGCGCGTCATCGCCGTCAAGATCCCCGTGGACAAGATCGGCGAGGTCATCGGCCCCAAGGGCAAGATGATCAACCAGATCCAGGAAGACACGGGCGCCGACATCTCCATCGAGGACGACGGCACGGTCTACATTGGCGCCACGAACGGTCCGTCTGCCGACGCAGCACGCTCCGCCATCAACGCCATCGCCAACCCGCAGGTTCCGGAAATCGGCGAGCGCTACCTGGGCACGGTCGTCAAGACCACCACCTTCGGTGCCTTCGTGTCGTTGACCCCGGGCAAGGACGGCCTCCTGCACATCTCCGAGCTGCGCAAGATCGCCGGCGGCAAGCGGGTGGACAACGTTGATGACGTTGTTTCCGTGGGCCAGAAGATCCAGGTGGAAATCACCAAGATCGATGACCGCGGAAAGCTGTCCCTGTCTCCGGTCGTGGCTGACGAGGAAGGCGCCGACGAGACCGAGCGCGTTCACGCCACGGAGCCTGCTGAAGGCGCTGAGGTCTAACAGCAGGGGCTTCCCGGCATAAGCATGAATCGGCGGGACCGGTGGATGATCCACCGGTCCCGCCGCTGTTACGATGGCAGCCAGATCCGGCTGCCCGTCCTGAAAGGCATCAATGACTGTTGTACCCCTGCCGCTTGAGCAGAACCACGCCGGCGACACCCTGGTCCACGGCTCCGACGGCGGGTCCGAGGTCCGGCGTTCAGTGCTGCCAGGGGGAGTGCGGGTACTGACCGAGGCGATGCCGGGCCAGCGGTCAGCCACGATCGGGTTCTGGGTGGGTGTGGGCTCCCGTGACGAGGCTCCCGGCCAGCACGGTTCCACCCACTTCCTTGAGCACCTGCTGTTCAAGGGGACCAGGCGCCGCACGGCCCTGGAGATTGCCTCCGCCTTTGATGAGGTGGGCGGCGAATCGAACGCGGCCACTGCCAAGGAAAGCACCTGCTACTTTGCGCGGGTGCTGGACTCGGACCTTCCCATGGCCATCGACGTCATCGCGGACATGATCACCGGCGCCGTGCTGGACCCTGACGAGATGGAGCAGGAACGGGACGTGATCCTCGAGGAAATCGCCATGGACAGCGATGACCCCACCGACGTTGCCCACGAGCACTTCGTCGCCGCGGTCCTGGGCAGCCACCCGCTGGGCCGCCCCATCGGAGGCACTCCCGCTGCCATCAAGGCCGTGGCCCGGGACTCCGTGTGGGAGCACTACCGCAGGTACTACAAACCGGAGGAGCTGGTCATCACCGCCGCGGGCGGGCTGGACCACGACGTCGTCTGCGGACTCGTGGTGGATGCCCTCCAGACCGCGGGCTGGTCGCTTGAGCCCGACGCGGCACCGGTGCAGCGGCGCTCCACCGAACGCGCCCTCATCACCGGGACCGCAGGCCTGCACGTGGTCAAGCGCGCCGTGGAGCAGGCGAACATCATCATGGGCTGCCCCACCATCGTTGCCACCGACGAACGCCGCTACGTCATGAGTGTGCTGAATGCGGTCCTGGGCGGCGGCATGTCCTCCAGGCTGTTCCAGGAAGTCCGCGAGAAGCGCGGCCTGGTGTACTCCACCTACTCCTTTGCCTCGTCCTACGCCGACGCCGGCTACTTTGGGATGTACGCGGGCTGCACGCCGTCCAAGGTCCGGCAGGTGCTGGACCTGCTGGGTGTGGAGCTGGACAAGCTCGCCGAACACGGCATCTCCGACGACGAGCTCCGCAAGGCCGTTGGACAACTCGGCGGCGGCATCGTCCTGGCCCTGGAGGACACCGGCTCACGGATGTCCCGGCTGGGCAGGGCCGAACTGGTCTCCGGCGAATACCAGGACATCGACGAAACCCTGCGGCTCATCAAGGCGGTCACCGCAGAACAAGTCCAGGAATTGGCCGCCGAACTCGCCGCAGCCCCGCGGACCGTCACCGTGGTTGGCCCGTTCGAGGAGACGGAGACGTTCGGGTTGTAGCAACCTGGCGCCGCGGAGACGCTGGCGGCCCGGCCCTCCAGAGTCCATCCTAAGTTGGGGAGCGATCTTCGTTTGGGAAGGCGGAACGGTGAACGGGGCGGGAGTGCGGCACGGACCTCATGCGTTATCCGGCCTGCTGGGTCACTGGCGGGGACGGACCCAGGTCGCTGCAGGTCCGTGGGGGCCCGAACGCAGCGTTGATGCAGAAGTGACCTACAGCCAGGTGGCCGGAGGTCTCGGCGTCGTGCAGAGCTACCGGCACGTTGAACCCGACGGCAGCCATTTCGAAGGCCACGGCATCTTCACGATCGATCCGGTCCACAACGATGTGCTGTGGTACTACGTGGACAGCGCCGGCGTTCCGCTCGGCAGCGCCACCCGCTGCACTTGGCGCGACGGTGTCCTCCGCGTTGAACGCCGCACTGCCGGAAGCTGGACGCGCCACTCCATCGAGGTGGCGGACGGTGTCCTGACGCACGTCACCGAACTACGTTCTGCCGGGCAGGACGACGGCGGCGACACCCCGGAGGCTGGAACCGACGGTAATGAATCGCCGTACAGGCCATTCATGCGCTCGGAGTTCCACCGCGCGTGAGGCATGGGCTAGGATGCCGCCTCGATGATGCGCGTTTTCGGCGCACCGGCGAGGGCAGGGGCGTTGGCGGGCGAACGCCATACCTGTGTTCAAAGGTTCGTGAGCAGCTGCTCTGCCAGGGCCAGGTCCGCGAAGTCGAGTTCCACAACAATGTATTGCAGTTCGCCCACGGGCCGGCCTATCCGGTGCGCGAGAACCCCTGACGCGGACCGGCCCACCGGATCACGGTCGAATGGCGCCTTCCACGTGCTGAAATCGGTGATGCTGTGTTCGATCTGCAGGGTGAACATCCCAGTCTCCTTACTCGTCCCGCCAGGTTGGAGGACGCTCCACGCTGCTAAAGCTAAACGGTCGGGCTGCGGCGGGTATCCCAGAATTCTGGGTGGCACCGCCTCCGGGTTGCCCGGGATGGCCGGAGCATACTTGGAACATGACCAAGGGCTGGGCTGGAAACCGGAGCCAGGAGCGCATCCGACTCCTGGCAGGCTCGGACCTGGATCACCAAGCTCTCCGGACAGCGATTCTGGCAGAAGTGGCCACCATGGTGCCTTTCGATGCATTCGTTTGGCCGTTGTGTGATCCCGACACGACGGTGGGGATGGCTCCGAGGGCCAGGATTCCCTGCCCCCAGGAATTGCCCACACTTATCCGCCTCAAGTACCTCTCCGGGGCCAGCCGCTGGACCGAGCTGATGCATTCGCCGGAGCCGGCGGAGTCCCTCCTGACGGCAACGCAGGGAGAGCCCTTCCGCAGCCCGGTGTGGAGTGGCGTGTTGCAGCGCTATGGGGTCCGCGATGTCCTGTCCGCCGTCTTTGCCGACAAGTATGGGTGTTGGGTCTGGCTCGATTTGTGGCGTACCGGCGTTCGGTCCCCTTCACGGACGAAGAAACTGCGTACCTGGGCGAGCTCGCAGCGGCAGTGACCGCGGGTCTGCGGAGGTCCGTAGCCAGGCAATTTTGGATTCGACCGCCCCCGGAACCTGGCCCGGACCACGCATCCGGGACAGGAGCCGGGCAGCCCGGATTGCCGGAGCAGGCTGTCCTCACCCTGGACGACGATCTGGCGATAGCTGGCCGAACGGCGTCCGTGGACGACTGGCTCCAGCTGCTTCAGCCTGGTCCGGTTCCTCACGATCACGTGCCGGCTGAGGTGTTGAACGTTGCGGTCCAGCTGGCGGCAAGGGAAGCGCTGGTGGACACCCACCCCGCGGAATGCAGGGTCTACGTCGGGGCGGGCCGCTGGGCCTCCCTGCGGGCCAACCGCATGGAGTCGGGGGGGTCCGGACCCACTCCACCGGTGGCCGTGACGATTCAGGCCAGCACGCCTGCCGCGAGGCTTGACATGTTTGCCCGGGCGTTTGGCCTGACACCCCGGCAGGGGGAACTGCTCTGGCTCACCGCAGCAGGGGCCGGTACGGCAGCCATGGCGGACGCCCAGGGAGTGACGCCGTACACGGTCCAGGACCAGTTCAAGCAACTCTTCAAGGCTTGCCGAGTCCACAGCCGGGCGTCACTGCTGGCCATGGCACTGGCAACGGGGCCCGCGTCCAGCGGGGGGCCATCGGCCCCTGTACCCACCCGCTGACACACACCCCTGGGGAAGTACTACGACAGGAGCACGTCCCAATGTCCCGCCGGGTCTGGTGGCAGCAGGAACGGCATGGCGTAGAAATCGTCCCACAAAGGATCTGTCGGCGGGAGTTCATCCGGCTCAAGCAAGTTGCCGCCAGGCGGTTCCTCGGCTGGCTCGTCCGGCCACTCCAGCGTGTCTGTCACTAACTGGCGCCATAGCGGCAGTTCCACCGGCAGTTCCGATGGTGGTTCCATTGGTCCCACTTCGTCCGCTGTCGCCGGTGCGCCCAACCCGGCTGGGCCCACCCCTGGTGCGTCCAACGCTGTCGGTGCGGACTTCCCGGAGACGATGGCCTTCGGCGCCAGGATTCCTGGTGGCCAGTGGGTTGGTTGGGAGTCTGCTTGTTCGGGTTTGTAGTGTCGGCCGGTGGGTGAGGTCCAGCCGGGCGGTTCATTCGGGGTCGCCGCGTCAGGGACCCAGGTGCTGGTGTGTTTGAGGCGGTGGTGTTTTGGGCAGAGCTGGGCCAAGTTTCGGATGTCTGTTTTGCCGCCGTGTTGCCAGGCGGTGAGGTGGTCGGTGTCGTTGTCGGGGGTGTGGTTGGTGCAGCCTGGGAAGGTGCATTTGCAGTCCCGCAGCCGGATCCATTTCTTGCTGGTCTCCGGGAGCCGGTAGCGGGTGCGTCCGATCTCCAGGGGTGCCCCGTCGCGCGGGTCGACCAGGACCCGGTAGAACGATTCCGCCCCGCCGGCGACGAGCCTCCGTGCCATGGATGCCGGGATCGGCCCGAATCCGTCCAGCACCGCGGGCTCATCGGTGAGGCCAAGCAGTGAGAACACCGGGACCGTGACCAGGATGTCGGCCCGCGGTGTGGGGATTTTCCCAATATCACCGGTGCTCCTGGCAGCTTCACCCGCGGCCGTCGTGTTTCCGGCGCCGAGGAGCAGTGACGCGGCGACGTCGGCGCGGAGCTGGGTGAGGGTCCGCTCCTCCGTGGGGTTTTGGACGCCGCGGGCGGTGGCGGTGCTGCGGTTCCAGATGGCGCACGCGGTATCGCCGGGAAGGTACAGGGACAGCCAGGCCATCCCGTCCCGGTCCGGGGCGTAGTCCATCCGCCGGTCCGCCACCCCCTTCACATGCCGTTTCTCCAAGGACTCAGGGTGGTGGCGTTCCCGCCAAGCCCGGACCTTCGCCCGAAACCTGGACGGGACAAGGTCACCGGGCGCGGCGCCCCGGGCCGGGTTGGGCGCGTCAGGGTCAAAGAAATGCGCCACCAGGCCGGCGGCAGAGTCGGGGGTGAGGCCTTCGGTTTCGTCGGCCACGATCCGGGCGTGCTGCCACGACACCCCACCCATGGACAGGGCCTCAACCACAGCCGGCAGGGAACAGACCCGCCGGGACTGCTCCACCAACGCACCGGCCGCCCCCGAACTGATGGTGAGGATCCCGGCGATCTCCTCCACCGCGGACATCTCCGCAAACGTGCACTCATGGACCGGGGCGTCAGGTGCAACCTGTGCCAGCTGGATTTCGACGGCTTCGGCAACATCACTGACCTTGACCGCTGCGAGCTGGGCCTCCAACCGGGCCACGACTTCAAGCCGCTCCAACCGGATCTCATACCGGCGCCGCAACACATCCACGTCAGCACCAACATGAGCGCCCGAAGCCAAGGAACAATCATCCAGAACCAGCCCGCTCAGGGCAGCAACAGAGGCAGAAACACCCTCCATCACCACCGCGAGATCCGCACCGATTCCCATGAAAACATCATCCAACAGGGGTCTGACATTCAAAGCGGACGCAGCCTTGGCAGGCTGGCCAGCCGCTGCCCAGACGCCCGGACATGCTTGTATTACCTACCCGCCAGCAAAGGGGGGAAGCACGTCGACCACGTCGTCGGCCCCAAGAACCGTTGACTGGTCCCGGACGGCCACCTCGTTGAGCAGGAAGCTGCTGCGGGACAGGAGCCGAGCGAGCGGAGGAGTGCCTGCCGGCGGCTCGGCGCGAGGCACCCCCAGCACAGCTTCCAAGAGATGGGCGACCGTGGCACCGTCGGGCAGGTCGAACTTTTCTTCCTCACGCCCGGCGGCAGCGCGCGCGGCAGCAAAATAACGTACAAGCATCCGTGTCAGCCCCCGATGGCGCTCATGCTGCGGTCCGGCTGGACGAAGTCCGGAGCGTCGAGTCCCACGTGGTCCATGCCGTGGGCCTTTGGTTTGATCCACATGGCATCCTGCCACCGCTGAGCCAGCTCGTCGTCGCCGGCACCAGTGCGCAGCAGGCCCAGCAGGTCGAACTCCTCCCGGGAAAACAGGCAGCTCATGATCTTGCCTTCGGCGGTGATCCTGGTCCGCCTGCAGTCAGCGCAGAACGGTTCGGTGACGGAGGCGATGATCCCCACCGTCCCAAGGAGGGGACTGCCGGCGCCGTCCGCCGGACCTTCCTGCCGCCGTCGTACCTCAAACCGCTCCGCAGGAGCGCCGTCACGCGCCCGGGGATCGGGGGTGAGGACGTAGTCCCGGGACAGCAGGGCGCGGATTTCGGCGGCGGTGATCATATTGCGGCGGGTCCAGCCGTGATCGGCGTCGAGCGGCATCTGTTCAATGAACCGCAGTTCGTACCCGCGCTCCAGCGCCCAGGCCAGCAGCTGGGGCGACTCGGCGTCGTTAATGCCCCGCATCAGGACAGCATTCAGTTTGACCGGACCCAGGCCGGCGGCCCAGGCGGCGTCCACTCCGGCCATGACCTGGCCGAGGAACGGGCGCCGGGTCAGTTTGGTGAACGTCTCCTCATGCAGTGAGTCCAGCGACACATTGATGCGGGTCAGCCCTGCATCCTTCAGCGCGGCAGCCTTCCTGGCCAGGCCCACCCCGTTGGTGGTCATGGAGATCGGCAGGTCCGGGTGGTTGGCCCGCAGGGCGGCGATGATGTCCACCAGGTCATGCCTGACCAGCGGCTCACCGCCGGTGAGCCGCAGTTCCCGGACCCCCAGCTGCTCCACGCCGACTTTCACGATCCGCACGATTTCCGCTGCGGACATCACTGCCTGCTTGGCGAGCCATTCCAGGCCTTCCGCGGGCATGCAGTAGGTGCAGCGGAGATTGCACTTGTCCGTTAGGGACAGCCTCATGTCCGTGGCGCGGCGGCCATACCGGTCCGCCAGCCCGGCCGGCGCGTCAGCGGGGCGGCGCGCCGGAACGCCTGGCAGCGCAGGGGCTGTTTCCTCGCGCGGCTGCGGCATTCCTAGCTGGACACTCATGATTTCAGGCTACGCCACGTTGCGCTGCGCATCACACCCGTGACCGGCGCAGAACCACCGGACGGAACCTGCGCCGGGGACCGCCGCCGAACCTATGCTGGAAGTTGTGAAGAGTTCCCCGCAACAGCACGGGGCGGACGACGACGGCGCCGGCCCCGGGGAGCGTGCGGAAAGTCCCGTCCAACACCAGGCAGTCCCGCACCAGTCAGTCCCGCGGCCCGGGGCACGGTGGGGTGCGGCCGCCGGGATCGCAGCGGCCGCCGGCGGCCTCGCGGCGGGGGAGCTGCTGGCGGGTTTTGCCAGCCCCTCCCTTTCGCCCCTGACCGCTGTGGGCGGCGCTGTCATCGATGCCGTCCCGCCCGGAGTCAAGGACTGGGCCATCACCCTCTTCGGCACTGCGGACAAGGCCGCGCTCCTGGCGGGCATGGGGCTGGCCATTGCCGCTCTGGCGGCCCTGGCCGGGGTCCTGGAGCTCCGCCGCCGGTGGGCCGGTGCCTTCGTGATGGGGATTTTCGGGCTGGCGGGACTGGCTGCGGTCCTCACACGGGCCCAGGCGACCCCCTTGGCCCCCATGCTGCCGGTCCTGGCCGCGGCAGCCGCCATCGTGCTGTTGCGATTCCTGGTCCGGCGGCTGCAGTCGTGGGAAGGCTCCGCCCCGGGGAAGGCAGGGCCCGGAGGAACCGCCGGTTCCCGCCGCGGCTTCCTCCAGGCTCTCGCCGCCACCTCAGCCGCCTCAGCCCTGGGGGGAGTGCTGGCGGGATTCTGGCGCGGAGCCGCCATCGCCGCCACCGAAGCCAGGGCACGGATCACCCTGCCGGCCCCTGCGTCCGCGGCACCGCCCATTCCGGCGGCCGCAGAGGCGGGCGTACCCGGGATGCCGCCGCTGGTCACCCCCAACCCTGGTTTCTACCGGATCGACACTGCCCTGGCTGTTCCTACGGTCAACCCGGAGACCTGGGTCCTGAAAGTCACCGGAATGGTGGCCCGGGAAGTCCAGCTCTCCTTCGCCGACCTCCTGGGGAAGCCCCTGGTGGAACGCCACATGACCATTGCCTGTGTTTCCAACGGGGTGGGCGGGGACCTGATTGGAAACGCCCGCTGGCTCGGTTGGCCGGTCCGCGAACTGCTGGCCCTGGCTGTTCCGCACCAGGGGGCCGACATGGTCCTCTCCCGCAGTGCCGATGGCTGGACTGCCGGAACGCCACTGGAGGCCCTAACCGACGACGGCAGGGACGCGCTCCTTGCCGTAGGCATGAACGGTGAACCGCTGCCGCTGGAGCACGGATTCCCGGTACGCCTGGTGGTCCCGGGCCTCTACGGGTATGTGTCGGCCACCAAGTGGGTTACTGAACTCAAGGTCACCAGGTTCGCCGACGACGCCGGGTATTGGACGCCGCGGGGCTGGTCGGCGCGCGGTCCCATCAAGACGTCGTCGCGCATCGACGTACCCCGCAGCGGGCGTCCGGTCAGTGCCGGAACCGTACTCCTGGCGGGCGTTGCCTGGGCCCAGCACACCGGCATCCAAAAGGTGGAACTGCGGGTCAACCGAGGGCCGTGGCGGGAAGCCGAGCTGGCCCCGGGCATCTCCATAGACACCTGGTACCAGTGGAAGCTGGCGGTCAGCCTGGTCCCGGGGCAGTATGAGGTCCAGGTCCGCGCCACCGATCTCAACGGTGTGGCCCAGGATGAAACTGAGCGGCCTCCCGCGCCGGACGGAGCCACGGGATTCCACACCGTTAGAGTGGACGTGAAATCCTGACGGCCGCGACCAAAGGCGTACCCATGACCAGCCACCCCCACGGCAAAGCAGGCCCGGCCCACCACGCCCGCTCCGTTGCTGAGCATCTGGCGGCGGTCACGGACCTCCTGGCCCGGCTGGCGGCAGAGTCCCGCGCTGAAGTCCTCCCCCTGTCCGGTGCGCTCGGCCGGGCACTGGTGCACGGCTTACTGGCGCCCATCAGCCTTCCCCCATTCGACAACTCCCAAATGGATGGGTACGCCGTCCGGTCAGTGGACATCTCCGACGGCGGAGCTGACCTGCGCATCATGCCCCCGGTTCCCGCCGGGTCCAGCCCGCAGCCGCTGCGGCCCGGGACCGCGGCGCCCATCATGACCGGTGCCATGATCCCGGCGGGGGCGGACGCCGTCGTCCCCATCGAAAAGGCGGTGCCGAACCACTTCCGCACGGAGGCCAGCGATGGGCTGGTGAAGCTGCCCGCAACCGTTCCGGGGACCTATGTGCGTAGCGCCGGCAGCGACATTGCGGCGGGGGAGCGGGCCATGGCCGCCAGGACGTGCCTGGGACCGGCGCAGCTGGGACTTCTCGCAGCCCTCGGTGTGGCTGAGGTGGAGGTGTACCGGGCAGTGACTGTCCTGCTCGTCACCACCGGGGACGAGGTAGTCCAACCGGGACAACCACTGCCGCAGGGCAAGATCTACGACTCCAACGGAACCCTCCTGGAAGCGGCCATGAAACAGGCTGGACTCAACGTCCGGCGCACCGGCATCTCCACCGACAACCCCGCCGAACTCCAGGCCCTGCTGCGGACCGCCGGCCATGACGTGGACCTGATCGTGACCACGGGCGGGGTCAGCAAGGGCGCGTATGAGGTGGTGCGCCAGGCCATGGCGGACCAGCCCGCCGAGTTCCTGCATGTGGCCATGCAGCCGGGCGGACCCCAAGGGATAGGACTGTTCGACGGCGTCCCCTTCCTGGGGTTTCCCGGCAACCCGGTCAGCTGCCTGGTGTCCTTCGAGATGTTCCTCCGCCCCGCCCTGTCGGGACTGCTCGGGTCGCCGGCGGCCAGGCAGCCGCTGCGCGCCCGCCTGGCCCAGCCCTTGGAGTCACCCGGGCACAAGCACCAGGTCCGGCGGGGAAGCCTGCAGCCTGACGGGACCGTGCAGCTGGAGGGCGGCGAGGGCTCGCACCTGATGCACGCGCTCGCGGGATCGAACTGCCTGGTCCACGTCCCCGTTGGCGTAACGGAGCTCGCCGCCGGCGACGAGGTGGAAGTATGGATGCTGTGAACGCAGAACAGACCCCCGCGCTGACGCACCTGCGCCAGGACGGCAGCGCCCAGATGGTGGATGTTTCCGCCAAGGCAGAAACAACCCGCGAGGCCACGGCCACCGCTACGGTCCGGACCACACCGGAGGTGATGCGGCTCCTGGGCACCGGCGGCCTGCCCAAGGGGGATGCCCTGGCCGTTGCGCGCGTGGCAGGCATCATGGCCGCCAAGAAGACCCCGGACCTGATTCCGCTGTGCCATCCGCTGCCGCTGTCCAAGGTGACGGTCGATTTCGACCTTGGCCTGGACGCCGTCGCCATCAGCTCCACCGTCAAGACACGGGGCGTCACCGGAGTGGAAATGGAGGCCCTGACAGCGGCGTCCGTGGCTGCGCTGAGCGTCTACGACATGATCAAGGCCGTGGACAAACATGCCGTCCTCACGGACATCAAGGTGCTGGCGAAGAGCGGCGGCAAGAGCGGAGACTGGGCCCTGTGACTACCCCCAACACCCTTCGGGTTCCCGAACCGCACCGGCATGGCGACGTACAGGGACGGAAAGCCGGCGTCGTCATCGCCTCCACCCGCGCCGCCGCCGGCATCTACGACGACGAAACCGGGCCCGTGATCACCGACTGGCTCACCGAACACGGTTTTGACGTGTTTCCCGCCATGGTGGTCCCCGACGGCGACCCCGCGGGCGCAGCCATCCGCGCGCTCCTTACCCAGCACCCCGCCGTCGTCATCACCAGCGGCGGCACCGGCCTCAGCCCCGACGACCGGACTCCCGACGTCACCCTGCCGCTGCTGGACCGGGAAATCCCCGGAATCATGGAGGCCATCCGGCGGGCCGGAGCCGCCAAAACCCCGCTTGCTGCCCTGAGCCGGGGGTATGCCGGCGCCGCAGGGCGGACCTTCATCGTGAACCTGCCCGGCTCCCCGAAGGGCGTCATGGACGGACTGGGCGTCCTGGACCCGCTCATCGGGCATCTGTGCGACCAGCTGGAGGGCGGACATGGGCACTGAAGCATTCGAAGTAGTCAGCGCGGTCCTGAGCGCTGAGCCCATCTCGGTGGACCAGGCGATTGCCGCTGTGGAAAGCGATACAGCCGGTGCCGTGGTCAGCTTCAGCGGCGTGGTGCGCAACCACGACGGCGGCAAGGCCGTCAATCGCCTCAGCTACAGTGCGCACCCCACGGCGCACCAGGTCATGGCAGACGTCGTCGGGCGCCTGGTTGCCGAGCAGAACGCCGAAGCAGGTGCCGGGCCCGGACAGCCCGTCCGGATCTGGGCGGCGCACCGGATCGGCATGCTGGAGATTGGGGACCCGGCCCTGGTGTGCGCGGTGTCCGCAGCCCACCGCGGGCAGGCGTTCGCCGTCTGCTCCGAGCTGGTGGACCGCATCAAGGAACAGGTACCTATCTGGAAGGAACAATTCTTCACTGACGGCACCGTGGAATGGGTTGGCGCAGGCAGCTGATGCGGCACTGTCCGGAGCGCCCCCGGGACTGCGAGGTAACGCACGCCGCCCGGTTCCTGCGCGCGCGGGTCCCGCCGGTAGGGTTAACGGCATGACCGAACAACACTCCGTTCCCAAGCTGGTGGCCGTCCTGGGCGCCAACGGACGCATGGGCGCCGAGGCCGTCAAAGCCGTCGACGCCGCGCCCGACATGAAGCTCGTCGCAGCCCTGGGACGGGGTGACTCGCTGGAGCAGCTGGCCGCCTCGGGCGCCCAGTATGTGGTGGACCTGACGGTTCCCGAAAGCACCGAAGCCAACGTCCGCTTCGCCGTCGAGCACGGCATCCACACCGTGGTGGGCACCACCGGCTGGGACGCGGGACGCTTGTCAGCCCTGGAGTCTTTGCTGGCAGCGCACCCGGGCACCGGTGTCCTCATTGCGCCCAACTTCGCCCTGGGCTCGGTCCTGGCCTCGGCCTTCGCAGCGAAGGCATCGAAGTACTTTGAATCGGTGGAGATCATCGAACTGCACCACCCGGACAAGGTCGACGCCCCGTCCGGCACCGCTGTCCGCACCGCCCAGCTGATCGCCGCCGAGCGCGCGGCGGCGCAGGTTCCGCCAAGCCCGGATGCCACCACCAGCGAGCGTGCCGGGGCCCGCGGCTGCGAGGTGGACGGCGTCCGCGTCCACAGCGTCCGGCTCCGCGGCCTGGTGGCACACCAGGAAGTGCTCTTTGGCGGTCCGGGGGAGCAGCTGACCCTTCGCCACGATTCCTTCGACCGCGCCTCGTTCATGCCCGGCGTGCTCCTGGGCGTGCGCAACGTTGCGGCGCACCCGGGCCTGACAGTGGGCCTGGATGGATACCTGGACCTGGACTCTAGGCCATGAATGGTCTCCTAGCCGGCTTCCGGAAAAACCGCACCAAGATTTGGGTGGGTGCGGTCACCCTCCTGCTGGTTTTCTACCTGGTGGTCTCCTTCCAGCGTTCGCTCCTGCTCCTGACGGACAGCAACCTGACAGCCAAGGCCATCGGCGCCGCCTACCTGGTGCTGCCCGTTGTGGGCGCCTGGGCCCTGATCCGGGAGCTCATGTTCGGCGCCCGCACCGAGCAGATGGCCAAAGTCCTGGAAGCCGAAGGCGGGCTGCCCGTCGATGAGCTCCCACGCACGCCCGGAGGCCGGATCGTTCGGGCCGCAGCAGACGCGGAGTTCGAAAAGTACCGGGCCGAAGCCGAAGCCGCCCCCAACGACTGGCGTTCCTGGTTCCGCCTCAGCTGCGCCTACGACGCCGCCGGCGACCGCAAACGTGCGCGGGCGTCCATGCGTGACGCCGTGAAGCTCTTTACCGCCGCCTCCTGATCCACCGCCGGCGCCGGCCCGGCCCCAGCCTCGCGGTGGCGCTGCGGGTAACTGCGATGGGCATTTCTGCCCATCGCAGTCCGCCTCCGCCCGCGGTAGGTTTATTTAGTAAATACTCTTTAGCTTTGGGGGAAAGCATGAGGCTGGCCGTATCTGTGCCACGGTTCCGGCTCTCCGGAACCGAAGGCAGGGCCCCCGCCCCTCAACCCCACCACTTCGCTCCTCCACGCCGTGCCGCCCGAGGCTTCCTGACGCCGCGCGCAGTTACTCCTGGGCCCAGCCGCGCCCTGCGTGCCGCACCGCACCCTTGACCAGAAGGACCATCAATGAGCCACCCAAATTTCCCGCAGCCGCCCCACAACGGACCGGCCGCTCCACCCATTCCGCCGGCACCATCCACCTACGGCGGACGGCCCAATTTCCAGGGGCAGTTCCCGGCAGGTCCGCAGGGGGAATACCAGCCCGGGCCCCACGGCAACGCTTTCTACTCCGGCGGCCCCGGAAAGTCCTTCATCACCACCTGGATCCTGTCCCTGCTGCTGGGAACATTTGGTGCGGACCGCTTCTACCTGGGCAAGACCGGCTCGGGTGTCGCCAAGCTCTTGACCGCCGGTGGCCTGGGCATCTGGGCCCTCGTTGACCTGATCATGACCTTGACGGGGAACACCAGGGACAAGGAAGGCCGCCCGCTGGAGGGCTACCCGGAGAACAAGAAGAAGGCCTGGATCATCACCGGCATCCTCTGGCTGGTGAGTATCATCACCGCTATCCTGCTGACCCTCGTGTCCCTTGCAGTGGCCGGCGCCGCCCTTGAGAAGCGGACGATCCCAGGAGCGCCCGATGTTCCGTCGGCCTCACAGGCCGCCCCGGCGCCGTCCACCGGATCCGCCCCACCCAGTGCATCGGCTGCCGGCGCGAACTCCTTCGTGGCCACCGTCTCGGAAGGAAATACCGTCAAGGTCAGCGTCCTCGACTCCATCTACACCACGGAAATTCCGGGCATGACGTACCTGCAGCCCAAGAATGGCGGATTCCTGGCCGTCAAGGTCTCCTGGGAGACGCTGACCGGAAGCAGCTTCGCCAGCCCCTCGAACTTCACGGTCTTCGACGCTGACGGCAAAGAGGGCGAACTGGTTTACCTCGATGACGGCATGGGCGCCCTGCCCACCGATGAGGTGGGTGCCGGCGATCGCCGCCAGGGCGTCATCGCGTTCGATGTGAAGAAGGGCCCGGTCCAGGTTGTCCTCAACGATGACTTCGGCGACAAGGCGGCCGCCTTCACGCTGACGCCGCAATAGCAGGCGGCCCCGGCGCCGGAACCGGACCCGCGCCCCCACCCGGGGGCGCGGGTCCTTTCATTCCGGCCGGCGCTTTGGGCAGCGGGAGGGTCAGGAAAGGGCCTTGAAGCCTCCGCGGCCCACAAGCGAGGCCGTATGGCCTGCCCACTCCAGCGGGCCGCGCCACCGCAGCCGGGCGAAAACGATGCCGATCGTGACGGCGGTGGCCGCCTGGGCGAAGAACATCCCGTCCTCGGTCCAGCCGGCGGGAAGGGGCTTCAGGTAAAACCCGGAGACAACCCAGACGTGGACGGTGTAGAGAGTCAACGTCATGGCGCCGGCCCCGCGCAACGGCAGCAGCAGGTCCAGGTCCACCCACTCCGCGAGGCGCTCCAGGAGCAGGCAGGCGCCGATGACGGCAGTGGCCACCGCCGAGGTATGCAGCAGGTCAAGCGGGGTTCCCGAGTGCGGTGCCGCTGACGCCAGCCACCACCAGGAACCCTCCTGCTGGATGCCTGTCAGGTTGACCTGCAGGACGCTGCCCAACGGGTACCCCGGAGCGTTGAGGACCTGCTCCAGCGCTGCACGGCCGCCCCAGTCTTCCATGGCCGCCGTACCCAGGGCCTTGGCCGCCACGGCCACCACGGTTCCGCTTACCAGCAGCAGCACCGGGGTGACTGCTTTGGTGAGCACCAGGCGGCCTATCACCACTCCCACCAGCAGGTAGGACAGCCATTGGAACACGGGGTAGTAGCCGGTAAAGAAGACATCCGCGAGCAGCCGTGTTGGCGTAGCCAGGTCATCCCAGGCGGGGTTGTGGCCCAGGTTCAGCGGGGGTTCGGGGGCCAGCAGCCATGGCCGCAGGAGGTACGCCAGCACCGGCGACGCAAGGATCCATCCCGCGGCCCACGCGCACAGCGGCTTCACCCCGAGCCCCAGGAAAGGCAGGATACACAAAAACAGCACGGCGTAGTGGACCAGGATGATGGCCACATTCACTTCGAGTCCGCCCAGGGTAAGTCCGACGGCGGCAACCACCAGGGCGCGCAGTGCCACGCCGCGCCGGGCGGCGGAGAGTTGGGCACCCTCGAGCGGCGTGTTCTTCCCGGTGGACAGGGCGAGCCCCACGCCCGCCAGCACGGCGAAGAGGGCAGCAGCGCGGCCGGAGAAGGTGAGGCCGATCCAGGTCGGCGTGAGGTTTGCATTCGATTCGAAGGTGGGCAGCAGGTGGGTGGCCATCATGCCCAGCAGGGCCACGCCCCGCGCAGCGTCGATGCCCCGAAGACGCCCCGGTTGCCGGCTTCCAGTGGCCTTGCGGGACCGGGTGGCCGCGGATCGGGACGTCATGACCAGATCGTCTCACATGCGCCGCCGGCGCAGCTTGTCACAGCACGGCAGGACCGGCCCCGGGCCCTGAAAGGCCGGACCGTCCGGGCAGCCACGCACCATCCAGAGGATACCTGGACATCCTTGTTTTCGAATATATGTTCGAATATCATGGCAGCCATGGAGATCAGACCAGCAGGAATCCCCGCACCCCGGGAGCAGGGGCGCCAGCAGCACGGACCTGGGCGGGCTGGGGCAGCGCGTCCTGGGAACCAGCCGGCGGACAATCCGCAGTCCGCCGGCAAGCCGCGCCGGATTGGCCCCGCCACCCAGTCAGCGGTGGATAACGGCTCCGGCGGTGGGCCCCTGAGGGCGATGAGTCCGGGAGTGGTGGATTACCTGTTCCGCCAGCTTGTTTCCGGCCGGCCGGCGGAGGACGTGGCATGGGAACGGGAGGGCATCAGCCTGGCTGCCCAGCCCGAAGGGGCGGAACTGGCCCGGCGGCTTGCTGAAACGGACCTTGATGCGCTGACGCCCACGGAGTTGTTCCACTATGTGCGCGCGGCGCAGCGTCTCGCGGCATGGGCAGAGGGCCTGCGCCAAACCGCCGTCGGCCGCTATTGCCATGCCGGAGCGGACGCACCGCGGCCGGACCGGCGCGGTATTTGACGCTCGTCACGCCCGTGGCATTGTCCTAACCAGCCGGGGACAGGGTAACGTTTTTTCCATGGCTGACTCTTCCGCGCACATCCCTGCCCTCGGTACCCTCCTGACCGCCATGGTCACGCCCTTCACCAAGGACGGCGCAGTGGATTACGACCAGGCGGCAGCGCTGGCCAGCAAACTGATCGACGACGGCTGCGACGGCCTTGTGGTCACCGGCACCACAGGCGAAACCTCCACGCTGACAGACGAAGAGAACCTCGGCATGTTCCGCGCCGTCAAGGATGCCGTGGGCGGCCGCGCAGCCATCATTGCCGGTACCGGCACGAACGACACCGCGCACTCGGTGCACCTTTCCCAGCAGGCAGCCGCCCTCGGCGTCGACGGCCTCCTCCTGGTGACCCCTTACTACAACAAGCCCAGCCAGGCCGGCGTCCGCGCGCACTTCGAGACCATCGCCTCCGCAGTGGACGTCCCCGTCATGCTCTACGACATCCCCGGGCGTTCCTCCATACCGATTGAGCCCGACACCATGATCCGGCTGGCCCAGCACCCCAACATCGTCGCCGTCAAGGACGCCAAGGCGGACTTCACCGCAGCCACCCGCGTCATGGCCGAAACGGACCTCCTCTTCTACTCGGGCGATGACGGGCTGACCCTTCCCTGGATGGCGCTGGGCGCAGTCGGCCTGGTAGGGGTCACCACCCACGTCGCCACCCGCCGCTTCCGCGAGCTCATCGACGCCGTCAACGCCAATGACCTTGGGACTGCCCGCAAGATCAACTTCGAGCTGCAGCCCGTCGTCCGCGCCACCATGACCCGCGTCCAGGGGGCCGTGGCGGCCAAGCAGATTCTTAAATGGCAGGGAGTCCTGCCCAACTCGATTGTCCGTTTGCCCCTCGTGGAGCCGGACGAAACCGAGATCGAAACCATCCGCGGGGATTTGGCGGAAGCGGGGCTGGTCTTCTCCTGAGGCTAAGACCGGCACCCTTCCGCCTGGAAAGTAGTGCACTATGACCCAAACTGCCCTTACCGGCCTTGTAACCCCTCCGCGCCTGCCCCAGGGCACGCTCAGGATCGTTCCGCTTGGCGGACTCGGGGAGATCGGCCGGAACATGGCCGTGTTCGAAATCGACGGCAAGCTGCTGATCGTGGACTGCGGCGTCCTCTTCCCCGAGGAAACCCAGCCCGGCGTTGACCTGATCCTGCCGGATTTCTCCTACATCGAGGACCGGCTGGACGACGTCGTGGCCGTCATCCTCACCCATGGCCACGAGGACCACATCGGTGCCGTGCCGTACCTGCTGCGCCTGCGCAACGACATTCCCCTGGTCGGTTCCCAGCTGACGCTTGCCCTGATCGAGGCAAAGCTGCAGGAGCACCGCATCCGTCCCTACACGCTGACGGTCGAAGAGGGCCAGGTGGAGAAGTTCGGGCCGTTCGAATGCGAATTCGTCGCCGTGAACCACTCCATCCCGGATGCCCTCGCCGTCTTTATCCGCACCGCCGGCGGCACTGTCCTGCACACCGGTGACTTCAAGATGGACCAGCTGCCGCTGGACGGACGCATCACCGACCTGCGCCACTTCGCCAAGCTGGGCGAAGAGGGCGTTGACCTCTTCATGTCCGACTCCACCAACGCCGACGTCCCCGGCTTCACCACGGCCGAGAAGGAAATCGGGCCGACCCTGGAGCGCCTCTTCGGCCAGGCCACCAAGCGCATCATCGTGGCGTCCTTCTCCTCCCACGTGCACCGCGTGCAGCAGGTCCTCGACGCCGCCGCCAAGCACAACCGCAAGGTGGCCTTCGTGGGCCGCTCCATGGTCCGCAACATGGCCATTGCCGAAAAGCTGGGCTACCTGGACGTCCCGGCCGGGCTGATCGTCGACATCAAGAACATCGACAACCTGCCGGACAACCGGGTGGTCCTGATGTCCACCGGTTCGCAGGGCGAGCCCATGGCGGCCCTGTCCCGGATGGCAAACGGTGACCACCGGGTGGTGGTGGGGGACGGCGATACCGTCATCCTGGCCTCCAGCCTCATCCCGGGCAACGAGAACGCCGTGTTCCGGATCATCAACGGCCTCCTCAAGCTTGGCGCCGACGTCATCCACAAGGGCAACGCCAAGGTCCACGTCTCCGGCCACGCCGCGGCCGGCGAACTGCTCTACTGCTACAACATCCTCGAGCCGCTCAACGCGATGCCGGTGCACGGCGAAACCCGCCACCTGATCGCCAACGGCAAGATCGCCATCGAGTCCGGCGTTCCCGAAGCCAGCGTCATCCTCGCGGACAACGGCACCGTCATCGACCTTCGCGACCACCAGGCAGACATCGTGGGCCAGGTGGAGGTGGGCTTCGTCTACGTTGACGGCTCCAGCGTTGGGGAGATCACGGACGCCGACCTCAAGGACCGCAGGATCCTGGGCGACGAAGGCTTCATCTCGATCATCACGGTGATCCACCGCGCCACCGGCAAGGTGGTGTCCGGCCCCGAGATCCATGCCCGCGGCGTTGCCGAAGACGACTCCGTCTTCGACGACATCATCCCCAAGATCAACGCGGCACTGGAAGAAGCGGTCCAGAACAATGCGGACCACACCAGCCACCAGCTCCAGCAGGTGGTGCGCCGCGTCGTGGGCACCTGGGTCAACCGCAAGCTGCGCCGCAAGCCCATGATCATCCCGGTGGTCCTCGAGGCCTGATGGTCCACCCCGCCGGCTCCGGCCCGCCCTCCCCGCCGCAGGCAGGAGTGCGGGCCGGAGGCCTTTAACAGCGGGGAGCGGGGATGCTCCCGGCCCCGATATCCCCGGAATCACCGCATGCTTCCGGTAGCGTAACTACTATGGCCACACGTACTACTTCCGCGCCCAAAGGTACCGGCAGGGGCAGCTCCGGCAGCAAATCCGGGAGCCCCACAGGCCGCGGAACCGGCTCCACCGCCGGCAGGGCGGGGCGTGGCGGCTCATCAAGCACCGCACGCACCCGCCAGCTTCCCGCCGTCGAACACCACCAGCCGTGGCTGCTGCGCGTAGTGGGCGGCGCATGGCTTGGCGTGGGGCACCTGGTGGGCGGGGGAGTGCGCCGCATCGGCCACGACGTCAGCGACCTCCCCCCCGAGGACCGCCGCGATGGAGCCGCCCTGTTCAACCTGGCGCTCGGCGTCTTCATCGCCACGTTCGCCTGGTGGGGCCTGACAGGCTGGTTCCCCGACGCCGTCTACGCCGTGGTGAACGGCACGTTCGGGTGGATCTCCCTGCTGCTTCCGCTCATGCTCTTCGTCTGCGCCTTCCGGCTGTTCCGGCAGCCCTCCGATGGCCGGGGCAACAACAGGGTGGGCATCGGCTTCCTGATCATGACATTCGCCGGCTGCGGCCTGGCACACATCCTGGGCGGCCAGCCCACGGTGGCCGACGGCTTCGACGGGCTCCGCAGGGCGGGCGGCATGCTCGGTTTCCTGGCCGCCACGCCGTTGGCCGCCATCCATCCCGCCGTGCCGGTGGCCCTCTACGGCCTGCTCGCATTCGTATCCCTGCTGATCATCACGGCCACCCCGTTCACCGCCATTCCGCGCCGCATCCGCGGAGCGTACGAGCACCTCATGGGCATCGACCTGATGGATCCGGAACGCGCCGACATCCACGACCGCAGCTACCTCGAGCGGACGGCGCCGCCCGCACCCCGGAAGAAGAAGCGGAAGTTCTTCGGGAAGGACCAGGAAGCCGGGGCAGGCCTTGAGGGTTACGTGGGCGACGAAGCCTTCGAGCACGCTGTGATTGACGACGACGAGGGCGAACCGGCGCGGCCCGCTCCCGGAGTGCGGCGGCCCACCCAGGCGGAGATCGCCGTCGAGAAGATCAAGGCCGCCCAGGGCCTGGGCGCCGGTGCGCAGGCGGCCCCGCCGGAAAACGCCACCGAGGCCATCCCCCTGGTTATCCCCGGTGCCGCGGCTCCCGGCAAGCCTGCCGCCGCGCCCACGGTGCCCTCGAACCCGGTGGCGCCCGCGCCGCCGCCCGTTCCCATCCCGCAGCGGACCGAGCAGCTCTCGCTGGCCGGCGACGTGACCTACACCCTGCCGGCCTCGGACTTCCTGACCCCCGGGTCCATCCCGAAGGAGCGCACGGAAGCCAACGACGCCGTCGTCGCCGCCCTCACGGACACCCTGACCCAGTTCAACGTTGATGCCACGGTCACCGGGTTCAGCCGCGGCCCCACCGTCACCCGGTACGAAATCGAGCTCTCGCCCGGCACCAAGGTGGAGCGCGTCACCGCCCTGTCCAAGAACATCTCGTACGCCGTTGCCTCCAGCGACGTCCGGATCCTCAGCCCCATCCCCGGTAAGTCCGCCATCGGCATCGAGATCCCCAACACCGACCGTGAAACGGTCTCCCTGGGCGATGTCCTCCGCAGCCAGAACGCGCGCCGCACGGACCACCCCATGGTGATGGGCGTGGGCAAGGACGTGGAGGGCGGCTATGTGGTGGCCAACCTGGCCAAGATGCCCCACCTCCTGGTGGCTGGTGCCACCGGTGCCGGTAAGTCGTCCTTCGTGAACTCGATGATCACCTCGATCCTGATGCGGGCCACCCCGGATGAGGTTCGCATGGTCATGGTGGACCCCAAACGCGTGGAACTGACCGCGTACGAGGGCGTGCCGCACCTCATCACGCCGATCATCACCAACCCCAAGAAGGCCGCCGAGGCGCTGCAGTGGGTGGTGCGGGAAATGGACGCCCGCTACGACGACCTGGCCAACTACGGCTTCAAGCACATCGACGATTTCAACAAGGCCGTCCGTGCCGGGAAGGTCCACCCGCCGGTGGACTCCAAGCGCGTCATCCGGCCCTACCCATACCTGCTGGTGATCGTGGACGAACTCGCCGACCTCATGATGGTCGCGCCGCGCGACGTTGAAGACTCGATCGTCCGCATCACCCAGCTGGCCCGCGCCGCAGGCATCCACCTGGTCCTGGCCACCCAGCGCCCGTCCGTGGACGTGGTCACCGGCCTCATCAAGGCCAACGTGCCTTCGCGCATGGCCTTCGCCACGTCCTCCGTCACCGACTCCCGCGTGGTCCTCGACCAGCCCGGCGCCGAGAAGCTGATCGGCCAGGGCGACGCCCTCTTCCTGCCCATGGGCGCGTCCAAGGCGATGCGTGTCCAGGGCGCCTGGGTCACCGAATCCGAGATCCATAAAGTGGTGGAGCACGTCAAGGGGCAGCTGCAGGCTGTCTACCGGGACGACGTCGCCCCCGAAGCGGAAAAGAAGCAGATCGACGACGACATCGGGGACGACCTCGAAGTGCTGCTGCAGGCCACGGAGCTTGTGGTCACCACCCAGTTCGGCTCCACCTCCATGCTGCAGCGCAAGCTCCGGGTCGGCTTCGCCAAGGCCGGCCGGCTCATGGACCTCCTTGAGTCCAGGGGAGTGGTGGGACCTTCCGAGGGTTCCAAGGCCCGGGACGTCCTGGTCAAGCCGGACGACCTCGCCGCGGTCCTCGCCGCGATGAAAGGCCAGGAGCCGCCGGCCGTGGCCGATTCACAGACGGCAGCGCTCAGTGACAACGCCAACGCCAACATCGCCCAGGGCGGCTACGCCGAAGACCTGGTGGCCGCTGACCTGGACCAGCGGAAGCAGAACGTCGAATATTACGACGGATCGGATTCCGCCCCGGGCGACGACGACGGCTCCGAGGACGCCTGGTCCCTCACCGGACGCTAGCCCGGTAGCCTAGGAACGTGACTAGCACCGATGCAACCGCCGCCGGCCAAGGCCGTGCCGGGGTCTGGAACCTCCCCAATGTCCTGACCATGATCCGCATCGCGCTGGTCCCGTTCTTCGTATGGTTTCTCGTGGCCGACGCCCCCGGGCTGCACAGCACCTCCGGACCGTGGCGCTGGGCAGCGGTGGCCGCGTTCGCCGTCGCCATCTACACGGACAAGCTCGACGGCGACATCGCCAGGAGCCGGAACCTGGTCACTGACTTCGGCAAGATTGCCGACCCCATTGCCGACAAGCTGCTCATCGGCTCCGCGCTGGTGATGCTGTCCTTGCTGGGCGAGCTCCCCTGGTGGGCAACCGTGGTGATCCTGGTCCGTGAATGGGGCATTACGGCCCTGAGGTTCTTCGTGATCCGCTACGGAGTCATCCCCGCCTCCCGCGGCGGCAAGCTCAAAACCGTTGTCCAGACCGCGGCAATCTTCCTGTACCTGCTGCCGCTCGGGGCATTCGCGCCCTGGATGTCCTGGGTGGCATTCGCCGTCATGATGGCAGCGGTGGCGATCACGCTGTGGACCGGCGTCGAGTACGTGGTTGAAGCCCTGCGCCTGCGCGCCAGGGGCAAGCGGCAGGCGGGAACCGAGGGACGGGAACAGGCATGAGTAACCTTCACCGGCTGGCGGCACAGGCCGTCCGGCAGGCACTTGACTCCGGACGGACCGTTGCCACTGCGGAGTCGTTGACGGCCGGCATGGTGTCCGCTGTCCTGGCTGACACCCCGGGCGCCTCCGGCATGCTGCAGGGCGGGGTGGTGGCATACCAAAACTCGGTGAAGGAGGCGGTGCTGCACGTGCCCGCCGACCTGCTGGCCCGTGCCGGCTCCGTCGATCCCGACGTCGCCCGGGCCATGGCCGCCGGGGCGCGCACTGTCCTGGGCGCCGACGTCGGGCTTTCCACCACCGGCGTCGCCGGTCCCGAGGCCCACGACGGCAAACCCGTGGGCCGGGTCTACATCGGCATCGCTACAGCGGCAGGCACCGCCGGTTTCGAGTACTCCTTCACCGGAAACCGGCCGGACATCCGCGCCGCCGCCTGCGCCGCCGCCCTCGAAAGACTCCTCGAAGCCCTCGCCGGCTAAGCCGCGCAGGCCGCCAAGTTACCGCGCGTAAAGTTGCCGGGAACAAAAGCCATTACCGATTAGTTATTACATTGTGTCGCTTCCGAAGAGCGGAGGCGCCTAGGATGAAATGACCAAGACAGGTTCGCCGGCGGCGGACCTGACCAATGAGGGAGCAAGGCGATACAGATGGTAAAGCAGCCCGTATCCGTAAACGGCGTTGTCCGCTGGAAGGATGTGGGCCTCGCCGAACAGGCTAAGAGCGTACAGAAGGAGCGCAAGATGGTAGTACTTCGTCACGAAATCGGTGATGTCCTGCGCGATGTCCGCCAGCGTCAGGGGCGCACGCTCCGTGAAGTTTCGCACAGCGCCCGCGTCTCCCTGGGATACCTCAGCGAAGTGGAGCGCGGCCAAAAGGAAGCATCGTCAGAGCTCCTGTCCTCGATCTGCTCGGCACTGGATGTTCCGCTGTCAAGCATGCTCCGCGAGGTCAGCGACCGCGTGGCAGTAGCCGAAGGCGTCGCCGTTCCGGACACCGTTCCGCAGGAATTCTCCCAGCGTTACGGCCGTGACCTGGAACGCGACCTCAACACTGAACTGAACGACGAACTCTCCACGGGACTCCTCTCCGGAGCCCGGTAAGGAGCCCCACCGCAGGGTGGGCGCCGGACAACAGGAAGCCCCCGGCCATGCCGGGGGCTTCCTGCTGTCATGAGTCCTGCTGCGCCCGCTCCGGCGAGCCCGGCCCGTCGGCGGCTTCCCTGGGGAATCCGTCACGCTCATAAGTGGAGTTCAACCTGGCCATACAGCGGGCCAATTCCTCAAGGTCCTCCACCGGCCACTCGCGCAGCCGCTCCTGGAAGACCTGTCGCCTGGCGTCCTGGACCTGGTGCATCTTCTCTTCGCCCTTGGGCGTCAGCCGGATCGACTGCGCCCGGCGGTCCAGGGGGTCCGCCTCCTTGGACACCAGGCCCAGGCTTTCCAGGAACGCGATCTGCCGGCTGACCGACGGCTTGCCCACACCGATGTTCATGGCCAGCTCAGTCAGCCGGATGGGGCCTTCCCGGCGGATAATCGTTAACAGCCCGTACGCCGCTGGCTCCATGTCCGGGTGGACCTCGCGCGAAAGCTGGTTGGAGATGGCCCGCGCCCGCCGCCAAAAAAGGCTGATCTGGTGTTCAACATTTTGCAGCGCGGCATCGGCGGCGTCATTGCCTGTGTCCTGCCGCGGCGGGAGGTCCGGGGAGTTGCTCATGGCAACAATTCTAGGGTCCACAATCATGAGAGGATTTACCGATGCGAATCAGCGAGTACTGGCGTCTGATGGATGACGAGTTCGGCGCGGGATACTCCCGCGTGCTGAGCAGCACCCTGGTCCTTGCCGGCGTCGGTGGGCGCACCGCTGATCAGGCCCTGGCGGCCGGGGTTGAGCCGCGCCGGGTCTGGCTTGCGGTCTGCGACGTCCAGGATGTCCCGTCGGAACGGCGGCTGGGCCGCGACATCGCCCCGCGCCGCGACTAGCGGAGGGCACGGCGCTGCCGGGGCGGGGATCCTGCCGGCGGACACGCCGCAGGAGCTCCACTCTTCGAATACCTGTTCGGATAAGGCTATGATTTTTTCATCGGGTTTATCCACATAGCCGTTGTCTTCCGGCCGGAATGTCAGTGGGTCCCCTTAGCGTCAGAGATGACCAACACAATGGCCGCGAAGGCCACCATCGAGAAAGCATTAGAGGTGTCAACCATGGCGGCAGCCCCGGATCGTGCAAAAGCGCTGGAAGCAGCACTTGCCCAGATTGACAAGCAGTTCGGCAAGGGCTCGGTCATGCGCCTGGGCGATGAAGTCCGCGCTCCGATCGAAGTCATCCCCACCGGCTCCATCGCCCTGGATGTCGCCCTTGGCATTGGCGGGCTCCCGCGCGGCCGCGTCATCGAAATTTACGGTCCTGAATCCTCAGGTAAGACCACCGTGGCCCTGCACGCGGTGGCGAGTGCCCAGCGCGCGGGCGGGATCGCAGCCTTCATCGACGCCGAGCACGCCCTGGACCCCGACTACGCCGCCAAGCTGGGCGTGGACACCGATGCCCTCCTGGTTTCGCAGCCGGATACCGGCGAGCAGGCCCTGGAAATCATGGACATGCTGGTCGGCTCCGGTTCGCTGGATGTCATCGTCATCGACTCCGTGGCCGCCCTTGTGCCGCGGGCAGAAATCGAAGGCGACATGGGCGACAGCCACGTCGGCCTCCAGGCCCGCCTCATGAGCCAGGCCCTGCGTAAGATCACCGGACGCCTGAGCCAGACCAAGACCACCGCCATCTTCATCAACCAGCTCCGGGAAAAGATCGGCGTCTTCTTCGGTTCCCCCGAAACCACCACCGGCGGTAAGGCCCTGAAGTTCTACGCGTCGGTCCGCATCGACGTCCGGCGGATCCAGACCCTCAAGGAAGGCGCCGACTCGGTCGGCAACCGGACCAAGGCCAAGATCGTCAAGAACAAGATGGCTCCGCCCTTCAAGGTGGCCGAGTTCGACATCATCTATGGCCAGGGCATCTCCCGCGAAGGCGGCATCATCGACATGGGCGTGGAGCACGGCATCATCAAGAAGTCGGGTTCCTGGTTCACCTACGACGGCGACCAGCTGGGCCAGGGCATGGAAAACTCGCGCCGTTTCCTCCGTGACAACCCGGAGCTGGCCGCCGAGCTGGAGCGCCTGATCAAGGAGAAGCTCGGTGTCGGCGTCAAGCCTGCCGAGGATGAGTCCAAGGACGCGCCAAAGCTGAAAGCCGTCGACGGGTTCTAGCCCTTGACCGGCCCACGAACACGGCGGACCCGTTCCGGCAGCCCCTCAACCGGGGCGCCGGACGGGTTTGCCGCCCCTGAGGACCCGCAGGCCGCGGACGCCGAACCGGATCCGTTCTCGGTTGCCCAGGCCATCGTGTACCGGCAGCTCACAGCGGCGCCCAAGAGCCGGCTCCAGCTTGCCCGGAAATTGGCGGAGCGGAACATCCCGGAACCCGTCGCCGAGGCCGTGCTGGACAAGTTCCAGGAAGTCCGGCTGATCAACGACGCCGAATTTGCCGACATGTGGGTCAGGAGCCGGGCCCAGTCCAGGAAGCTGGCCAAGGGTGCGCTCCGGCGGGAGCTCGCTGAGAAGGGCATCGACGAGGAAACGGCTGCTTCGGCCCTGGAGCAGCTGACCGACGCCGACGAGGAAGCCGCAGCCCGTGCCCTGGTGGAACGCAAGCTCCGTCCTGGGACGGACCTGGCCGGCCCCGGCGAGCGGGACAAAGCCGTACGGCGGTTGGCGTCAATGCTCGCACGCAAGGGCTACCAACCCTCCCAGGCGTTCCGGATCGTCAACGAGGTCCTCGATTCCCGGCAGGACCCCGACAACGACCGCCTCCAGAGCCGGTACCCTTAACGGGTGAGTTTGACCATTCCTTCCCCCCAATCCGACGCAACCCCTTCCGTCGAAGCAGGGGCGGTGCCGCAGTCCGGAGCGATGCCCCGCACCTACCAGGTGCGCACCTTCGGCTGCCAGATGAACGTTCATGACTCCGAACGGATGTCCGGCATGCTTGAGGCCGCCGGTTACGTGCCCGCAGAGGGCGGGCATGCCGACGTCGTGGTGTTCAACACGTGCGCAGTCAGGGAAAACGCGGACAACAAGCTCTACGGCAACTTGGGCATCCTGGCCCCGGTGAAAGCGGCCAACCCCGGCATGCAGATTGCCGTGGGCGGTTGCCTGGCACAAAAGGACCGCGAAACCATCCTCAAAAAGGCGCCCTGGGTGGATGCCGTCTTCGGTACCCACAACGTGGGTGCCCTGCCGGCCCTCCTGGACCGGGCACGCCACAACAACGAAGCGCAGCTGGAGATCCTGGAGTCCCTGGATGTCTTCCCTTCCACGCTGCCCACCAAACGCGACTCCGTCTACTCGGGCTGGGTGTCCATCTCCGTAGGCTGCAACAACACCTGCACTTTCTGCATCGTGCCGGCCCTGCGCGGCAAGGAAAAAGACCGCCGGCCCGGAGAGATCCTCGCGGAAATCCAGGCACTCGTGGACGACGGCGCCATCGAAGTTACCCTGCTCGGCCAGAACGTCAACTCCTACGGGGTGGAATTCGGGGACCGGCAGGCATTCTCCAAGCTCCTGCGTGCCTGCGGCGGGATTGAGGGGCTGGAACGCGTCCGCTTCACCAGCCCGCACCCGGCCGCGTTCACCGATGACGTCATTGACGCCATGGCAGAGACTCCCAACGTCATGCCGCAGCTGCACATGCCGCTGCAGTCCGGGTCGGACAGCATCCTCCGGGCCATGAAGCGTTCCTACCGGTCCACCAAGTTCCTGGGAATCCTGGACAAGGTCCGTGAAAGGATCCCCCACGCCGCCATTTCCACCGACATCATCGTCGGCTTCCCCGGCGAAACGGAAGAGGACTTCCAGGCAACCCTGGACGTGGTGGAGCAGTCCCGCTTCGCCACCGCCTTCACCTTCCAGTATTCAAAGCGTCCCGGCACGCCGGCGGCCGACCTGCCCGACCAGCTCCCCAAGGCCGTGGTCCAGGAACGCTTCGAACGCCTCACCGCCCTGCAGGACCGCATCGCCGCGGAAGAAAACCGGAAGCAGCTTGGCCGCCGGCTCGAAGTCATGGTCACGGCCCAGTCCGGGCGGAAGTCGGAGGAGACCCACCGGCTCTCCGGCCGGTCGCAGGACCAGCGGCTGGTCCACTTTTCGGTCCCTGAGGGCGCACCCGCCCCCAGGCCCGGGGACCTCGTCACCGTCACCATTACCGAAGCGGCGGCCTTCCACCTGGTGTCCGATCCCACGCTTGAGGACTACAGCCTGCGCCGGTCCCGGGCAGGGGACGCATGGGACAGGTCCCAGGCCGACTCCTGCGGGGCACCATCCCCGGCTTCACCCGGGGAACGCAAGGGCGTCTCCCTCGGCATGCCCGCACTGCCGCTGCGCACCCGCTGACAGGTGGCTGCCCCGCCCGTCATCGCCGTCGTCGGTCCCACCGGCTCAGGCAAATCTGACCTCGCCGTCAACCTTGCCCTTGCCCTGGACGGCGAGGTCATCAACGCCGACGCCATGCAGTTCTACCGCGGCATGGACATCGGCACCGCCAAAATCACCATGGCCGAGCGCAGGGGAGTGCCGCACCACCTCCTGGACACCCTGGACGTCACCGAGGAAGCCAGCGTTTCCGACTTCCAGTCCCAGGCACGCAAGACCATCGACGACATCCATCGGCGCGGCAAGCGCGCCATCCTGGCCGGTGGCTCCGGGCTGTACGTCCGGGCGGCGCTGGACGTCCTGGAATTCCCGGGGACCGACCCCGCACTGCGGGCCCGCCTTGAGGCGGAGCATTCCGAACTCGGTACCGAAGCACTCCTTGCAAGGCTCCGGACCGTCGATCCCGCCTCCGCCGCCCGCGTCTCCGATGCCCGGCGCATCATCCGGGCCCTCGAGGTGCACGAACTCACCGGGCGGCCCTTCAGCTCCTTCATGCCCCGGCGGGAGTACCACCAGCCCGCCATCCAGCTGGGCCTCAGCGTGGACCGCGAGGTCCTGCGGGAGCGCCTGGCAGAACGGGTGCACCGGATGGTGGACGCCGGCCTGCTGGACGAAATCCGGATGCTCGACGCCAGCGGCCTGCGCCGCGGCAAAACCGCGTCCCGGGCGCTTGGCTATTCACAGTTCCTGCGCGTGGTCGATGGCACGTCCACCGTTGCAGACGCCGCCGAGGAAACCATCGTGGCCACCCGGCAGTTCGCCCGGCGCCAGCTGACCTGGTTCCGCGCCGACCCCCGCATCACCTGGCTGGACTGGCAGGAACCGGGACTCGTTGGCAAGGCAGCGGAGTTGTGCCGGTAGCTGCAGTTTCAGCGCCGGCGGCATGCGCCGCTACGCTTGGGACCATGAATGCAACCCCCGCCGAAACCACCGGACCCGTCCTGCACACGCTGAGCGGGCTCCGCTTTTCCAAGGGGCACGGCACCGGCAACGATTTCGTCCTGGTGGCCGACCCCGAGGGCGTCCGTGCCATCGGCGCGGACCAGGCCGCGGCGCTGTGCGACCGGCACCGCGGGATCGGGGCCGACGGCCTGATCAGGGCGGTCCCGTCCCGCTTACTGCCCGAGGGCCGGGAAATGCTCACGGAAGCCCCGGACGCGGAATGGTTCATGGATTACCGCAATGCCGACGGCTCCCTGTCCGAGATGTGCGGCAACGGGGTCAGGGTCTTCGTCCATTTCCTGCGGACCGAGGGCCTGATCGACCTGCCCGACGGCGGATCCCTCACCATCGGCACCCGCGGCGGGGTCAAGACCGTGGTCCGCACCGGAGACGGCTATGCGGTGGACATGGGACCCTGGGAGTTCATCTTCCCCGGGGAGGCAAGCGCCAAGGCCATGGATTCCCTGGTCACCGCCGACGGGCTTGAAGTTGCCCGGCCGGCCCTCTCCGTGAGCATGGGCAACCCGCACACGGTGGTGGCCCTCGCCGAACTCTCGGAGCTCACGGGCACCCGGCTCTTCACCGCTCCCAAGGTCGATCCCGTTCCTGCAAACGGGACCAACGTGGAATTCGTGGTCCCGGCAGAACCGTTGGTCCATGACGGTGTGGGCTCTGTGACCATGCGGGTGCACGAGCGCGGCGTAGGGGAGACCCAGTCCTGCGGGACCGGTGCCTGCGCTGCCGCCGTCGCCATCCGGCACTGGGCCGGGGCGGAGGCGCCGGACGCCTGGCGGGTCCACGTTCCCGGCGGAGTGGTGGACGTGAAGTTCTTTGCCGGCCCCGGCGGCCACGAGCACGTGGAGCTCAGCGGACCTGCCGTCATTGTGGCGAGTGGGACGCTTTCGTGACCTTCAGGATCCGGAAAGACTTTGACGTGGACTCGCGGGTCACGGTGAAGGAGCCGTCCAGTTCGGCCGCCAGCCAGCGCTGAAGCGAGTCGGAGCCCAGGTTCTTCTGCACCACCAGCCACGCGGTCCCGCCATCTGCCAGGCGCGGCAGCCACAGTTTGAGCAGGGCGTGCAGTTCGTCCTTGCCGATCCTGATGGGCGGGTTGGACCAGATGGTGTCGAAGCGGACCTCCGGATCCACGGCCGCGGGTGTGCTGGCGACCACGTTGGCCAGTCCCAGGGCGGCTGCGTTTTCATTGGTCAGGGTGATGCAGCGTTCGTTGACGTCCACGGCATAGACCTTGGAACCGGGGGCCAGCAGCGCCATGGTGAGCGCCACGGGTCCCCAGCCGCACCCGATGTCCAGGAGGTTGCCTTGGGGATGCGGCGCCGGAACGCCGTCCAGGAGCACTGCGGTGCCTTTGTCGATACCGTCGGGGCTGAAGATCCCCGGGGAGGTCTGGAGCTGCCGCGTCCCACCGGCCAATTCCACTGTCAGGGGCTTCCTGGTGAAGGGGCCGGCAGGGGACGTGCTGAAATAGTGTGCGGACTCCATAACTGGCCAGAGTAGTTCCCCCTGCAGCGTAATGGGAAACCGGCCTGAGGGCCCTCTGCTACGCTGGAGGGCATGTTCCTGATCTTCGAGTAGCTGGTACGGGCCGCGCCCGTCCCGCAGGCTGTCCTCCAGCGGCAGTCCGTCCCGCAGCGACGCAGGTTTCCATACCTTCCGCTTTTGCGCACCGGCTAGACCATTCCGTTTGGCCCGGCCGCCGGACACAACTCGAAAGTCAGCCCACTGCTGCACTTCCCGCCTTGGTCCGGCCTTTCCAGCCCTGCCGCCGATCTGACGCGGCATTCGAGCCCCGGCATCGCAGCCGGCGGCGCAACAACCAGGAGAAACGCATGACCGCAGGCCGTCAGCCCAGCGCGAATACATTCCAACTTCGAGCCAATCAGCACTATTCTGGAACTGCCGAATCTTCAAAGGAGACCATGACCAGCCAGCCCAATACCGGTTCCGATCCAGCCGCCCAGGACATGAGTCCGCAGGAGATCCAGGCTGTCATCGACCGGATCCTCGCCAAGGACGTTCCCGCCAAAAATGCCGGCACGTCCGGCGGTGAAGGCGGCAGCGGTAAAGCCGTCCTTGGCAAGGCCCAAGCCATTTCCCGGCTCGACGAAGAACATTCAACGTACGACGGCGACCAGCAGGACCTCGAGGAACGCCGCGCCCTGCGCCGCAGGGCGGGTCTGTCCACCGAGCTTGAGGACGTCACCGAAGTTGAATACCGGCAGCTGCGCCTGGAACGCGTGGTCCTGGCCGGGCTTTGGTCAGAGGGAACGCTGGCCGACGCCGAAAACTCATTGCGGGAGCTGGCCGCCCTGGCCGAGACTGCGGGCTCGGAAGTCCTCGACGGTCTGGTGCAGCGCCGCGACAAGCCGGACCCCGGGACGTTCCTGGGTTCCGGCAAGGCGCAGGAACTCAAGGACATCGTCATGGCCACCGGCGCGGACACCGTAGTGGTGGACGCCGAACTGGCTCCTTCCCAGCGCCGAGGCCTTGAAGACATCGTCAAGGTCAAGGTCATCGACCGAACAGCCCTGATCCTGGACATCTTCGCCCAGCACGCCAAGAGCCGCGAAGGCAAGGCGCAGGTGGAGCTGGCGCAGCTGGAATACCTGCTTCCCCGCCTGCGCGGCTGGGGTGAGTCGATGTCCCGCCAGGCCGGCGGCCAGGTGGGCGGCGCCGCCGCCGGCATGGGCTCCCGTGGTCCAGGCGAGACCAAGATCGAACTCGACCGGCGCCGGATCCGTACCCGGATGGCCAAGCTGCGGCGCGAAATCGCCGCCATGAAGCCGGCACGGGAGACCAAACGGGCCAACCGGCGTCGTAATGAAGTGCCCTCCGTGGCAATCGCCGGCTACACCAACGCCGGCAAGTCCTCGCTGCTCAACCGGCTCACCGACGCAGGGGTCCTCGTGGAGAATGCCCTCTTCGCCACCCTTGATCCCACCGTCCGCAAGGCCGAAACCGCTGACGGCCTGGGGTACACGCTGGCGGACACCGTCGGGTTCGTCCGTTCACTGCCCACCCAGCTGGTGGAAGCCTTCCGCTCCACCCTCGAGGAGGTGGCGGACTCGGACCTGATCCTGCACGTGGTGGACGTGTCGCACCCCGACCCGGAAGGGCAGATCGCCGCGGTCCGGAAGGTCTTCAGCGAAGTCGACGCCCGCAAGGTGCCTGAAATCATCGTCCTGAACAAGGCCGATGCGGCGGACCCCTTTGTGGTGGAGCGGCTGAAGCAGCGCGAGCCACGGCACGTGGTGGTCTCGGCCAGGACCGGGGAAGGCATCCCGGAATTGCTGAAGGCCATCAGCGAGTCCATTCCCCGGCCATCGGTCAAGATGGAGCTGCTCATCCCGTACGAGCGCGGGGACCTGATCAGCAAGCTCCATGAGTCCGACGCCGAGATCCTCAGCCTGGACCACCTCGAGGCCGGTACCAGGGCTGCGGTGATGGTCCGGGAGGGCCTCGCGTCCGAACTGGAACAATTCGTCGTCAATGACTGACCTCGCAGCCGGCGAAGCTGCGCAGACGGCGGGCGAGCAGTTCGTTATCGAACTGCTCGACCTCGCCGTCGCCGGCATGGGCGGACAAAGCCGCACCGGACAACACGAAATGGCCCGCCAGGTGGCCAGGGCCATCGAAACCGGCAACCACCTGTTGGTCCAGGCAGGTACCGGCACCGGCAAATCGCTGGCCTACCTGATACCGCTGATCGCCCACGCCCTGGAAAGCAACAAGCCTGCGCTGGTCTCCACGGCGACCCTGGCGCTCCAGACCCAGATTGTCGGCAGGGACCTGCCCCGCCTCCTGAAGAACATCACGCCGGCGCTGGACCGGCCGGTCAAGGTTGCACTGGTCAAGGGCAGGTCCAACTATGTGTGCCGCCACAAGCTTGAAGGCGGGTTCCCTTCCGAGGAACCGTCGGAAGGGCAGCTGTTTTCCCTGGGGGAGGACACCAGCGTTCCGCATTTCGCCGCCTCCGTGGGCGGACCATCGTCACAGCTGGGCAAGGAAGTGGTGCGGCTCCGGGAATGGGCGGAGAAGACGGCCACCGGCGACCGCGACGAGCTGCTGCCTGGAGTGACCGACCGTGCATGGCGGCAGGTTTCCGTCACCTCGATGGAATGCCTCGGCGCCCAAAAATGCCCGATGGCCGCTGAATGCTTCAGCGAGCTCGCCCGGCAGGATGCCGCCGAGGCTGACGTGGTGGTGACCAACCACGCCATGCTGGCCGTCAGCGCGTTCGAAGGACTGGCAGTCCTGCCCGAATACGACGTCGTGGTGGTGGACGAAGCGCACGAGCTGCAGGACCGGGTGACGGGAGCCGTCTCCGGGCAGCTGTCCGTGGCCATGGTCCACGCGGCCGCTTCCGGCGCACGGAAACACACCGCCATCACCGTTGACGCCCTGAACGCCGCAGCTGCCAACCTGGAAATGGCCCTCGCGGGCGCGCCCAACGGACTTCTCCCCAACGGACTGAACGATGAACAGCTTGACTGCGTGGACCAGCTGCGTGAAGCGTGCAGGGCTGCGTTGTCCGATTCCAAGGGGGACAGCAATACCACGGCCGACGGCGGGCGGCAGCTGGCGCGTTCCCGGCTGATGCTCATCCTGGAACTGTGCGAGCGGCTGATCGCTGCCCGGGAAAACCGGGAAGTGGTGTGGTTCTCCCGCGCCAGCACCTTCGATCCCGGCCAAGGCTATTCGCAGCCCGATGACAGCGCGCCGGTCCTGATCAACATTGCGCCGCTGTCCGTCGCCGGCCGGCTGCGGGAGGGGCTCTTCGCCGGCCACACCGTGGTGCTGACCTCTGCCACCCTGGCGATCGGTTCCGCCTTTGAACCGGCCGCAGGAGGCCTGGGCCTGATCGGTGACGGAGCGCCCAGCTGGACGGGCGTGGATGTTGGCTCGCCCTTCGACTACCCCAAACAGGGCATCCTTTACGTTGCCGGTCACCTGCCCAAGCCCGGCCGAGGTGTTTCACCGGAAGCACTGGCCGAACTCGAAGCGCTCATCAAGGCCTCCAACGGGGGAGCGCTTTGCCTGTTCTCCTCGCGGCGGGCGGCCGAGGAAGCCGCCGATGCCCTCCGCCCGAAGCTCGACATGACTGTCCTCTGCCAGGGGGAGTCGACCATGACCGCCCTGGTCAAACAATTCGCGGACGAACCGGACACCTGCCTCTTCGGAACCATGTCCCTGTGGCAGGGTGTGGATGTTCCCGGTGGATCCTGCCGGCTGGTGGTGATTGACCGCATCCCGTTCCCGCGGCCGGACGACCCCCTCATGACGGCGCGTTCGCGTGCCGTGGCGCAGGCCGGGGGGAACGGTTTCATGTCTGTTTCGGCAACCCACGCTGCCATCCGGCTTGCCCAGGGGGCCGGCCGCCTGATCAGGTCAACCGGGGACAAAGGAGTGGTGGCAGTCCTGGACTCGCGGCTGGCCACCGAGCGCTATGCGGGATTCCTGCGCGGCGCCCTCCCGCCGTTCTGGGCCACCACTGACCGCGCCAAAGCGCTGGCAGCCCTCACCAGGCTGGGCGCCGACGCGTCCTGAGAACGGCCGGATAGCGCCTGCACGGATGCCGGGCAGGCGTGCGCAGGCTAGAGCGAACGCAGGACTGAGACGACCTTGCCCATGATGGTGGCATGGTCGCCCAGGATCGGTTCGTACTGGGTGTTCTGCGGCAGCAGCCAGGTGTGGCCGTCGCGCTGGCGGAAGGTCTTGACCGTCGCCTCGTCATCCAGCAGTGCAGCGACGATGTCCCCGTTGGCAGCGTCAGCCTGGCGCCGCACCACCACCCAGTCACCGTCGCAAATGGCGGCATCCACCATCGAATCGCCGGCCACCTTCAGCATGAAAAGTTCGCCCTGGCCAACCAGTTGGCGGGGCAGCGGCATGACATCTTCGACGAGCTGTTCGGCAAGGATGGGGCCGCCGGCGGCAATCCGGCCCACCAGCGGAACCATGGCCGTATCCAGAGCAGTAGGCAGCTCCGTGACGGTGGCGCTGTCCCCTGCGGCTTGGGGCGCACGGGACGTGCCCGCGCTCTTTCCCCCGCCGTCCAGCGTCAGCGGCATCAACACTTCCATGGCACGGGGCCGCTTGGGGTCGCGCCGAAGGTAGCCCAGCTTTTCCAGCTGCGAGAGCTGATGGGTCACGCTTGACAGGCTTGCAAGGCCGACCGTGTCGCCGATTTCCCGCATGGACGGCGGATACCCGTTCTCGTTAACGGAGCGCTGGATGGTCTCGAGGATCTTCTTCTGCCGGGGAGTCAGCCCCTTGGTGGTCCTCTTGGATTGCGGGGCGGTCCTGCCCCCGGCGGCTGCTGCTGCCATATTCGCCACTGCCTTTCGCTTGCCGCCGGAACTTCCGCCGGGCGCTGTTTCCGCCGTGCCGGTGGAAGGACTCCCACTGTCATTGTCAGACCCTGCTGGTCAACTTCAGGAGTGGTTGTTCTTGGTTCCAAAACTAGGCCAGCCATAGTGCTTTTTCAAACATTTGTTCTAGCGAGTCTCGACAATGTTCGTTGATAGGTGCTAAAACTTAACCAGCAAAGTTCGAATATGTGTTCTAACCAGCAGATGCCTCCTTCGAATACCCGGCCGGAAGATGTGCCCGGCGGCGGTTTTGAACGGCAAGGGCGTTGCGGGCGGACACCCGGGCAGCACGGCAAGTCCAGGAGGGCTTAGTTCATGTCAGCTTTAACTCTTCACCAGGTTTCACCATCGCCTGCACCGCTGCGGCTCACCCGCCGGGGGAGGATCGTCCTGATTGGGGTCCCGCTTGTAGTCCTCGCTGTTCTCCTGCTGTCACTCGCCGGGTTCTTCCATTCCCCGGCCAAGGCCTCGGATTCGGTTGCGGACCTCGCGGTGACACCCACCGTTACCGTGACGGTGCAGCCCGGACAGTCGTTGTGGGCCATTGCCGGTACCGTCGCGCCGGGCCGGGACGCCCGCGACGTCGTGGCGGACATTGTCCAGCTCAACAACCTTGACGCCGGCACCGTCCTTCCAGGCCGGCAGCTGTTCGTTCCCACCCACTGAGGGGGAAGCCGCGGGAACCGTCACATTTTCCGGTAGTTGCCGCGGCAACTAAACTGTTCAGGTGAACCAGCAGCTAGAACGTCTGAACCGGCTTCCCCTCCGCAGCAACCTTCGCGGACTGACTCCCTATGGTGCTCCCCAGCTGAACGTCCCCATCCTGCTGAACGTCAACGAAAACACCCATGGGGTTCCTGCCGATGTGCGGGCCGCCATCAGCGCCGCCGTTACGGAAGCCGCCGCAGGCCTCAACCGCTACCCGGACCGCGAGTTCACCGCGCTCCGGAAGGCCCTGGCGGAATATCTCGGGCATGGGCTCGACGAAACCAACCTGTGGGCAGCCAACGGCTCCAACGAGGTCCTGCAACAGATCCTCCAGGCCTTCGGCGGCCCAGGGCGCACGGCCCTTGGCTTCCCGCCGACGTACTCCATGTACCCGTTGCTGGCCAGCGGAACGGACACGCAGTACATCACGGGGGAACGCGCGGAAGGCTATGACCTCAGCGCAGAGTCCGCGGCCCGCCAGGTCAAGGAACTCCAGCCCAACATCGTGTTCCTCTGCTCACCCAACAATCCCACCGGGACCGGGCTTGGGCTGGACGTCGTGGAAGCCGTCTATGACGCCGGCGCGGACAGCCAGGCCATCGTGATCGTCGACGAGGCGTACCACGAGTTCGCACACGACGGAACGCCGAGCGCACTGACACTCCTGCCCGGCCGTGAACGTCTGATCGTCTCCCGCACGATGAGCAAGGCCTTCGCCCTGGCGGGGGCACGGCTCGGTTACATGGCCGCAGCCCCCGAGGTCGCCGATGCCCTGCGTCTCGTGCGCCTGCCGTACCACCTCTCCGCCATCACCCAGGCCACCGCCCTGGCGGCCCTCGAACACCGCGAAGCGCTGATGGCCGACGTCGAGGACATCAAGAAGCAGAGGGACCGCATCGTGGCCGAGCTGACCAGGATGGGACTCAAGCCCGCAGCATCGGACTCCAACTACGTTTTCTTCGGCGGCCTGGAAAACCCGCACCAGGTCTGGCAGGAGCTCCTTGACGCCGGCGTGCTCATCCGCGATGTGGGCATCCCGGGCCACCTCCGCGTCACGGCGGGCACTGAGGCGGAAACCACAGCCTTCCTGACCTCCCTGGAACGCATCCTTGCCGGCCACGCCGCGCTTCACGCCTAGACTTGATACGGCGGCGCTGGACGCCTTGAACCACTTCTTCTCGCACAAAGGATCCTTCACCATGAGTTCAACCGGATCGAATACGGCTGCAGCCCGGACCGCCCGCATGGAGCGTGCCACCAGCGAGTCCTCGGTACTCGTGGAGATCAACCTGGACGGTACCGGAGTCTCGGACATCGACACCTCGGTGCCGTTCTACGACCACATGCTGACGGCCCTGTGCAAGCACTCCCTGATCGATATGACGGTCAAGGCCACCGGGGACACCCACATAGACGTCCACCACACCGTTGAGGATGTCGCCATCACCTTCGGTGAAGTCCTGCGGACGGCCCTCGGCAACAAAGCGGGCATCCGCCGGTTTGGCGAGGCCACGGTGCCGCTGGACGAGGCCCTCGCCAACGCGGTGGTGGACGTTTCCGGCCGCCCCTACCTGGTGCACGGCGGTGAGCCCGCCGGCCAGGAATACCACCTCATTGGCGGCCACTTCACCGGGTCCCTGACCCGCCATGCCTTTGAGGCCATCACGCTGCACGCCGGAATTTGCCTCCACATGAACGTGCTGGCCGGCCGGGACCCCCACCACATCGTCGAGGCCCAGTTCAAAGCCTTTGCGCGCGCGCTCCGCGCCGCCGTCGAACCGGATCCCCGGGTTGAGGGCATCCCCTCCACCAAGGGTGCCCTGTGAGCGGCCCGGAACTGAAGGACGGGGCCATCATCGACCCCTCGGCGTCCCGCAGGCTGCCGTCGCCTGAGGGCAAGCCCACCGTCACGGTGCTGGACTACGGTTCCGGGAACGTCAGGTCCGCGGTGCGTGCCCTGGAACGCGCCGGCGCGGAAGTGATCCTGAGCGCCAAACCGGAGGACGTCCTGAACGCGGACGGCCTGGTGGTGCCCGGCGTCGGCGCATTCGAAACCGTGATGCGCGAACTCAAGGCCGTGGACGGCATCCGGCTCATCGGCCGGCGCGTGGCCGGCGGGCGCCCGGTACTTGGCATTTGCGTGGGCCTGCAGGTCCTGTTCGAAGCCGGCGTCGAACACGGCACTGAAGCCCAGGGCATCGGTGAATGGCCCGGAAAGGTGGAGGCCCTCCCGGCGGAGGTCGTACCCCACATGGGCTGGAACACCGTCAAGGTCCCCGAAGGCTCGAAGCTCTTTGCCGGCGTCGAAAACGAACGGTTCTACTTCGTGCACTCCTACGGCGTGCAGGAATGGAACTTCGACGTCATCCAGCCGCGGATGGCACCGCCACTGGTGACCTGGTCCGAGCACGGCGGCCCGTTCATCGCGGCCGTGGAAAACGGCCCGCTCTGCGCAACCCAGTTCCACCCCGAAAAATCCGGCGATGCCGGCGCGCGGCTCCTGCGCAACTGGGTGGAGGGCCTGCGCAGGCCGGCCGGCGCCGATTCCGGCGACCCTGCCAGCGCCGGCAGTGGCGCCTAGATGTGGTCCGTACTCCTGATGGGCCTCGCCGGCCTGCTGATTGGCGGCGGCATCTCGTTCCGGCAGCAGGCCAGGCCCCTGTGGCTCCAGGTGTCGTTCTACGCCCTGGCTGCCATGTCACTGGTTGCCGCCTACCTGCTCACGCTGCCGGGCAATTGACAGTCCGGGGGCGGCACGGAGCATAAACGGTTGCCGGCCGCCCCCGCTTTAGTCCCAACCGAAGAACCAACACCGAGGATGAGTATGACCACCGCACATGACCTGCCGGTACTTGAACTCCTGCCAGCCGTCGACGTTGTCAACGGCCAGGCCGTCCGGCTGGTCCAGGGCGAGGCGGGCAGCGAAACCAGCTACGGCACCCCCCTCGAAGCCGCGTTGAACTGGCAGCAGCAGGGTGCTGAATGGGTCCACCTGGTTGACCTTGACGCTGCTTTCGGGCGCGGTTCCAACGCCGACCTGCTCCGCGAGGTGGTGGGCCGGCTGGACATCAAGGTAGAGCTCTCGGGCGGCCTCCGCGACGATGAGACCCTGGAGGCAGCGCTCGACCTGGGTGTCGCCCGGGTCAACCTGGGGACCGCAGCACTGGAGAACCCTGACTGGACCGCGCGGGCCATCGAGCGCTTCGGCGACAAGATCGCCGTCGGACTGGACGTCCGGGGCACCACCCTGGCCGGCCGTGGCTGGACGAAGGAAGGCGGGGACCTGTGGGACGTCCTGGGCCGCCTGGAGGAGGCCGGCTGCGCCCGCTACGTGGTCACCGATGTGACCAAGGACGGCACCCTGCAGGGCCCGAACGTTGAACTCCTGCGCCAGATGGTGGAGAAGACCGGTAAGCCCGTGGTGGCGTCCGGCGGCATTTCCAGTTTGGACGACCTCAAAGTCCTCCGCTCGCTGGTCCCCTTGGGCGTCGAAGGCGCCATTGTGGGCAAGGCACTCTACGCCGGCGCCTTCACGCTGCCCGAAGCCCTCGACGTCGCCGGCCGCCGGTAGGCGCGGGGAAGCAGCCCGGCCATGCCCAGCTCCGAAGAACCGGTAAGCCCTCCCGCCCGCCAACTCCCCGGCCATATTGCGGCGGCCCTGGCCGGCGCCGGTGGTGCCACGGATTCCGCGGGCCAGCCATGGGCCGGCCGCAGCCTGGCTGGAGATGATGCGAAGATCCACAACTTCGAGGACGACGACGGAACGGCCGACGCCGGCTACCTCACCGCAATTGCCGCGCTCCGGGAGGGGCGGGGCGACGAGGCGGACGTCGTTGCCGCGCTGGCCACGGCCCGCGTGTTCATTCCCATCGTGGCCCAGCTCGCCGAAGAGGCCGGGACAGCGCACGGGCTGCACGCGGACAAGCAGGCGGACATGGCGCTGGTGACGCTGAAGGCCGCCGACGGCAGGACCGCGCTGCCGGCGTTCACTTCTGCGGCCGCACTGGCCGCATGGCATCCCGACGCCCGGCCGGTAGCGGTCTATGCCGCCCGGGCGGCCCTCTCTGCGGTCGCCGAAGGGGCAGAACTCCTGGTCCTGGATCCGGGTGCGGATGTAACCTTCGTGGTGCGCCGCCCCGGTGTCTGGGCCCTCGCCAAGCAGCATGCCTGGACCCCCTCCTACAGTGACCGGGCCCTCGCCGCCGAAATGGGCAACGCTGCCGCCGGCTTCGCGGCCGTCCGCGGCGTCGAACTGTTGCCCGGCAGGGGAGTCGTCGCCAGGGCCGCCGACGGGTCCCTGCTCCCTGGTGGCGGTACCGGGCCGGAACTGCAGGTGGTGCTGTACCTCGAGGACGGCCTGGACGCGGCCGGTGTCCAGGATCTGGTAGCCGGCCTGCAGGCCGAGTGGTCCCGGAATGTATTGTTTGGGGAGCGCGTCGATTCCCTGGAAATCAAACTGAGGCGCGCTCCCGACTAGCCGCCAGCCGGATGGGTGATCCCCAAGGGGCTGCGGCGCATCCTGAAGGACCGCTTTCGTGAATTTCGCTCTCTACCGGGAGTTGCTTGCCGTCCGGCCCATCCGCCGGCTGCTGCTGGTGGGCATGGTTGCCCGGATCCCGCACTCAGCCGCCGGTGTTCTGCTCACCCTGCACATCGTCCTTACCCTGGGCCAGGGCTATGCCGCCGCCGGTGCCGCCGCGGCTGTCATGACCATCGGCATTGCGTTGGGTGCGCCATGGCGTGGCAGGCGCGTGGACACGGCGGGGCTCCGGACCGCGCTCATCCCATCGGTGATCTCGGAGACGGTGATCTGGTCGGTGGTGCCGCACGTGTCCTACCAGTGGCTCCTTCCGCTGGTCTTCGTCGGCGGCCTGCTCACGCTCCCCATCTTCAGCGTGGTCCGGCAATCCCTGGGCGTCCTGGCGGAGGGCGAGCAGCGCCGCACCGCGTTTGCCCTCGACGCCATCACTACGGAGGTGGTCTTCATGATCGGCCCGGCGGCCGGCGCCGTGGTGGCCACCAGCGGCTTCACCACCGCAGGGCTAACGGTGGTGGGCGTTTCAACATCGCTGGCCGGCCTGTTCCTTATGTGGTTCAACCCGCCCACCCGCAGCGAAGGACTGAGCCTGGAGTGCGCGGCGGATGAGCAGCATGCCGCCGAGGCCGCGGTGGTGTCCACGGCCCCGGGGCATGTGCAGGAAGCCGCCGCGGAACTGGCGCCCGCCGGGGCGGCCACCAGCGCCGCGCAGGGCCTCAGGGGAAGACTGGCGGGCGGCTTTTCCTGGTTCACCGCAACAGTCGCGGCCCTCTTCGCCGTTGCCGCGGGCGCCGGAATGGTCCTCAGCGGCACCGACGTCGGCATTGTGGCCGCGCTGGAAATCGACGGCCACCAGAGCGAGATCGGGATCGTCTTCGTCTTCTGGTGCGCGGCTTCGGTGGTGGGCGGTTTGGTCTACGGGGCCATGCACCGGCCCATTCCGCCGATCTTCCTGCTGCTCGGCATGGCCGCGCTGACCCTGCCCATGGCCTTCGCCCACGACACCTGGACGCTTGCCTTTGTCTCCGTCCTGCCAGGGCTGCTGTGCGCCCCTGTGCTGTCCGCGGCCTCCGAAAAGGTCGCGGAGCTGGTCCCGGAGGAGCGGCGGGGGGAGGCAATGGGCTGGTACGGCTCCGCGTTGACCGCCGGAGTTGCGTTCGGTTCGCCGCTGGCCGGGGTCTTCATCGACGTCATGGGCCCTTCCGGCGGTTTCGTCTCCGTCGGAGCCGCCGGCGTGGTGCTCTGCGTCGTCGGGCTCGCGCT
The DNA here is from genome assembly GCF_039907755.1 of Pseudarthrobacter sp. CC12. NCBI lineage: Bacteria > Bacillati > Actinomycetota > Actinomycetes > Micrococcales > Micrococcaceae > Pseudarthrobacter > Pseudarthrobacter sp. CC12. The sequence continues at coordinate 36,697 of NZ_JARDJH010000004.1, read as the reverse complement.
TCAGCAGCGGCGCCGCAGGCCGGCCCCTGGGTCTCCCGGCCAGCCGCTTTAAAATGCGACGGCGGGACGGCCCGCAAAGGGGGCGTCCCGCCGTCGGACGGTGCTTGGGGGAGTTGGGCTTTAGTTGACTGCCCCGGTGTACTTTTCGCCCGGACCCTTGCCCGGTGCATCCGGAATCAGCGACTCTTCGCGGAAGGCCAACTGCAGGGACCGCAGGCCGTCGCGCAAGGGTCCGGCGTGCTGGGACCCGATTTCCGGGGCGGCCGCGGTCACGAGGCCGGCCAGTGCGGTGATCAGCTTCCGGGCCTCGTCGAGGTCCTTGAGTTCGGCTGCGTTGTCCTCTTCGGCCAGGCCAAGCTTCACCGCTGCGGCGCTCATCAGGTGCACGGCCGCCGTGGTGATGACCTCGATGGCGGGAACTTCGGAGATGTCGCGGATCTGTTGTGAGACGTCTGCGCCTGCGTCGCCGGGCTCGAAGACGTATGAATTACTGTCTGGGGTGCTCATACTGGTAAGCTTGACACAGACCGACTGGATGTAGTTATTTCAGGGATTGTCCTAAACGATCAGGTTCCCAGCAGCGCTTCGCGGCGTTGACGGGAATTTTTTCTGTAGAATGGCATCCAGTTTGCAAGCGGAGTTCTCTCCCACCCGCGTCAGCCGTTGTCCCGCCCGTTCCTTTGGAACCCGCAGGGACGCAAGGTTGCCGGGTACCTGGTTGGGCATGGGCCGGCATTTGCCGGGACTGTGCATGTGCAGCCCTTAGCGGGTTGCCGGTCCAACCTCTTTGAGGCCTTCGATTGCTCCGGCAATTGGGGGCCTTCTTCATTTGCCGGACTCAACAACAAACACAGGAGCTTTAACATTAGCGAGCCAAGAATCAATGAGCGTATCCGCGTCCCCGAGGTGCGGCTGGTCGGCCCTGCAGGTGAACAGGTAGGAATCGTCCGTATTGAGGATGCCCTGCGCCTGGCTGCCGAGTCCGACCTTGATCTCGTTGAAGTTGCACCTCAGGCGAAGCCTCCGGTGTGCAAGCTGATGGACTTCGGCAAGTACAAGTACGAGGCCGCGGTCAAGGCACGTGAGGCCCGGAAGAACCAGACGAACACCGTTCTGAAGGAAATCCGCTTCCGCCTGAAGATCGACACCCACGATTACGAGACCAAGCGCGGCCACGCCCTGCGCTTCCTCGGTGCCGGGGACAAGGTCAAGGCCATGATCCAGTTCCGTGGCCGTGAGCAGCAGCGTCCGGAGATGGGCATCCGCCTGCTCCAGCGCTTCGCGGACGACGTCGCCGAAGTCGGCGTGGTGGAGTCCAGCCCCCGCATCGACGGCCGCAACATGGTCATGGTGGTTGGCCCGCTGAAGAACAAGGCTGAGGCCAAGGCGGAGGCACGCCGGGCAACCCAGCGCGCCGAGGCCAAGGCCCAGAACGAAGCCAAGGCTGCAGGACGCGTTGACACCTCCGGCCAGGACCAGACCCCCATGACGCAGTCACTGGCGGACCTCCTGCCGGAAGGCTTCACCGTGTCCACCGAGCCGGAGGCACCTGCCGCCGACAACGCTCCGGCCGAAGCGCCTGCTGCCGCTCCTGAGCAGGACGCTCCGAAGCAGGAAGCGCCCAAGGCCCAGGCTCCGAAGCAGGAGGCCCCCAAGGCTCCGGCTCCGAAGCAGGAAGCGCCGAAGGCTGCTGCACCCAAGGCTGCTGCACCGAAGGCCGCCGCGCCGGCGCCCAAGCCTGCAGCTGCCGCCAAGCCGGAAGCGGCTGCGCCGAAGCCGGCCGGTGTGCCTGCGCCGCCCAAGCCGGTGGCCAGGCCTGCTGCACCGAAGCCTGCTGCACGTCCTGCCCCCAAGGCAGTGCCGAAGCCGGCCGGTAAGAAGACCAACTAGTTCACAGCTGCCGGGCCTGTTCCGGCAGTCAGCAACCAGCATGCTGCCCGCGGGGGTGGCTGCGCGATAGAACTGCCGGCCCCCGGGCCCGCAGAAACGTAAGGAGATCGGTTCCCATGCCGAAGATGAAGACCCACAGTGGTGCTAAGAAGCGCTTCAAGCTGACCGGCAGCGGCAAGCTGCGCCGCCAGCAGGCCAACCGCCGCCACTACCTGGAGCACAAGTCCAGCCGCCTGACCCGCCGCCTTGCCGGCGACAAGATCGTCTTCAAGGGCGACGCCAAGGTCATCCGGAAGATGCTCGGCATCTAGTTTCCAAGTTTATTGATGGGCCGCCCGCCGGTGGTCCGTCACCTGCCAAACAGCCTTCTCAGGCCGCCGGGACACCGGCAACAGATGCTTGGGATCAGATTTTCGAAGGAGTACGCACGTGGCACGTGTGAAGAGGGCGGTCAACGCCCACAAGAAGCGCCGGGTTGTTCTTGAACGGGCGAAGGGTTACCGCGGACAGCGTTCGCGCCTGTACCGCAAGGCCAAAGAGCAGCTGCTGCACTCGTTTGTGTACAGCTACGGTGACCGCAAGAAGAAGAAGGGCGACTTCCGCCGCCTGTGGATCCAGCGCATCAACGCTGCGTCCCGCGCCAATGGCCTCACCTACAACCGCCTCATCCAGGGCCTGAAGGCCGCCGAGGTTGAGGTTGACCGCCGCATGCTGGCCGAGCTTGCCGTCTCCGACGCCAACGCTTTCGCCGCACTGGTCCAGGTGGCCAAGGACTCCCTGCCGGCAGACACCTCCGCCAAGAAGGTTGCCGCAGCCTAGCAGCCGCTGCCGCCCCTCGCCTGAGGGGCCAGTTCAGGAACTGGAAGCGTCAGCTACTACAGTTCTTGTATGAACGAATCCGGGCGCCCGCAAGATCTTCCACTGTCCAACCCCCGAGCCGATCGGGTCAGGGACGTGGCAAAGCTTGCAGGGCGCCCGGCCCGTTTAAAGCGCGGCCAGTTCCTTGCGGAGGGGCCGCAGGCTGTCCGGGAAGCCCTCAAGCTCCACCAGCAGCGCCTCGCGGCGGGAGCGCCCGGAGTGGTCACCGAGGTCTTCGCCAGCGAAAGCTGCCTGGACCGCTTCCCCGAATTCGAAGAGCTCGCCGAAGGCACCAACGCCCGGCTGGCCACCGACGAGGTCCTGGCAGCCATGGCGGACACCGTCAACCCGCAGGGAATCGTGGCCGTCTGCAGGTTCGTGGACGTTGCCTTGGCGGACGTGCTCGACGCCGGCCCGCGCCTGATTGCCGTGCTGTGCCAGGTCCGGGACCCGGGAAACGCAGGCACCGTGCTGCGTGCGGCCGATTCGGCGGGCGCGGACGCCGTCATCTTCACAGCGTCCAGCGTTGATATCTACAACCCCAAGGCTGTCCGCTCCACCGCGGGGTCGCTGTTCCATCTGCCGGTCGTCCTGGCCGCAGATCCCGCGGAACTTGCTGCCGCCTGCAAGGCCCGGGGCATCGGTGTCCTCGCTGCCGACGGTTACGGGCAGCTGGACCTCGATGTCCTGCAGGACGAGAACGCCCGCCGCAGGCTCACCGGAGCCGGCCCCGGATCTGATTACGACCTCGCTGCACCTACCGCCTGGTTCTTTGGGAACGAGGCCCAGGGGCTCTCCGAGGCGGAGCTTGAACTGGCAGACCACCGGGTTGCGGTTCCGGTGTACGGCGCGGCCGAAAGCCTCAATCTTGGGACCGCAGCCACCGTGTGCCTCTACGCGAGCGCCCGTTCCCAGCGCCGCCCGGCAGCGCCCGCCCAGGACCACAACGGCTAGTGCGTCCGGGCACAAAGAAAGGCCCCGGAAATCCGGGGCCCTTTGAGTGTTGCTGGACAGATTGATCAGGGTGCGCGAGTGGCTTTCCCGCGTCCGGTGACGGCTCCGTAGATGCCGGCGACAACCAGGCCGCCAACAATAGCGAGAATCCAGGTGCCGAGGTCGAAGAAGGCAAGATCGCCCTTGTTGAACAGGAGGCTGCCAATCCAGCCGCCAACGATGGCTCCAACGACACCCAGGATGAGGCTGGTGACCCAGCCGCCGCCGACCCGTCCGGGCATGACGGCTTTAACGATGGCCCCGACAATCAGGCCCAGGATAATCCAAGCAAGAAAACCCATGTCTCCTCCTTATTGTGACCGGGATTAATAGTCCCGATGAGCCTCAAGCTAACATACCCACCCGGCAAAGTCAGTAGCTCCAAAGCGGGCGTTGCCGCATCGTTAAGACCCGTCACGGGCGGTCTGTTCACTGCTGCCGCACCGGTGAAGGGACGGCCGGGACCAGAGCCCGGGCCGCTCAGGCAGCGAGCGGCCTTTTGCGTTCCAGCAGTCCGCTGAGCAGGGCGACGCCGAAGCCGAGGACCGCAAGGACAGCGCCCACCAGCGCGGGGGCGACGAAGCCCCACCCGAGCGCAATGACCAGCCCCCCGAGGAATGCGCCGAGTGCGTTGGCAACGTTCAGCGCGGCATGGTTGAGGGACGATGCCAACGACGGTGCGTCGGGCGAGGCGTCGAGGAGGCGGGTCTGGAGTGCCGGGATCAGCATGGAGCCGGAGGCGCCCACCACGAACACCATCACCATGGCGCTCCACGGCCAGTGGGCTGCCACCGCGTAAACCACCAGGGCCACGGCAATGGCCGGGAGGACGCGGTAGAGCGTGCCCATCACGGATTTGTCGGCCAGCCTGCCCCCCACGATGTTTCCGGCCACCATGCCCAACCCGTATAGAGCCACCACCAGGGGGAGCAGCCCCGACGGGATGCCGGCAACAGCCGTCATGGTGTGCGCGATGTAGGTGTAGGTGGCGAAGAAGCCGCCGAAGCCGACGATGCCCACCAGGAGGGCCAGCCAGACCTGGAGCCGCTTGAGGGCGCCGAGTTCACGGCGGATGCTCGCGTCAGGGTGCGCGGCCTGGAACGGGACAAACTTCCACACCATGAGCAGTGCCACCAGGCCGATGGCGCCCACCAGGACAAACAGCAGGCGCCAGCCGAAAGTCTGGCCCAGCCACGTGGCGAACGGTACGCCCACCACGTTGGAGACGCTGAGGCCGGCCATGACCATGGAGATGGCCCAGCCCCGCCGGGTGGGGGGCACCAAGGATGCAGCGATCACGGCGGCAACTCCGAAGAACGCCCCGTGGGGCAGCCCGGCGGCAAAGCGGGACACGAGCATCGACCCGTAGTCGGGGGCCATGAATGAGGTCAGGTTGGCCACCGTGAAGAACAGCAGCAGGCCCAGGGCCAGGCTCTTGCGGGGCAGTTTGGCGCCGACGGCGGCCAGCAGCGGAGCCCCGACCACCACTCCCAGCGCGTAGGCGGAGATCAGGTGCCCGGCTTCAGGGGTGCTGATCCCAAGGCCCTGCTCCACTTCCTTGAGCAGGCCCATCATGGTGAACTCGGTGACGCCGATGCCCACGCCACCCATGGCCAGCGCAAAGATGGCCATGCCGACGCGGGGAGTCGTGGTGCGGGCTGCCGTGGACGGGGAGAGGACGCTGCTCATATGCCTGCTTTTCTGAAGGTGGAACCGGAAAGGGGACGGACGCCACGGCAATGGGGCAGGAAGGTCCGGACAGTGGGGCAAACCCTGGGGGGCGGGCCACTATTCCCCCTGAGGGAGATGCCGTTCCGGGCCCCTCCCATTGTCGCCCATAGAATGGGGCGGTGACTGGACTGATACAGGTGGTTGGCGGGGCAGTAGTGGATACGCTGGCCAATCCGGGGGCGTTGCTGGTGGCACGGCGGAGCGCTCCGGAGCATTTGGCCGGCCTGTGGGAGTTCCCGGGCGGCAAGGTGGAACCCGGTGAGGCTCCCGAAGCGGCGCTGGTGCGCGAACTGGCCGAGGAGCTGGGAATCGGCGTGCGGCTGGGAGCAGAGCTGCCGGCGGAAACCCCGGCCGGCTGGCGCCTCAACGACCGGGCCAGCATGAGGGTGTGGTTCGCCGAGGTGGCCAGTGGCGAACCCGCGCCGCTTGAAGACCATGACGAACTGCGCTGGATCCGGCTGGAGGACCACGCCGCTGTCCTTGGCCTGCCTTGGATACCGGCCGACTATCCGATTGTGCACGCACTCCTGGACTCTGTGTCGGCGCTGGTGCCGCAGTCCCCGGTAGAGGACCGGCCTGCAGGCGGGGCCAACGCCAAAACCGGCTAAAAGAGGGAATCCTGCACGGCTGTCCCGGACACCGAAGAAGTCATCGCGGGGGAGCCTGCAAGGGGTCCGCCGGGAACCGCGGTGGGAATGCTCCCCGCCGGGTACGCCGCTTCCTCGGCCCGTGGATCGTCAAGGTCCCTGTGGCTGAAGCCGGAGGAGTGCGTAAAGCCGTAGCGGGCCTTGAAGTAGCGGACCTTGCCCGCAAGCCACGTCCGGTACTCCTTGGATGCATAGGAACCGGTGCCGTAGAGCCGCCGGTAGCGCCCGGCCAGTTCAGGATGGTTGGCGGCGATCCACTTCATGAACCATTCCCTGGTGCCCGGCTTCAGGTACAGGGCGCCGGCGGTGACGCCGGTTGCTCCGGCGGCGGCCAGGGAAGCGAACAGGGCATCCAGGGCTTCGTCGCTGTCGGAGAGCCACGGCAGGATGGGCATGGCCATCACGCCGCAGGGCAGGCCTGCCTCGCGCAGCCGGGACACCAGTTTGAGGCGGGCCCGGGGCCCGGGAGTGCCGGGTTCGATGGCCTCGGAGAGAGCTTCGTCGGTCATGGCCAGGGAGATGCCAAGTCCCACGGGTACCTGGGCAGCGGCGCGCTTGAGCAAGGGAATGTCACGTGCCAGCAGGGTCCCCTTGGTGAGGATGGACAGGGGAGTGCCGGATTCCGCCAGGGCATTGATGATGCCAGGCATGAGGCGGTACCTGCCCTCGGCCCGCTGGTAGGGGTCGGTGTTGGTGCCCAGCGCCACCTGCTGGCGCGTCCAGGAGGCCTTGTTAAGTTCCTTCCTGAGGACTTCCGCGGCGTTGACCTTCACCACCACCTGGCTGTCGAAGTCCATGCCGGCGTCGAAGTCCAGGTAGGTGTGGCTCTTGCGGGCAAAGCAGTAGACGCAGGCGTGGCTGCAGCCGCGGTAGGGATTCACTGTCCACTCGAAAGGCATCTTCGATCCCGCCGGGACCCTGTTGAGCACAGATTTTGCGGTGACCTCGTGGAACGTGATCCCGGCGAACTCGGGGGTGGTGACGGACCGGACCAGACCGGCCAGCGGAAGCAGCGCGGGGCCGGGTCCTCCTGCGGCATCCGGCGTGGGTACCAGTGCTTGCGCTTCCCATCTCATGGCACCATTCGAAAACATGTTCGAATTTAAGTCAAGGCGCCACGCAGTCCAGCCCAGGCGAAACAATGGCTCGACGCGGCGGGTACGGCTGCGGGCTAGGGCAGTAGCTCCCAGGTGACGGTGACGGCTGCCTCCACCCGGTTCAGGCCCAACTCAACCTGTGGCCCTTCCGTGGCGGATGCCCGCTGCAAACCGGCAAGCGGCACCGGTCCCGGGGCCGGGCGCTGGTCGGTGACGGACAGGACACTGCCCAGGCCGGCCGAGGCCAATGCGGCATACTGCGCAGCGGAACTGAGCGCGTCCTGCCATGCAGCGTCACGGGCCTGTGCCCGGACCACCGAGTCGTCCGAAAGGACCAGCTGCAGGCTGTTGAGGCGGACATTGTCCGCGGCCGTGTGGACGGCTTCGGAAACGGTGGCGGCCGCGCTGCCTGGGTCCCGCAGCCTGACCGCGAGGCTGCTGGAGGCTATGTAGCCCACAAGCCGCTGGCCTTCACCGTCCCGCCAGGCGAGGTCGGCGCGGACAGCAAGGCCGGCCGAGCGGATATCGTCCGGCCCAACGCCCCGGCTGCGGAGGGCCGAGCCAACTGCCGCCAGGTCCTTGCCTGCTGCCGCGTAAGCTTCAACGACCGATTCGGCGCGGCACTCGACACCTATGGAGACAAGCATCAGGTCCGGTGCGGCTTCCGCCCATCCGGTCCCCGTGACGGTGATGGTCCCCGGATCCCGGCTGGCCTGGGGGTCGCGGCCCGTCACGGATGCCTCGCCGCCCGGAGTGGGTAGCCGCCGGCGGCCAGGCCGGCCCGACGCTCAAAGATGTTGGCTGTCCCCGGATTGCCGGTTCGCAGCACGGACCAGCCAGCGGCCACCAGGTATAGGGGGATGAAGGGCAGCCCCAGGCACCACGCGTACTGGCTGCAATGCCGTTCCTCGTGTCCCAGCAGGGCAGGCCGGGACAACAGGTCCTCGGCCGTGCCGCGGCACAGCACCACGTTGCCCAGGGTGTAGGCGCCGGCGAAAGGCAGCCGCCAGCGGTAGCCGGCCGCAATGATCAGCCCGCGCGGGCCGTGCCTGATGTGTGTCCTGGCGGCAAGGGCGACGGCGAGCCCGGCCAGGGTGCTCCCGTTGAGGAGGTTGGCTGCCCGCCTGAACCGCTGGGCCGTCGTCGGGCCATTCACCGAACCTGCGTGCTGCCGCAAAGTCATGAGGCCATGGTAACTGGAGGGTTCTACTAGACTGGAGGGCAGTGGCCGCCGGTCCTTCCGGCGAGCCCTGACCTGGTCATTGAATGACACTGACGTTCAGCGCATTCATCCATGACCTGCCGGCGACGGACGGGCCGCGCGGGAAACCGTGCATGGCTGACCGGCTGCCGGCAGCCACGACTCGTAGCTAAGAACAGTAGATGACTGAAACTTTGCCGGGCGCCGCCATCCCGAACCCCACGGATGAGGCCGCCATCAACGCCGCTGTAGACCAGGCCATCACCGCCATCGCCGGTGCGGCCACCCTTGACGAGCTGAAGGCGGTACGCCTGGCCCACAGCGGCGAGAAATCCCCGCTCAGCCTTGCCAACCGCGAAATCGGCCGGTTGCCCAAGGACCAGAAGGCGCTCGCCGGAAAGCTCATGGGTGCCTCCCGCGGCCGGGTCAACAAGGCGCTCGCCGAGCGCGCCGAAGTGCTCGAAGCCGAGAACGACGCCCGGATCCTGGTCGAGGAAACCGTTGACGTCACCGCCGCCCCCCGCCGCCGCCGCGCCGGTGCGCGCCACCCGCTGTCCACCCTGCAGGACCGCGTCGCGGACATCTTCGTGGGCATGGGCTGGGAGATCGCCGAAGGCCCCGAAGTGGAATCCGAATGGTTCAACTTCGACGCCCTGAACTTCAAGCCCGACCACCCGGCCCGCGAAATGCAGGACACCTTCTTCGTGGAGCCGCCCGAAGCCCACCTGCTGATGCGCACGCACACCTCCCCGGTGCAGGTCCGCTCCATGCTGGAGCGCGAAGTTCCCATCTATGTGCTCTGCCCGGGCAAGGTGTTCCGCACCGATGAACTGGACGCCACCCACACCCCGGTGTTCCACCAGTTCGAAGGCCTGGCCATCGACAAGGGCCTGTCCATGGCGGACCTGCTCGGCACCCTGGAGCACTTCACCCGCCAGATGTTCGGTGAGGAGGCAAAGGTCCGCCTGCGGCCCAACTACTTCCCGTTCACCGAGCCGTCCGCCGAGCTGGACATCTTCCACCCCGGCGCCAAGGGCGGCCCGCGCTGGATCGAGTGGGGCGGCTGCGGCATGGTCAACCCCAACGTCCTGCGCGCCGCCGGCATCGATCCGGACGTCTATTCAGGTTTTGCCTTCGGCATGGGCATCGAGCGTGCCCTCATGTTCCGCAACGAGGTTGCCGACATGCACGACATGATCGAAGGCGATGTACGGTTCAGCGAGCACTTCGGGATGGAGATCTAACAGTGCGTATCCCACTTTCCTGGCTGCGGGAATTCGCAGCAGTACCGGCCGGAGCAACGGCCGAAGACGTCATGGAAGAACTGGTCAAGGTCGGCTTTGAAGAAGAAGCCGTCCACCGCCCCACGGACACCCTCCAGGGCCCCGTGGTGGTGGGCCAGGTCCTGAGCCTGGTCAAGGAACCGCAGACCAACGGCAAGACCATCAACTGGTGCCAGGTCCGGGTTGTCCCCGAAGGCAAGGAACAGACCCTCACTGGGGACGGCATCGACCCGTCCGGCGTCCAGGGCATCATCTGCGGCGCGCACAACTTCGTTGAGGGCGACAAAGTGGTGGTCACGCTGCCAGGCGCCGTACTGCCCGGCGACTTCCGCATCTCCGCCCGCAAGACGTACGGCCACCTGTCCGCCGGCATGATCGCCTCGGTCCGCGAACTGGGGATCGGCGAGGACCACGACGGCATCCTGGTGCTTTCCCGCATCGGGCTGGACCCAGAGGTGGGCACCGACGCCATGGAGCTCCTGGGCCTCTACGACCAGGCGGCCGAAATCAACGTCACCCCGGACCGCGGCTACGCCTTCTCCATCCGCGGCGTGGCCCGCGAATACGCGCATGCCACCGGCACCGCCTTCACGGATCCCGCCTCCAGGGTCCAGGCACCGGCCGAACTTTCCGGCGGCTACGGCGTCAAGCTCAACGACGACGCCCCCATCTACGGCAAAGCCGGCTGCGACCGGTTCGTGGCCCGCACGGTGCGCGGCGTGGACGCCACCCGGCCCACCCCGCCGTGGATGGTCTCCCGGCTCCGGCTCGCCGGCATCCGCTCCATCTCCCTGCCCGTGGATATCTCCAACTACGTCATGCTCGAACTCGGCCAGCCCACGCACTGCTATGACCTGGACAAGCTCTCCGGCGACATCGTGGTGCGGCGTGCAACCGCCGGGGAGAAGATCACCACCCTGGACGGCAAGGAACGCACCCTTGACGCCGAGGACCTGCTCATCACTGACAACTCCGGGGCCATCGGCATCGCAGGTGTCATGGGCGGCGCGGCCACCGAGGTGAGCGACTCGACGTCGAACATCCTGGTTGAGGCGGCGCACTTTGACGATGTCTCCATCGGGCGTTCCCGGCGCCGGCACAAACTGCCGTCCGAGGCGTCCAAGCGGTTCGAACGGGGCGTGGACTGGCACGTGGCCGGCGTCGCCGCCCAGCGCGTGGTTGACCTCCTGGTGGAACTGGCCGGCGGCACCGCTGACGAAGCGGGAACCGACGTCGGGACCGCCCCGGACACCGTCACCATCGAGCTGCCCGCAGGCTTCGCCGCTGCACGGATCGGCATCGACTTCACTGGGCAGCAGATTGTCACGTCCCTAGAGGACCTGGGCGCCGTGGTCGCAAAGAACGACGCCGGGTGGACGGTTACGCCGCCGAGCTGGCGCAGCGACCTGGAGACCAAGGAAGACCTCACCGAGGAAATCGCCCGGCTGGTGGGCTACGACAAGATCCCCGCCACCCTGCCGGTCGCCCCTCCGGGCCGTGGCCTGACCCGCGTCCAGCAACAGCGCCGCCGCCTCATCCAGGCCCTGGCGGACGCCGGACTCACCGAGGTCCTGTCCTACCCCTTCGTGTCCAAGGCGGCCAACGACACGTTCGGCGTGGCTGACGAAGGAGGGGCGCGGACCGCCCTCAAGCTGGCCAATCCGATCAGCGAGGAGCACGGCTACCTGCGCACGTCCATCCTGCCCGGACTGATCGAGGTGGCCAAGCGCAACCACTCCCGGGGCTTCCGGGACCTGGCCCTGTTTGAATCCGGCCTGGTGTTCCTGCCGGAGGGGACCGTGGGAACTGCTGACATCCCGCCGCTGGGCGCCAAACCTGCCGATGAGGTTCTTGACGCACTGTACGACGGCGTCCCGAACCAGCCATTCCACATCGCGGCGGTCCTCACCGGCCACGATTCCCCGGCCGCCGCGAACCACACGCCCCGCGTGTGGGACTGGGCCGACGCACTGGACGTAGCCCGCCTTGCCGGCGATGTGCTGGGCGTGGACCTGGTGGTCAGCCAGGGCAGCCACCAGGCGTTCCACCCCGGCCGCACCGCCCGGCTGGCGCTGCGCACGGGGGAGACTGTGGGCTATGCCGGCGAACTGCACCCCAAGCTGCTGGCCGCCTCTGACATGCCCGCCCGTTCGGTGGCACTGGAACTTGACGCCGATGCCCTGTTCGAGGCCGCACCCGATGTGATTGTGGCGCGCCACATTTCCACGTTCCCGGTGGCCACCCAGGACGTGGCGCTCGTGGTCCCGGCCGACGTACCGGCAGACGACGTCCTTGCCGCCCTGCGGGAAGGCGCCGGAGAGCTGCTGGAAGACGTGGCACTGTTCGACGTTTACGCCGGCAAGGGCATTGAGGACGGCAAGAAGTCGCTGGCCTTCGGGCTCCGGTTCCGGGCCGCCGACCGCACCCTGACCGCGGACGAGGCCTCGGCAGCGCGTGAAGGCGCCGTGGCCCTGGCAGCGGAACGCTTCGGAGCTGTCCAGCGCTAGATACTGTTCGCAGCAGGGAGGGCGGGTCATGGCGCAATGTGAAATGCGTGCAGTCCCGCCCTTCCTGCTGCCCGGGGAAGCGGCTGCGGTGCAGCGGGACGCCGAACGCCTCCTGGGCAGCGCTGAACTCACGCGGGCCGCGGCCATGGCACCTGCCGCGGGCTGGATGTTCCTTGCCGGCCGCGTTTCCCAGAGGGTCTTTGCAGGCCAATTGCTCTCAGTTCCCGCCGCAGACCTCACCGTGGCCTACAGCTGCCCGCAGTGCGGAACAGGCCCCGGTCTCGGCCACGGCCGGCCGGGATACAGCTACCGGGGTGCCCCTGCGCCCCTGGCGCTGAGCCTGTCCCGGGCCGGTGGCTGGACGCTGCTCGCGGCTGTGGTGGACGCCTCCCCTGGAACGCGGCTGGGCGCCGACATCGAGGAGCCGGCCCGTACCGGCTTCGACGGGTTTGACGAGGTGGCCCTGACGCCCGCGGAGCGGCGGACCCTCCGGGACGTCAAGGCCGAACTGCTGCCGGCGGCGAGGGCGAGGCTCTGGACACGCAAGGAAGCCTGGCTGAAAATGGCTGGCGACGGGCTCCGCACTGCTCCTTCCACCGTTGATGTGCGGGAACGTCCCGGCCTGCGTGACCTGGACCCGGCCGAAGCCGGGTTGCCTCCACACTTTGCGGCCGCCGTCGCGCTTTCCGTGCGCGCTCAGGCCAGCGGCAGTGGCGGCAGCGGCTCCTCGTAAAGCCAGGGGTGCAGCAGCGTCTCCGCATCGACGGCCGTGGCACCACTGACGGCCACGATGAAATCCTGCGTGGTGACCGAGCCGTGCCTGTGGCCGGCGGTCCATTCCTGCAGCACCGCGAAGAAAGCGAGGTCGCCCACGGCCATCCGGACCGCGTGCACGGCCAGCGCGCCGCGCTTGTAGACACGGTCGTCGAACATCCGCTCAGGACCGGGATCGCCCACCAGGATGTCCTGGTCCTCCGCCGCCAGCCGGTGCCAGGCCGCCGCGGCCCGCTCAGCCACGCTCATAACGCCTGCCTCCTCGGACCAGATCCACTCGGCATAGCAGGCGAAGCCCTCGTGCAGCCAGATGTCCTGCCACCCGGCAGCGGTCAGGGAATTGCCGAACCACTGGTGCGACAGCTCATGGGCGATCAGGCGCTGGGACTCCCACTCCAGGTCCAGGTGGTTGGGCCCCAGGATGGCCAGCGACTGGGCCTCCAGCGGAATCTCCAGTTCGTCATCAGTTACCACCACCGTGTAGCCGGGGAACGGATAGGGTCCGAAGCAACTGCTGAACGTGCGCATCATGGCCGGCTGCCAGGCCAATCCCGCGATGGCACGCTCTGCCAGCGCGGGGGAGACGGCCACGGATTGCGGAACTGGCATCCCGTGCCGTCCACTGTCCAGCGCCAGCAGTGCGTAGCGGCCAATCTGCACCGTGGCCAGGTACGCGGCCATCGGCTCCGACTGTTCGTAGACCCAGGTTTCCCGGCTGGCTCGGGGAGTATGCGATTGCAGAACGCCGTTGCACACCACCCGGTAGTTCGCTTCAGTGGTGACCGTGAACCGGTAGCTGGCCTTGTCCCCGGAGTGGTCGTTGCAGGGGAACCACGAGGGTGCACCGTTGGGTTGCCCGGCCACCAGGACACCGTCCGTAAGTTCCTCCCAGCCCACCTCGCCCCACGGCCCGCGGCGGGGCCTCGGACTGCCCTCGTAGCGCACCTCCAGGGTGAAGGGCTGTTCGGGTTCGAAGGGGCGCGGCGCAGTCACCACCAGCTGACCGGCCCGCTGGCTGAACCGGAGCGGCTTGCGGCCATCCAGCAGGACCTTCGTGGCCCGCAGGCCAACAAGGTCCAGGACAATGGCCGACGTCGGAGCGCAGGTCACGCCGTGCAGCACCGCTTTGCCGCTGAGACGGTTGCTGGCCACGCGGTAGTCCAGGTCCAGTTCGTACCGCTCGACGCGGAAGGCATGTGTCCCGGCACCGGGCAGGTACGGGTCCGGGGAGGTTCCAGCGGCTGCGGGAGTAGCGCCCCGGGCGGCTGATGCTGAAGAACTCATGGGACCTTCGGTTAGGTGGCAGACGGCGATCCGGGCCCGCTCCATGGGCTGACCGGGTTACCCATCCAGTACGTTGCGGCGGGCACTGCTTCGCCGCGCATCACCAAGGATGCCGGCCCCACCGTTCCGCCTGCGCCGATGCTGGCCTGGGGGAGGATGACCCCGTGCGGGCCCATGGTGGCCCCGTCCTCGAGCGTAACAGCGTCAATGCTCATGACCCGGTCGTGGAACAGGTGCGTCTGCACCACGCAGCCCCGGTTGACCGTGGAATTCCTGCCAAGGGCCACCAGGTCGGCCTCAGGCAGCCAGTAGCTCTCGCACCATGTGCCGCTGCCGATTTTCGCCCCGAGCGCCCGCAGCCACCAGACCAGCGCCGGGGTGCCCGACGCTGCCCGGGCGAACCACGGCGCCGTGACCAGTTCGATGAAACTGTCCACCACTTCGTTCCGCCAGATGAAGGAGCTCCACAATGGATGTTCGCCGGGGCGGATCCGCCCCACCAGGACCCACTTCGCGGCGACGGACGCCGCTGCTGCCACAAGGCCCGCCAGCAGCATTACGACGCCGGTGAGCAGGGCGGCGGCGGCGTAGCCCCAGGTCGCAGCGATCCAGTCGAAGGCCAGCATGGTGCCGGCCGCAATGGCTACCGTGAGCATGACAGGCAGGAAGCGGCCCAGTTCCCACAGGGTGCGGGCGACTTTCAGCCGCGCCGGGGGCTGGAAAGTGCGCGAATCGTCGGAGGCGATCGCGGTCCGCCGCAAGCGGACGGGCGGGCTTCCCAGCCAGGAGGTGCCGGATTTTGCCTTCGCCGGTGTAGCGGACAGGACGGCTACGAGTGAGTTCTTGGGAACGCTGCGGCCGGCGGCGGTCATGCCCGAATTGCCGAGGAACGACCTTTTGCCGATCTTTGCCGGTGCCACCCGCAGCCAGCCGCCGTCGAGCTCGTAGGAAGCCACCATGGTGTCATCGGCGAGGAACGCCCCTTCACCCACTGTGGTCATCTTCGGGATCAGGAGCACCGTGGAGGCCTCCACGTTCCTTCCGACCTTGGCGCCCAGCAGGCGCAGCCATACCGGCGTGAACAGGCTCGCGTAGATGGGGAAGAGCAGGTCCCTGGCCAGGTCCAGGACCCGCTCGGTGGCCCAGATCTGCCAGCCCACCCGGCTGCGGATCCGGTAGTAGCCCTCCGTGATCCCGGTGGACAGGAGGCGCGTGGCAACCAGGACCAGGACGGCGTTCGTGGCGAACCACACCAGTGATGCCGGGGCAAGGGCCGCCAGCAGCCGGGGGAGGGCCCCGGTCAGCGAGGTACTGCCCTGGATGAAGGTGAACGCGACCCACAGTGCGGCGGCAGCAGACAGGTACGGAATGACGGACAGGCCCGCAGACGCCAGGGCAAATCCGGCAAACCACGCACGTGCGGCAAACCTGCCCTGGGCCGGGGCGCATGGCACGCTGTGCTTGGCCTTGCCCTGCCGGCGGGCCGGTGAACCTGCCGCAAGTTGGCCTGCCTTCACCTTCCCCGGCACCGCGGAACCTGCTTCCACCTGCGACCCGGCCCCAATCGAGGCGCCGGGCATCAGCGTGCTGCGCGCACCCACGCTGGCGCCGCGGCCAATGCGGATGGCCCCGATGTGCACGTCGTCGCCGTCGATCCACCAGCCCGACAGGTCCACCTCCGGTTCCACGTTGGCTCCGCTGCCCAGCGTCAGCAGTCCCGTGACGGGCGGCAGCGAATGAAGCTGGACGTCCTGGCCGATCTTCGCCCCCAGCGCCCGGGCATAGTACGGCACCCACGGCGCACTGGCGAGGCTGATCGCTCCTGCCAGGTCCTGGATCTGCTCCGCAAGCCATAACCGCAGGTGGACCCGCCCGGACCGGGGATAGATGCCTGGCCCGACGCCGCGGAGGAGGAGCCTGGCGGCCGCGATGGAGAGCAGCATTCGTCCGGCCGGGCTGACGAAGACCAGCCAGGACGCCGCCACCCACCACCATGAAATGGTTGGTGCGGCCGTAAATCCGGCGAGTCCTGCCAGCAGGTTGTTGACGGCCATGAGGTAGGTCAGCCACCGCATGCCAACCAGGATGTGCAGCGGCACGCCCATCAGCGTCTGGAAGACCTGCGACTTCCTGGCAGTTGGCCGCACCGTCCGCTCCCGCGCCGGAGCGGAGTCGCCGCCCTGGTTGACTTGCCGGGCCAGCTCCACCAGCGCCCCCACCCTCGGCGTCGCGTAGACGTCGGCCACCGTGATGGTGGGGTAGCGGGCCCTCAGCGCGGAGACCAGCTGGGCGGCGGACAGCGAACCGCCGCCGTAGGCGAAGAAGTCGGCGTCCAGCGAGGTGACGGGGCTGCCCAGCACGCTGCTCCATTGCTCCACGATCCACCCGGCATCATCCGGAAGGTTCAAGGGAGCCGCATCCGCCTCTGCGGCGCCCGCACCCGCCAGCGGCCACGGCAGGGCGTGCCTGTCCACTTTTCCGCTGGTCTTGGTGGGCAGCGAGTCAACAGTCGTCAACAACGGCACCAGCGCCGCCGGAAGGCTTGCCGCCAGCTGTTCCCGTGCCGCACCCAGGTCCATGTCATGGCCCGGGGCGGAGGCAAGGTAGCCCACCAGGATTTGGTTGCCTGCCGCGGTGGTCTGCACGGCGGCCGCGGCGCCGGCCACCCCGGGGAGGGCCTGCATGGCTGCGTCGATCTCGCCGAGTTCGATCCGGCGGCCGCCCAGCTTGACCTGATCGTCCGCGCGGCCCTGGAAGATCAGACCCGCCTGTTCGAACCGCACGAGGTCGCCCGAGCGGTAAGCCCGGTCCCACCCCAGGCTGGGCATCGGGGCGTACTTTTCCGCATCCTTGGCCGGGTCCAGGTAGCGGGCAAGGCCCACCCCGCCGATGATCAGTTCACCCGTTCCGCCCTCGGGCACCGGAACGCCGGCGGCATCGACAACGGCAAGGTCCCAACCCGCCAGGGGCAGCCCGATCCGTATTGGTCCAGGGCCGCCCAGCGGCGCCGCGCAGGCCACCACCGTTGCTTCCGTGGGGCCGTACGTGTTCCAGACTTCCCTGCCCTCCACGGCCAGGCGTTCGGCGAGTTCCGGCGGGCACGCTTCGCCGCCGAAGATCAGGAGGCGGACGTTTTCGAGGGATTCCGCGGGCCACAGTGCTGCGAGCGTGGGCACGGTGGAGACGGCGGTGATTGCGTGGTTGATCAGCCAGGGGCCGAGGTCCATGCCGGTGCGGACGAGGGCGCGCGGTGCGGGTACCAGGCAGGCGCCGTGGCGCCAGGCGAGCCACATTTCCTCGCAGGAAGCGTCGAAGGCAACCGAAAGGCCGGCCAGGACGCGGTCCTGCGGGCCCAGTGGATCATCCTGGAGGAACAGCCGGGCCTCCGCATCGACGAAGGCTGCAGCCGACCGGTGCCGGACGGCCACCCCCTTGGGCGTTCCCGTGGACCCCGACGTGAAGATGATCCAGGCGTCGTCCCCGGGTTCGGGCGGGCGCGCACCCTTGAACGGGCCGCTGCGTACCGTGCCCGCCGGCCCTGGCTTGATCGAGCCCCCGGCCCCAAGGATCGCTGCCACCCCGGCTTCGCCAAACACGAGCCGGGCCCGTTCTTCGGGATCGTCCGCATCCACGGGAACGTAGGCCGCGCCCACCAGGAGGATGGCAAGGATGGAGACGTACAGTTCGCTGGTTCCGGACGGGATCCGCACGCCGATCCTGTCACCGGCGCCCAGTCCGGCAAGGTGGAGCCGGCGTCCCGTGGCTCGGACCTCGTCCAGCAATTGGGCGTAACTGAGCGACGTGCGGCCGTCGTCCAGGGCCGAGGCGTCGGGAAACCGTGCGGCCGTGTCCTGCAGCACATCAATCAGGGTGCGGGCAGGCGGTGCCGCGGGAGCCCCGGCCAGCTGGGGCCGGTGGACGGCAATGCCGTGGCCGGCGTCCCCGGACGCCTGGTCCCGGCCACCGGCTCCTGCGCCGTCCCGGATGATGCTGGCTGGCTCCACGCCGGAACCGGAATCCCCGAAGGGGACCTGCTGCTGAGTCACCTGCGCATTGTGCCGGGACAAGATGAACGGAAGGTGTCGCGCGCGCCTGGACGGTCCGATTCATGCCGTTCGGGCGTTTGCCTGTTGTTCACGTCGCCCCGCGGTTATGGCACCAGGAGGACTTTCCCGGTGGTCTTGCGGCCCTCGAGGTCGCGGTGCGCCTGCCCGGCCTGGCTGAGCGGGTAGCGTGCGCCGATCCGGACCTTCAGGCTGCCGTCGGCCGCGGCAGCGAACACCTCGTCCGAGCGCCAGCGCCGTTCCGCCGCGTCCCGCAGGTAGTGGCCCATGGTGGGGCGGGTCAGGAACAGGGAGCCCGCGGCGTTGAGGCGCTGCGGGTCAAACGGCGGGACGGGTCCGGATGCTGCTCCGAACAGCACCAGCATGCCCCGGATCCGCAGCGCTGACAGGGAGCCGTCGAACGTATCCTTACCCACGCCGTCGTAGGCGACGTCGACGCCGGTTCCGCTGGTGATGTCCCGGACCCGCTCCGCGAAGCCGTCGTAGCGCAGCACGTGGTCCGCGCCGGCGTCGAGCGCAAGCTGTTCCTTTTCGTCGGTGGAGACCGTGGTGATGACTTCCGCACCACGTGCCTTGAGCAGCTGGATCAGCAGCAGCCCCACGCCGCCGGCGCCCGCGTGCAGCAGGACCTTGTGGCCTGGTTCCACCTTGAAGGTGGAATTCATCAGGTAGTGGGCGGTAACGCCCTGCAGGGGGAGCGCTGCGGCAGTGAAGACATCGAGGCCTTTGGGTACCGGCAGTGCCGCATCCTCATCCACCAGGGCGTAGTCCGCGTAGCAGCTGACGCCTTCCGCGGTGGCTACCCGGTTGCCCGCGGTGAAGCCGGTCACGCCCTCGCCCACTGCCTCCACCGTGCCCGCTGCCTCCGAACCGGGAGTGAAGGGGTAGGAGACTTTGTAGGTGCCGCTGCGCTTGTAGGTATCGATGAAGTTGACGCCCGCCGCGCCGACCTTGACCAGCAGCTGCCCCGGGCCCGGAACGGGGGGCTCCGACTCCGTGTACTCAAGGACTTCCGGTCCGCCTGCCTGCCGTGCGACGATTGCGTGCGTCATGGCGCTCCTTTCGCGGGTCCCGGCGTCTCCGGCCCCGGCTGCCGAACCCATCCTAGGGACACAATGGGATGGCAGGACAAGTACCAACCGCCTGATAGCCATCCTGTATGCATAATTATCGGTAGCAATGCATAACTATTGCTGTATAGTCGAAGCATGACTATTTCTGTTGCGGTTTCGGGAGCCAGCGGCTACGCCGGGGGAGAGGTCCTCCGCCTGCTTGCCGGGCACCCCGGTGTGACCATCGGCGCCATCACAGCCCACAGCAACGCCGGTTCCCGCCTCGGTGAACTCCAGCCCCACCTGCACGGACTGGCCAGCCGCATCCTCGAGGACACGACGGTGGAGAACCTCTCCGGCCACGACGTCGTCTTCCTTGCCCTGCCCCACGGTGCTTCCGCGGAGATCGCCGCCCAGCTGCCGGAGGGGACGGTGGTCATCGACGCCGGCGCAGACCACCGGCTCGAGGACCCCGCCGCCTGGGAAAGGTTCTACGGCTCCGCCCACGCCGGCACCTGGCCCTACGGACTTCCGGAGCTGCCCGGCCAGCGCGAAGCACTCAAGGGCGCCAAGCGCATCGCCGTTCCCGGGTGCTACCCCACGTCCGCCCTCCTTGCCCTGGCTCCCGGCTTCGCGGGGCACCTGCTGGAGGCCGACGACGTCGTGATCGTTTCCGCTTCCGGGACCTCAGGTGCGGGCAAGGCCGCCAAGGTCAACCTGATTGGCTCCGAGGTCATGGGCTCCATGAGCCCGTATGGCGTGGGCGGCGGCCACCGGCACACTCCGGAAATCGAGCAGGGCCTGTCCAATGCTGCGGGGGAGCAGGTCTCCGTTTCCTTCACGCCCACCCTTGCCCCGATGAGCCGCGGCATCCTGACCACCGCCACCGCCAAAGTCAAAGCAGGCACCACGGCTGCGCAGCTGCGCCTGGCCTGGGCCGAGGCGTACGACGACGAGCCGTTCGTCCACCTGCTGCCGGAAGGCCAGTGGCCGACGACTAAATCGGTCCAGGGCTCCAACCATGCCGCCATGCAGCTGGCCCTCGACGCGCATACCGGACGGGTCATCGTCACCTGCGTGATCGACAACCTCACAAAGGGCACTGCCGGCGGCGCCGTGCAGTCCATGAACATCGCACTCGGCCTGCCGGAAACCGCCGGCCTCAACCTGCAGGGAGTAGCCCCGTGACCATCACCGCACCCCAGGGATTCCGGGCCGCCGGCGTCACCGCCGGACTCAAGGCCTCCGGCAATCCTGACCTTGCCCTGGTCGTCAACGACGGCCCCTCCAAGGCAGCCGCCGCCGTCTTCACCAGCAACCGCGTGGCAGCTGCCCCCGTGCACTGGTCCCGGCAGGTGGTCTCCGACGGCCGGGTGGACGCCGTCATCCTCAACTCCGGCGGGGCAAACGCCTGCACCGGCCCTACCGGCTTCCAGAACACCCACAGCACAGCGGAGAAAGTGGCGAAGGTCCTCGGCATTTCGGCCACTGACGTCTTCGTCTGCTCCACCGGACTGATCGGCGAGCAGCTTCCCATGGACAAGATCCTGCCGGGCGTGGAGGCTGCCGCGGCGGCGCTGAGCACCGATGGCGGTCCCGCCGCTGGAACCGCCATCATGACCACGGACAGCGTGCCCAAGTCAGCGCTCTTCATCGGCACCGACGCCGACGGCCAGGAGTTCAGCATCGGCGGCATCGCCAAGGGAGCCGGCATGCTGGCCCCGGGCCTGGCCACCATGCTGGTGGTGCTCACCACGGACGCCGACGTACAGCCGGAAATGCTCGACGTCGTCCTCCGCGACGCCACCCGTCTCACCTTTGACCGCGCCGATTCGGATGGCTGCATGTCCACCAACGACACCGTGGTCCTGCTGGCCTCCGGCGCTTCCGGGGCTGTGCCGTCCGCCGAGGCGTTTGGTGCCGGGCTGACGCAGGTCTGCGCCGAGCTGGCACGCAAACTGATCGCCGATGCCGAAGGCGCCAGCCATGACATCGCCATCCGGACCTTCAACGCAGCCAGCGAAGCCGACGCCGAGACGGTCAGCCGCTCCGTGGCCCGCTCCAACCTCTTCAAGGCCGCCATTTTCGGCAAGGACCCGAACTGGGGCCGCGTGCTCTCCGCCGTGGGCACCACCGATGCCATCTTCGAACCGGACAAGCTGAACGTCGCCATGAACGGCATCCAGATCTGCCGGAACGGCAGCATCGGCGATGACCGCTCCCTGGTGGACCTGGAACCCCGCGAAGTCCTGGTGGAAATCGACCTGCAGGCAGGCGACGCCGAAGCCACCATCTGGACCAATGACCTCACCCACGACTACGTGCACGAAAACAGCGCCTACTCCAGCTAGGAATCCCAGCCGGCGCGCCACCCGCCAGGCCCAAACCGCCGTGGAAAGTGACACCATGAACACCCAGACGCGTGAAACCACCAGCATGTCCGCCGCCCAGGACAAGGCAGAAACCCTGATCGAGGCCCTGCCTTGGATCCAGCGGTTCGCCGGCACCACCATGGTGATCAAATACGGCGGAAACGCCATGGTCAACGACGAACTCCGGCGTGCCTTCGCCGAGGACATCGTCTTCCTGCACCACGTGGGCATCCACCCCGTCGTGGTCCATGGCGGCGGCCCGCAGATCAACGCCATGCTGGGCCGCCTGGGCATCGAATCCGAGTTCAAGGGCGGCCTGCGCGTCACCACCCCGGAGGCGATGGACGTGGTCCGCATGGTCCTCACCGGCCAGGTGGGCCGCGAACTGGTGGGCCTGATCAACTCCCACGGGCCCTACGCCGTCGGCATGTCCGGCGAAGACGGCGGCCTGCTCCGCGCCGTCCGCACCGGCACCGTGGTGGACGGCGAAGAGGTGGACCTGGGGCTGGTGGGCGAGGTGGTCGGCGTCGACCCCGCAGGCATCATGGACATCCTCGCCGCGGGCCGCATCCCCGTGATTTCCACGGTGGCCCCGGAAATTGTCGACGGCGGTGACAGCGTGGCGGGGGCCGCGCGGTTCCAGCCCACCGGCCAGGTCCTGAACGTCAACGCCGACACGGCAGCGGCCGCAGTAGCCTCGGCGCTTGGCGCCTCCAAGCTGGTGATCCTGACCGACGTCGAAGGCCTCTACGCCAACTGGGCGGACAAGTCCTCCCTGATCTCGTCCCTCACCGCGTCGGAACTGCGGAATATGCTTCCGAAGCTTGAGTCGGGCATGATCCCGAAGATGGCCGCGTGCCTCAAGGCCGTCGACGAGGGCGTGGAACGCGCACACATCGTGGACGGGCGGCTGGCCCACTCCATGCTTCTTGAAACATTTACGACGGCGGGCATCGGCACCCAGGTAGTCCCGGACGAGGAGATCAACGGATGAACACCATGGAAAAGTCCCCCGTGACTGAGCTCGTGGAAACCACGGGCCACGCAGGCTCCGAGTGGCTCTCCCGCTACTCCAGTTCGCTGATGAACGTGTTCGGCACGCCGCAGCGGGTCCTGGTCCGCGGCGCCGGCTGCCTGGTCTGGGACGCGGACGGCAAGGAGTACCTGGACCTGCTCGGCGGCATCGCCGTCAACGCCCTGGGCCACGCGCACCCGTTCGTGACCTCGGTGATCGCCAGCCAGTTGGCCACCCTGGGGCACGTCTCCAACTTCTTCACCAGCCCCACCCAGGTGGCGCTGGCCGAAAAACTCCTTGACCTGGCCCACGCGCCCGCCGGTTCCAAGGTGTTCTTCAGCAACTCCGGCACCGAAGCGAACGAGGCCGCCTTCAAGCTGGCGCGCCGCAACACCGGCGACGGGCCGGTGAAACGGGCCAAGATCATCGCCCTTGAAGGTGCCTTCCACGGCCGGACCATGGGGGCGTTGGCCCTCACCGCTAAGGAAGCCTACCGGGCACCCTTCGAGCCGCTGCCCGGCGGCGTGGTGCACATCCCGTTCGGTGACATCGCCGCACTGGAAGCCGCCGTGGAGGACACCGTCGCCGCTGTCTTCCTGGAACCGATCCAGGGCGAAGCAGGCGTCCGTCCGCTGCCGCCCGGTTACCTGAAGGCGGCGCGGGAGGCCA
The DNA here is from genome assembly GCF_039907755.1 of Pseudarthrobacter sp. CC12. Lineage (NCBI taxonomy): Bacteria > Bacillati > Actinomycetota > Actinomycetes > Micrococcales > Micrococcaceae > Pseudarthrobacter > Pseudarthrobacter sp. CC12. Next base: position 13,260 of record NZ_JARDJH010000004.1, on the reverse strand, counting down.
CCAGCAAAGTGGGCGCCCTGCTCATCCTGGACGAGGTCCAGACCGGCATCGGCCGCACCGGCAAATGGTTCGCCAGCGAGGACTCGGGCATCGTGCCCGACGCCATCACCCTGGCCAAGGGGCTGGGCGGGGGCTTCCCCATCGGTGCCCTGGTCACCTTTGGTGAGCAGACGTCGTCGTTGTTGTCCGCAGGCCAGCACGGGACCACGTTTGGCGGAAATCCCGTGGCGACCGCAGCGGCCCTGGCCACCCTCCACGTCCTGGAAAGCCAGCACGTGCTGGCCAATGCGGCGGCGGTGGGGGAGCACCTGCGCTCCGCGCTGGCCGCCAACCCCGGCGTTACCGAAGTCCGCGGCGAAGGACTGCTGATCGGCTTCGACCTGGACGGCGACGTCGCGCCGGCCGTGGTGCAGGCCGCCCTCGACGCCGGCTTCATTGTCAACAGCCCGGGTCCGCGAACCATCCGCCTGGCACCTCCGCTGATCCTCACCACAGCGCAGGCCGATACCTTCCTCTCCGCTTTCCCGGCAATCCTCCAAGCAGCTAAGGACGCCCAGTGACCCCCACAGCTTCATCCCTTGGTACGGTGCCTGGCAGCACCCGGCACTTCCTCAAGGACACCGACCTCAGCCCCGCCGAGCAGGCAGAGGTGCTGGAACTCGCAGCCCGGATGAAGGCCGCCCCGTACAGCGTCCAGCCCTTCGCCGCGGAGGGCAGCGGCCGCAAGACCGTGGCTGTCATCTTCGACAAGACCTCCACCCGGACGCGCGTCTCGTTCGCCACGGGCATCGCGGACATGGGCGGCAATGCCCTGATCATCAACCCTGGCGAAGCACAGATCGGGCACAAGGAATCCGTGGAGGACACCGCCAAAGTCCTTGAGCGGATGGTGTCCACCATCGTGTGGCGCACCGGCGCGCACGACGGCCTGGTGGCCATGGCTGCCAACTCCAAAGTCCCGGTCATCAACGCCCTGTGCGACGATTACCACCCGTGCCAGTTGCTCGCTGACCTGCTCGCCGTCAAGGAACACAAAGGCGGCCTCAAGGGGCTCACCATGAGCTACCTGGGCGACGCCGCCAACAACATGGCCAACTCCTACCTGCTGGCCGGCGTCACGGCCGGGATGCACGTCCGCATTGCCGGCCCGGAAGGCTACCTGCCTGCCGCGGAGATCGTGGCGGCCGCGAAGGAACGGGCGGCCGAAACCGGCGGCTCCGTGCTCATCACCACCGATGCCAAGGAAGTGCTGCAGGGGGCGGACGTCGTGGCCACCGACACCTGGGTGTCCATGGGCCAGGAAGCCGAGAAGGAAGCCCGGATGCAGTTGTTCCGCGAGTACTCCGTGGACTCAGGCGCCATGGCACTCGCTGCGGATGACGCCGTCGTGCTCCACTGCCTGCCCGCCTACCGCGGCTACGAAATCTCCGCCGACGTCATCGACGGCCCGCAGTCCATCGTGTGGGACGAAGCCGAGAACCGGCTCCACGCCCAGAAAGCGCTGATGGCCTGGCTGATGCACCGGTCCGGCCTGGCCTTCGTGGACGGCCTTTCGCCCGTCGAGGGCACCGGGGAGAGCACGTTCTAGTGTCCGCCCAGCCGTCCTCCCCGGGTACCAGCCCCGCCACCAAGACCGCCCGGCAGGCGCGCATCACCGCCATCCTCACCGGGCAGTCCGTGCGTTCCCAGGCGGAACTGGCGGCGCTGCTGGCGGACGACGGCGTGCAGGTCACCCAGGCCACGCTGTCCCGTGACCTCGTGGAGCTGGGGGCCGTCCGTGTCCGCGGCAAGGAGGGCGTCCTGGTGTACGCCGTCCCCGGCGAGGGGGGCGAACGGGGCGCCAGGAGCGGCGTCACCCAGGAGATCCTGGATGCCCGGCTCGCCCGGCTGTGCAGCGAACTGCTGGTCACCGCCGAAGCCTCCGCCAACATCGCCGTCCTGCGGACCCCGCCCGGTGCCGCGAACTTCCTGGCCCTGGCCATCGACCACTCGGTGATGCCCTCCATCCTGGGCACCATCGCCGGTGACGATACCGTCCTGCTGGTCTCCCGTGACCCGCTGGGTGGTCCGGACCTCGCCGCCCGCTTCCTGCAACTCGCCGAGGAAGCCGGGCAATAAGCTTGATGACAACGATTCAACCAACCCCAACAAGGAGCATTTAAAGTGACTGAACGCATTGTGCTGGCCTACTCCGGCGGCCTGGACACGTCCGTCGCCATCGGCTGGATCGGTGAAGCCACCGGTGCCGAGGTCATCGCCGTGGCCGTCGACGTCGGACAGGGCGGCGAATCGCTGGAAACCATCCGCCAGCGCGCCCTCGGTTGCGGCGCCGTCGAGGCCTACGTCGCGGACGCCTCGGACGAGTTCGCCAACGAATACTGCGTGCCGACGCTGAAGGCCAACGCCCTCTACCAGGGCCACTACCCGCTGGTGTCCGCCATCTCCCGCCCGGTCATCGTCAAGCACCTGGTCAAGGCAGCCCGCGAATTCGGCGCCACCACAGTGGCGCACGGCTGCACCGGCAAGGGCAACGACCAGGTCCGCTTTGAAGTGGGCATCCAGACCCTCGGCCCGGACCTGAAGTGCATCGCACCGGTCCGCGACCTTGCCCTCACCCGCGACAAGGCCATCGCCTTCGCCGAGGAAAAGGGACTGCCCATCGAGACCACCAAGAAGAACCCGTACTCCATCGACCAGAACGTCTGGGGCCGCGCCGTGGAAACCGGCTACCTCGAGGACATCTGGAACGCCCCCACCAAGGACATCTACGACTACACCGCCACCCCGGAGTTCCCGCCGGCACCGGATGAAGTCACCATCTCCTTCGAAGCCGGCGTCCCGGTAGCGATCGACGGCGTCAAGGTCACCCCGCTGCAGGCCATCAAGGAACTGAACCGCCGCGCCGGTGCCCAGGGCGTGGGCCGGATCGACGTCGTCGAGGACCGCCTGGTGGGCATCAAGTCCCGCGAAATCTACGAAGCCCCCGGTGCCATGGCCCTGATCACCGCGCACAAGCACCTCGAGGACATCACCGTGGAGCGCGAGCAGGCCCGCTTCAAGGCCACCGTTGGCCAGCGCTGGGCCGAGCTGGTCTATGACGGCCAGTGGTTCTCCCCGCTGAAGCGCTCCCTGGACGCCTTCATCGAGGACACCCAGAAGTACGTCTCCGGCGACATCCGCATGACCCTCCACGGCGGCCAGGCCATCGTCAACGGCCGCCGCTCCGACACGTCGCTGTACGACTTCTCGCTGGCCACCTACGACACCGGCGACACCTTCGACCAGTCCCAGGCCAAGGGCTTCATCGAGCTGTGGGGCATGTCCGCCAAGGTTGCCTCCGGCCGTGACATCCGCGTCGCAGGAAAGTAGCCCGCGTGGCTGAGCAGAAGACGGAGGCTACGAACGCAGGTGCCCTGTGGGGCGGCCGGTTCGCCGGCGGCCCCGCGGACGCCCTCGCGGCGCTGAGCAAGTCCACTCACTTCGACTGGCGGCTGGCCCGCTACGACATCGCCGGCTCCAAGGCGCACGCCCGCGTGCTGCACAAGGCAGGCTTGCTGGACGACGCCGAGCTGGAAGGCATGCTCGCGGCGTTGACGCAGCTGGACGAGGACGTGGCGTCCGGCGCCTACCTGCCGGCGGAGTCCGATGAGGACGTGCACGGTTCGCTGGAACGCGGCCTGATCGAGCGCGCCGGTGCCCAGCTGGGCGGCAAGCTCCGCGCCGGCCGGTCCCGCAACGACCAGGTGGCCACCCTGGGCCGCATGTTCCTGCGCGACCACGCCCGGATCATCGCCCGCGGTGTCCTGGCCACCGTGGACGCGCTGGTGGAGCAGGCCAAGGCGCACCATGGCGTCGCCATGCCGGGCCGCACCCACCTGCAGCACGCCCAGCCGGTCCTGCTCAGCCACCACCTCCTGGCCCATGCCTGGGCTTTGCTGCGCGACGTGCAGCGGCTCCAGGACTGGGACAAGCGGGCAGGGGTTTCGCCGTACGGCTCGGGCGCGCTGGCCGGGTCCTCGCTGGGCCTGGACCCGGAGGCCGTGGCGGCTGACCTCGGTTTCTTCTCCGCCACGCACAATTCGATCGACGGCACCGCCTCCCGCGACGTCTTCGCCGAGTTCGCCTGGGTCTGCTCGATGATCGGCGTGGACCTCTCCCGGATCTCAGAGGAAGTCATCTTCTGGGCCACCAAGGAGTTCTCCTTCGTTACGCTGCATGATTCATACTCCACGGGGTCCTCGATCATGCCGCAGAAGAAGAACCCGGACGTGGCAGAGCTTGCCCGCGGCAAGGCAGGACGCCTGATCGGCAACCTGACCGGGCTGCTGGCCACGCTGAAGGGCCTGCCGCTCGCGTACAACCGTGACCTGCAGGAGGACAAGGAACCGGTCTTCGACGCCGCGGACACCCTGGAGCTGCTGCTTCCGGCGGTCTCCGGCATGATCGCGACCCTGACGTTCAACACCGAACGGATGGAATCGCTGGCCCCGCAGGGCTTCGCGCTGGCCACGGACATCGCCGAATGGCTGGTTCGCCAGGGCGTGCCGTTCCGCGAGGCGCACGAGCTCTCCGGTGCCGCGGTCAAGCAGGCCGAGTCCCGCGGCGTGGAGCTGTGGGATCTGTCGGATGAGGAGTATGCCGCCATTTCGGAGCACCTCACACCCGAGGTGCGCACGGTCCTGTCCACCGAAGGCTCGCTCAACAGCCGCAACTCCCAGGGCGGAACAGCACCGGCCGCCGTCGAACGCCAGCTGGCCGCGCTGGAAGGCGAGCTTGCCGGCGTCCGGGAGTACGCAGGGTAGTCAGCCGTGTTTGAGGGGCCCGGCGGTTTCCGCCGGGCCCCTTGGCGTCTGTGGTTAGCTGGCTCCATGAGCGAAACCTTCCGCAAGTTCCTTCGCACGCTGCCCGACTTTCCATCCGACCTGCCCGGCTTCGACCCGGCCATCGCACCGCAGGACCCGGCGTTGCTTTTCAAGCAGTGGCTGGACGAGGCGCTGGATGCGGGGGAGCAGCAGCCGCATGCCTTCAGCCTGGCCACGGTGGGCGCGGGGGCTGGCGGCGCCCCCCAGCCTTCGTCGCGGATGCTCATCCTGAAGAACATTGACGACGACGGCTGGCACTTCGCTACATCCCGCACCTCCCGCAAGGGCCGTGAACTGTCGGAGTCACCACGCGCGGCGATGAACTTCTACTGGGCGGCCCTGGGCCGTCAGGTGCGGGTGGTGGGAGCGGTGACAGAACTGTCCGCCGAAGCCTCCGCCGTCGACTGGCACGAGCGGCCCCGGGCCGATGGCAGCGACAATCCGGACTGGCAGCTCTACGCCCTCCAGCCGGCCGAAATCGAGTTCTGGCAGGCCAGCAACGACCGCCGGCACGTCCGCCACCGTGTCGGGCCGGACGGAAGCCCCCTGGACTGACCGCTCGGCTAGGCTGGCCGCATGACCTCACCTTCCCCTGCCGCCCTCCCCGCTGAACTGCACAAAGCCGCGGACGCACTCACCGCTGCGGTGGACCGGATTCCGGCCGGCGGCGAAAAGGCCCCCTCCACCCTTCCCGGCTGGAGCCGCGGCCACCTCCTGGCCCACGTCGCCGGAATCTGCAATGCGCTGGCCCGGCAGGTGGAATACGGACGCCGCGGCGAAACGGTGGAGCTCTACGACGGTGGAGTGGACGGCCGCAACCGGGCCATCGAGCTTGCCGCCGGCCACAGCCTGGAGGATCACCGGGAGGACGTCGCGGCCGCGGTGCAGCGGGCATTGGCTGCCTTCGATGCGCTGGGAGAAGACGAATGGCAGACGCGCATCGCCTTCCGTGACGGCGTAATCTTCGACGCCGGTTTGGCCCTGTGGCGCGAACTGGTCATCCACACCGCGGACCTGGACACCGGAGCGGGACCCGAAACCTGGAACAGGGCCTTCTGCTCCCACCTTTTCGACTTCCTCGCCGCCCGGGTGCCGGCGGAAACCCGGCTGGTCCTGCAGCCCATGGCACTGCCGCCGCTGACCCTCGGAACCGGCGGCAGCACCGTCGTCGTCAGCGGGATGGTGACGGACATCGCCGCCTGGCTCGCGGGCCGGGAGCCGTCACTGGACAGCTTGCGGGCCACGGCCGCCGGGGACGGCACCGATCTTCCCGGCCTGCTGCCCTGGCCGTCGGCGATGCCGGACCCCAAATAGCCAGGGGAGCGGTCAGGCGGCCTCGCGGGCCAGCAGGCTCTCCTTGATGCGCAGGCCCCAGCGGAAACCGCCCAATGAGCCATCGGTCCTGATGACCCGGTGGCATGGCACGAACAGGGCCGCGGCATTAAACGCGCAGGCGCTGGCGGCGGCCCGCACGGCGCGTGGATTCCCCGCCAGAGCGGCGTACTCCGTGTACGTAACGGGTGAGCCTGGCTTGACCTGGCGCAGCACATCCCAGGCGTGGGCGCGGAACGGTCCGGACTGCTGGCGGACCGGCACTGCCATGGCCGGGGCAGGGTCGCCGGCGTAGAAGGCCTCCACGGCCGATGAGATCCCGCCAAGGTCCGTTACCTCTTCCACGGCGTCGGGCCGGAGTGTGGGATGGACCTGGCCGGTGAGTTCCGCCATCCCGGCCGTCCAGCCGGACGCAAGGACCACGCCGTCCCGGGCGAGGACAGTAAACGGTCCGTCAGGCGTGGACAGCTGGACAAGTTGGGCTTTCATGGCGTCCCTTTCGAGGGAATGGTGGTTGGCGCGGCGGGCCGGGCGGCGGCGCGCCAGAGGTGCATGGTGGCGTAGGAGCGCCAGGGGCTGGCCTCCCGGAAGTCAAGGCTCAGGGCGCTGGTTCCATTATCGAGGGCGCGGATGCCGTTCCGCACGGCGGCGTCATTGGCGAGGAAGATGTCAGGGGCGCCCAGGACACGCATGGCGGCGTACCCCACGGTCCAGGGCCCGACGCCGGGAAGCGGCAAAAGCGCTGCGGTGAGGCTGGGGACGTCGTCGCCGTAGCCGAACTCCAGGCGGCCGCCAGCCATTGCGGACGCGGCGTGCAGCAGCGATTCGGTCCTGCGCCGGGGGCCGCGGAGCAGGTGTCCGGCGGCCGCGATTTCCGCTGGGGTGGGAAACAGGCGGTCCAGTCCGTCGCCGGGTGCACTGGTGGGACTGCCCGCGGCGGACAGTTGGGTCAGGGCGGTCCTGGCGGCTGCCACCGTGATCTGTTGCCCCACCATGGCCCGGACCAGCAGTTCCTGCGGATCCACGGCGCCCGGCAGGCGCATCCCACGCACGCCTGCGACGGACCCGGCGAGCCGGGCATCAGCGGCCAGGGTGCCGTCGATAGCTTCAGGGTCCGCGTCCAGGTCGAAGAGCCGGCGGACGCGGCTGAGCAGCGCAGGAAGGTCGCGAAGGTCCACCGCGCCGATGGTGAGTGTCAGCGGACGTTCCCTGGCCCCGCCGTCGTACTCCACCCGGAACCGCGCGTCCCCGTGGGGGAGGCGAAGTGTCCTGGCATAAGAGGTTGAGGTTCCCTCCTCGATCCCCGGGATGGCGCGGACCGCCAGGAAGGAGAAGATGCCAGGATCGAAGGGCGGCCGGTAGGGCAGGTCCAGGATCAGGGCCGCAGCGCCGGCGCCGATCACCGGATGACGGACGGTCTTCCTGAGCGCCGTGGGAGTCATATCGAACACCTCGGCGATGGTTTCGTTGAACTGCCTGACGCTGCTGAAGCCAGCTGCAAAGGCGACGTCAGCGAGCTTCATGGACGTTGAAACCAGCAGGGTGCGGGCAGTCTGGGCCCTTGCGGCGCGGGCCAATGCCAGGGGGCCGGCACCGAGTTCCTGGCCCAGGATCCGGTTCAGCTGGCGCGGCGAATATCCCAGCCGGGCGGCCAAGCCCGCCACGCCGTCGCGGTTGACCACGCCATCGCTGATCAGGCGCATTGCGCGCCCCGCGATGTCCTGCCGCACGTTCCAGGCCGGGGTGCCCGGGACCGCTTCCGGCAGGCAGCGTTTGCAGGCGCGGTAGCCTGCCTCGTGTGCCGCGGCGGACGTCTCGTAGAACGTCACGTTGGAGGCCTTGGGCGTCCGGGCGGGGCAGGAGGGGCGGCAGTAGATTCCCGTGGTGCGGACGGCTGTGAAGAACTGGCCGTCGAACCGGGTATCGCGGGCGTCGATTGCCCGGTAGCGCTGCCAGAAGTCCATGGCTCCATCCTGCCAGCCGGCGGCAGGCGCTGCTAGCGGAAATCGGACATGGCCGTCGGCCCCGAAACGGCTCCCCGGACCACGTGCAGGGGACGGATGAAGACCGCAGCATCCGGGTAAGGTCAAGCAATGAACCACAGCACTGGGGCGCGGGAACACCTGCGGGATTTCCTGTCCGCAGACGCCCGCGAACTCGCACCGCAGCTGCTCGGAGCCCTGCTCACCCACGAGTCCCGCGACGGCTCTGTGTCCATCCGGCTTACGGAGGTGGAGGCCTACATGGGGCCGGAGGACTCCCTGCACCCGGACCCCGGATCGCACACCTACCGTGGCCCGACTCCGCGCAACGCCCCCATGTTTGGGCCGCCCGGGCACCTCTACGTCTATTTCACGTACGGGATGCACCACTGCACCAACATCGTCTGCGGTCCCGCCGGCGTCGCGTCCGCGCTGCTGCTGCGGGCGGGGGAGGTCGTGGACGGGCTGGCGCTGGCCCGGCGCCGCAGGCCGACGTCGAAAACTCCTGCGGACCTGGCCAGCGGGCCCGCCCGCCTTGCCAAGGCCTTAGGCCTGACGACGGCGGACAGCGGCCGCGACGCGCTGGCTCCGCCGTTCCGGCTGGAACTTCCGTCGGTTCCCGCCGGCGCGGTCAGTTCCGGTCCCCGGGTAGGGGTGTCCGGAGCCGGAGGCACGGACGAATACGCCTGGCGGTTCTGGCTCACCGGCGACCCCACTGTGTCAAAGTACAAGGCGGCAAAACCGAGGAACCGAAACACCGCCGGTGCGCCGCCCGGGTTTCACGAGCGTTAACGGAAATGGTTGTAGAATGGACGGTCTGTCTTTCGCGATAGGGGAACGTTAATGCACGACGCCGAATTGGCCCACGAACGGGAGTATGTAGCCGGCCTGTACGCCCGGCTGGAGGAACTCCGGGAGGAGAAGCGCGGCCAGCTGGCACAGGTCCGCCGCGCTGGAGCCGTGGGCACCATGCAGAACGTTTCGGAACGTGACGCGTTCGCCGCACTGTATGAGGACCGCCTCGCGCAGCTGGACGCGGTGGATGACCGGCTGGTCTTTGGCCGCCTGGACCTGGACTCCGGCGAAGCCCAGTACATCGGCCGCATCGGCCTCACCACCGAAGACCTCCAACGGCTCATGGTGGACTGGCGTGCCCCGGAGGCCGGGCACTTTTACCAGGCTACGGCCTTTGACCGGCAGGGCGTCCGCCGCCGCCGGCACCTGATCCTGCAGGGCCGTGAGGTCAAGGCCATCGAGGACGATGTCCTGGACGCGGGAATGCTCACGGACGACGCATCGCTCCAGGGCGAAGGTGCCCTGCTGGCTGCCCTGAACTCCAAGCGGACCGGCCGCATGTCGGATATCGTCAGCACCATCCAGTCGGAGCAGGACAGGATCATCCGCTCGTCCATCTCCGGCGCCGTCGTTGTCCAGGGTGGACCCGGCACGGGCAAGACCGCTGTGGCCCTGCACCGCGCCGCCTACCTGCTCTACACCCATCGTGACCGCCTCAAGAGTGCCGGCGTGCTGCTGGTGGGGCCATCGTCGTCGTTCATGAAATACATCGAACGGGTGCTGCCCTCGCTGGGTGAGACCGGCGTGGTCATGGCCAGCCTGGGCCGCCTGATGCCCGGCATCCATGCCGTGCCCGAAACAGACGCCGGCGTCGCAGCCATCAAGGGGCGGCTGGACATGGCCACCATCGTGGCCAACGCCGTCTCCAACCGCATGCGCGTCCCCGCCCAGAACAGGATCCTCGAGGTGGACGGCCGCAAGCTGACCCTCACGCCCCGGCAAGTGCGCCGCGCGCGGGAACGCGCCCGCGCCACCGGAAAGCCTTACAACGAGGCCCGCGTGACGTTCGTCAAGATCCTGCTGCGCGAACTGACCGAGCAGATGACCGAGCTCGTCGAGGCCGGAAACATCGGCAACAACGCAGACCGCTCCTACCTCGCCGAGGACGTCCGGACCGCGCGCGACGTGCGGATCGCCCTGAACCTGTGCTGGATGCCCATGACGCCGGAGAAGTTGATTTCGGATCTCTTCAGCAAGCCGGAAATCCTGGAGTTCTGCACCCCGCACCTGACACCTGCCGAGAGGGCGCTGCTGCAGCGTCCGGCCGATGCGCCGTGGACCGAGTCCGACGTCCCGCTGCTGGATGAAGCCGCCGAACTGCTCGGGGAGCTGGACCCGGCGGCTGGCCGCGGGCTGGCCCAGCAGGAGCACGACCGGGCCCGGGACCTCGCCAACGCAAAGCAGACCCTGGTCAACATGGAGGCCGCCGGAGTTGATCCGTTGATGTCCGCGGAAGAACTGGCGGAGCAGAACCGGGAGCAGGAAGCCAGGCAGACGGCGGCCGAACGCGCAACGAGCGACCGCACGTGGGCCTTCGGACACATTGTGGTGGATGAAGCCCAGGAGCTTTCCCCCATGCAGTGGCGGCTTCTGGTACGCCGGTGCCCGCTGAAGTCCTTCACGATCGTGGGTGACATCGCGCAGACAAGTTCAGTGGCAGGCGCCAATTCCTGGCAGGGCGCGCTGGCCCCGATGTTCGGTGACCGCTGGCAGCTGGAGGAGCTGACCGTCAACTACCGCACCCCGTCTCAGATCGCCGAGGCTGCCGTGAGGATGGCCAACGCCGCCGGCCTGGTGGTTTCCGCGCCGAAGGCTGTCCGCGAGGGCCGCTGGGACCCCATTATCGACGAAGTGTCCGCCGGCGCGGTGGTGGAGCGGCTGGTGGAGGTCCTCCCCGAGGAGCTTGCGGCGCTCGACGGCGGCCTGCTCGCCGTGATTGCCGACGGTGACCTCCTGCCCCAGGCATCGGCAGCCCTGCGCGAGGTGTATGGGCGCAGGATTGGCAGCGGCGCCGGCAGCTACGAACAGGACATCGTGGTGATCAGCCCGCGCGAGGCCAAGGGCCTGGAGTTCGACGGCGTCGTGGTCCTGGAACCATCGGTCATGCTCAACCACGAGCACGGCAAGGTGGGGGACCTGTACGTGGCCATGACCCGGGCCACGCAGCGCCTGCGGCTGATTGCCTCGCAACCCGTGCCTGCCGGGATTGCCGGCTGACCGGGCGTTGGGCGTTACTGCTAACTTAGGAAGCGTGCCTGAACTGAACAACCTCGAACCGCAGCGCAACGACCCCACTTTCGCCAACATTTGGCAGGAACTGAAGTGGCGTGGGCTGGTCCATGTCTCCACCGACGAAGCGGAGCTCGAAAAGCTCCTCGCCAACGGGCCGGTCACGTACTATTGCGGCTTCGACCCCACCGCGCCAAGCCTCCACCTGGGTAACCTGGTTCAGCTCCTGGTCATGCGGCGGCTTCAGCTGGCTGGTCACAGCCCACTCGGCCTCGTGGGAGGCTCCACCGGCATGATCGGGGACCCGCGTCCGACGGCGGAACGCACCTTGAACACCAAGGACACGGTAGCGGAGTGGGTTGGCTACCTGCAGGCCCAGGTTCAGCGCTTCCTCAGCTTCGACGGGGACAACGCCGCCAGGATGGTGAACAACCTGGACTGGACGGCGCCGCTGAGCGCCATCGACTTCCTGCGTGAGGTGGGAAAGCATTTCCGCGTGGGCACCATGCTTCGCAAGGACGCCGTGGCATCCCGGCTGAACTCGGATGAAGGCATCAGCTACACCGAGTTCAGCTACCAGATCCTGCAGGGCATGGACTACCTGCAGCTCTACCGCGACTACGGCTGTGTACTGCAGACCGGCGGCTCGGACCAGTGGGGCAATCTCACCAGCGGTACGGAGCTGATCCGCAAGGTTGAGGGCAAGAGCGTCCATGCCCTGGGAACCCCGCTGATCACCAACTCTGACGGAACCAAGTTTGGCAAGAGCGAAGGCAACGCCATCTGGCTCGACGCCGGCATGTGCAGCCCCTATGCGTTCTACCAGTTCTGGCTCAACACCGCCGACGCGGACGTGGTGGACCGGCTCAAGGTGTTCACCTTCCTGACGCGCGCCGAGATCGAAAAGATCGCAGTGTCGGTGGCGGAGCGTCCGTTCGCCCGCGAAGGCCAGCGGAAGCTCGCCTTTGAGGTGACCTCCCTGGTTCACGGCGTTGACGCCACCGAAAAGGTCATCGCCGCTTCGGCTGCCCTTTTTGGGAACGGCGACTTGGCTGCGCTGGATAAGGCAACGCTGCAGGCTGCCACCTCCGAGCTTCCTTCCACCACAGTCCAGGTGGACGAAATGGGAATCGTGGACCTGCTGGTGGCCTCCGGCCTTTCCGAGAGCAGGTCCGCCGCGCGCCGGACCGTGGGCGAAGGGGGAGCTTATGTGAACAACGAAAAAGTCTCCGATCCTGAAGCCGTGATTGCGGAGTCGGAACTCCTGCATGGCCAGTACCTGCTCCTGCGCAGGGGCAAGAAGAACCTGGCAACCGTCGAGGTTCTTGTTCCCTGACGCGGGAGCGCAACCTACCACCTGCACGCCCCTCTGCAGCCGATTTGCGCGGCCGCGGAGGGGCGTGTATTGTTTTCTGAGTCGCCGCCGCTGAGTGGTGACAAACCCCCAACTGATATTGAGAAGCAATTCTCGGCCATGCGGTGCATGGAACGAAAATTGCTCCCCTTTTTGCTGGGCGGATTCATTCCGTTGAGTGAATTCCGGGAAAATAGCCGGATTTGCAAAAGCGAACAAGAATGAAATAAGATAAAAACATCGCAGCGAAGAAATACGGAAAAGAAATTCTTTCTGAATTGTTCCGGGAATATTCGAATGTGTCTGTTGTTTGAGAACTCAATAGTGTGCCAAGTTTGTTGATACCGATTATGTAATGTGATTGGTTGAATTTGCCGAATCGTGCCGCCCCTGTGGTGTGGTTTGGTGTTTTTGGCTGGTTTCAAATTTTGTGCAGCCTTTGGCGCCGTTATTTCCGGTGGTTTTGGTTGTGTCTGTTTTTCTTCAACGGAGAGTTTGATCCTGGCTCAGGATGAACGCTGGCGGCGTGCTTAACACATGCAAGTCGAACGATGATGCCAGCTTGCTGGTGGATTAGTGGCGAACGGGTGAGTAACACGTGAGTAACCTGCCCTTGACTCTGGGATAAGCCTGGGAAACTGGGTCT
>NZ_JARDJH010000039.1:0-15936 GCF_039907755.1 Pseudarthrobacter sp. CC12 | reverse complement strand
CACATGTAGGCATACGCGAGGAGCGGGGATAGACGCGTTCTTCCAGTTTCACGGAGCCGCACGGAAGAGGATCCCTTCACCGCACGGTTGTGGGACTCCCAGGAAAACTGGGATGTTCAATAATCTAGGTTGGGGTTACGCTTCAGCACATGAACGAGCATGCGGTTCCCAATCCTGCCGGCGGGTACTTATTTGAGTTCAAGGGAAAACGCCCCCTTCGCGAGACGGCCCGCTGGGTATCTGGCGTCGGTTTGGTTTGCACGGGAGTTGCAATCGCGATCATAGGGAACGTCATCCATTCCTACTTATCCATGCCGCTTGGGATCGCGGTAGCAGTTCTCGGTGCCATCATGCTCGTCTTGCACGCAATGACAAAGAGTCGAACGAGGGCTGTGGCTGCTGCATCCGGCCCCTCTGGCAAGCGCCATGTGGAGAATGGAAACACCAGACGGGATTCGGTTGCAGCGGAACTTGCCCTTCTAGCAGACCTCTATTCGAGGGGCGCCCTTAGCGCAGAAGAATTTTCGGCAGCCAAACGTCGCGTACTCGATAGTTAAGTGTCCAGACTTTAAGGCCGTCCGCTCGAGGATGGGCTAAAGCTAGCTGCAAGTCCCTGCTTCGAGGGAGAGCATTACGTGGTGTGGTTGGTTTTCACCTGCAACCAGGACTTCTAGCGGTACGCAAGCAGTTGTCTTGCCTCCGAGCGTGAAGCCGCCGACCCAAAACACGCGTCCGGGCTGAGCTGCAGAGGAACATCCCTGGTAGGTGACCGAGGAGTAGCCGGAGGCGGGGCCGGCCTCGGTCAGAATGCCAGCCCAAGTCCGCGCGGAGGCGCCTATCGAGACGGTTACCCTGGTGTCGGCCGGGAGCTCGGTGCCCTGTTTAAAATGCGCTATGCCGTCGGCGTCGATGTAAGGGACGGAACCATGGTTGTAGCCATCTGCCAAACCGGGGTACACCAGCGGGCCGATGATTAAATCATTGGCAGGGTTCGGCGCTGGTGCTGTCGTGCTTGCAGGTCTGGCAGCTTCGCACCCGACTGACCCGATTTCATCGGGATGAAAGGCTCCTTTGCTGCTGGGCGATAGCGTGGACTTTCCGGTCGGCGCCCCCGTGCTGCCTTCAGTCGGTGATTCGGAGCAGCCCCACAACGTCAGCGTTGTGATGATGGCCGCGCAGAGGATTGCAGTTCTAAGACCGGTTTCTTTTTTCGCATGCATGAGGCCCCCAGACTTTTGCCGGTACTCTACGCGGCGAGAGCATAGAGAAACAGGGAGGTAATGAGAAGTGCGTGTAACCGATCCATTTACGTGCGTCGATGTAGGAACAAGCAAACTACTCCCATCCCTCTTCAGGGCACGACCCAGTTGGCCGCAGTCAGACTGCAGGGGACGACCACGCATCTGGCTTGAACTCCGCCGCAAAAATGTAGACTCCCGATGTGGGCGCGACAGACGATTTGAGGCATCTGCCGAAGGGCTGGGCCTGGACGAAGCCAGCGGAACTTGTGACTGACTGGCTTGGTGATCCGTTCCTGGCCAAGTCTGACGCTGCGGTTCTTCCTCCAGGATGCAAGGACAGCACGTGGATTCTTCACAACCAATACGTCTGCCCTGAGGGTGTAGAAGTCCCCGCGTACTGGAACGACGAGGAGCAGCCGGGACCAGGATTTGGGTTCGGCTCGCACCCACCGAGTGGCTGGCAGCGGTTGACTTGGGGGGAGCTCGCTGCTTACAAAGGCGTCCCTTTGAGGGGACCATCGTTTGATGGGCATGAAGTGCCCCCGTGCTTCCGATGGGAGGCAACTTTGGGACGCGAAGAAGTCATCAAGGGAAGCCCATTAAAAGCCTCAGCGCCGACAGAAGGATCTCTTGGCCGAGGGGACCTGGAAAATCTCCTCCCCGTACTCGCAGCACATACCGCATCTACGCGCGTACAGGGAGCCTTTTCGGAATGCGATCTTGGCGCTCGACTGGGGGATGGTACTCAGCTTGCGGTCACCTTCGATCTGGGGACCATGCTGCTTGCCATGCTTGGCGCAGCCGAGAGGCAGTTCACCCCGGAGTATTGGTGGCCTGAAGACCGGTCCTGGGTTGTCTGGACCGACTGGGACCTTGAGGGCACCAAGGTATTCGGCAGCCACGACCTCGTGCAAAGCCTCCGAGATCACCCCAACATCGAAACGCTCAACTGGTTCACTGATGGAGGCCGCCCGTAAGCCGGTCGACCATCGTGCCGCGGAAGCCAGCTGACGCGTTCCGCGCGGTTGCTGGCCTGGGCAATGTACGTAAGACCCGGACGATGAAATGCACGGTGATGGGGGGATTACTGCAACCATGCTTGGTTGGCTGGTATGAGGATCGGTTATGCCCGGGTCTCTGCGAATGACTAGGACCTGACCGCCCAACGAAACGCTCTCCTTGCCCTTGGTGTTGAAGAGAACCAGATCTTCGTCAATCACGGACTGGCGGGAGCGATTCGGGTGCGCCCCTGGGCTCCGTGGAGCGGCGGCATGCCGGTCAATACGCTTGTCGTGACCAAGCTGGAGCGTTTACAAGCTACCCTTACACCCACCCAAAAAGTGTTAGGAACGAGCCGCAGGATGGCCTGAACAAACAATTCATACACATGAGAAGAGGCAAGATAACCGCGGGCAGTGGCGTGTGGAAGAAAAGATGCTGGAGCAGTACATCGAGGAACGCTATGCCGAGGCCAGCCGCATGATCCAGGAGTCACGCTCCAAGTCGGTGTAACACCGCTACACTGAGCCGGCCTTGGGTGACCTGATCATCGCCAGGGCGGTAAAAGGAATGACTGACACCTGGCCCACGCTGTGGGTCCTCCGGGCCTCCCCCGGACTGACCACTGCCAGGTCGATGTAGTCCCCGCCAACCCGGTCGATAACTCCCGTCAGCCGCCCGGCCCCACCATCGATCGTCACAGTCACTTCCGCCCGGTCGCGCGCCAGCGCCCGGAGAGAATGCGCCAGTCCCAGCGCCCGGCGGACTGCTATGTTCTCCGGGCGGACGTACCTGCCGAGACCCACGTATCGCGCTGCAGCCGCATAGGGAACCAGGACCTGATGCCGGTCTTCATCCAAGACCAGGGCATCCGCCCCGACGTGGGTCAGTTCGCCCGCCGCAGACTCGCCGCACAGCAGATGGACCCCGATCCTGCAGCCGAGAACTGCCCGCAGCCTGTCTTCGAGCCGCAGGCCAACCATCTCGGCCCGTGTCCGCTCACCGACTTCGGCGTCGAGCGCCAGCCGATCGGCCTCCGCGAGCTGGCTTTCCATGTCATTGAAGAGGGCATCCCAGCGCATCCCGCCAGCGTAGGATGCGCTGCGCCGCCAGTCAACGCGCCTTGTTTTCATTCCAACGTCTGGACAAACCTCGTCCAAGCAGTTCAAACTGGACCAAACAACATCTAATCGCATCAAACAGATCCAAAGGCGGAAAAATGAGTCGATTGAACTCCAGGGAGTGGCAGGATGCCGCCATGGTGATGGCCCTGCTGGTGCTCGGCTTCCTGCTCAGCGTCCTGGGATCAGGGCTGTTGGAACAATGGCGGGTTTCGACAGCCGGCGCGCAGGAAGCATCCGTTGAATTCCTCTTGGCTGCGGCCGCGGCCGCTGCCGGCATGGGGCTATCGCTGTGGTGGGTATTTTCGATGGGGTGTGCTGGAACTTCCCTCCTGCTGGAGCGGCTGGGGCGGCATAGGGCCGCGGCCGCCACCCGCAAGCTCTCTCCCGCTTTCATGCGAAGGGCACTGGTCGCCGCCCTCTCGATACAGCTGTTGGCAGGGGCCGCAGCGCAGGCCGCCACCACTGGGCCGGGGCCGGCGTGGACACCAACTTACGGGCAATCCTCCGCGGCTCCATCCACTCATGCACCGGCCAACGGCGTTCCGGCCCCGGACCAGGATGGCCAGCCCGGGATCCCTTCCCCAGCTCAACAGGTCAGCACGGAGACCCCACGGACCGTTATGGAAGGCGCGTCGCCCCAATGGCAGCCAACGGCCGGGACGCCCACCACCGCACCTATCCCAGGGTGGCAGCCCGTTTCCCCTGTCGTTGAACCTGGCCTGCTCGCCGCACCCCAAAGCAGGACCACGGCGGGGCCGAAGCCGGAGGGTCCTGGAACGGATACCCAGCCGGACCAAGTAACCGTTCTCGCCGGGGACACGCTGTGGTCCATCGTGGCCGCCCAGCTGGGTCCGGGGGCATCGGATGTAGACATAGCCCTTGAGTGGCCGCGGTGGTATGCAGCGAACCGGGCGGTTATTGGTGGCAGTCCGGACGTCCTGCTTCCGGGCCAGATTCTTCAGGCGCCCGCAGGACCTTAGCGTTCACCGCCCCCGTTGCGCCCGCCCCGTGTCCGGCAGGACCGGGACGTCGCACCAATATGCCCTCACGCCGTACCTGCATGGCCTCCGGAGCCATCCAACGCCAATACAGCCGCTCAACATCAGCTATCTGAAGCAAGGGGAAAACAATGACCGCAGTGACACCGGTACGGGCCGTCCGGGAGATGGCCGCCAACACCGTCAACGGCGGAACGGGCTTTGCCAAACCCCCGTCGGGGACAGGCGACGCGGCGCCCGCAGGCCCGCCCCCCGGTGCGAACGCGCCGTCACTGCGGCCAATCAACGAGGCAGCGGAAGTCAAGGCCATCACCAGGGGAACGGTCCAGGCCTCCATGGAAGTCCTTGCCGGGGTCCGGCCCATTCACCAGTTGGCTCGGCGCCTTGATCCGCGGTGCCTCGCATCGCTGCAGCACCGGGCCGCACTGATCAGGAGGGAACTTACAAGGACGGGGAATCCCGCGCTGGCCCGGCTCCACCGGAATTCCACTGTCCGCTCAGTGCGGGTGTGCGAGGTGGCCGAGGGGATCTACGAGGCAAGTGCCGTGGTGGTGGATGACGTCCGGGCACGTGCCGTTGCCGTCCGGCTTGAGCGCAGCAAGCAGGTTTGGCGGGTCGTTGAACTCGTTATCGGTTGACTCTCCGAAGGCAGCACGGGACAGAAACGCTGTCCGACAACCAATCAGGGCAGGGGCCCTGAGGCCCCTGCCCTGTTGACCAACGCCGTCAATGATTTTGCGACGCTGCCGCTACTTCTTCTTTTTCTTCGCGGGGCGCTTGGCCGCGTCCTGTGCAGCTGCCTTGGCAGGGTTGCCGGATCGTCCGCTTCCTGCGCGGGTTTCCACGCGGGTCTGGGTACCGCCGCTCTCGCTGGGAGCCGTGTACTGGAGCTGTGCCGGCTTTTCGGGGGCCTCGAGGCCGGCTGCATGAACCTGCGGGTCCACGTGTTCAGTGTGGCCGCCGGCGGCGTCCGGAACCACAACATCCTGTGCCGGCGTCACTTCCACCTCAAGGTTGTACAGGAATCCGACGCTTTCCTCCCGGATGGCTTCCATCATGCTTTGGAACATGGCGAAACCTTCGCGCTGGTACTCCACCAGCGGATCACGCTGCGCCATGGCGCGCAGGCCAATGCCCTCCTTGAGGTAATCCATCTCGTAGAGGTGTTCCTGCCATTTGCGGCCAATGACGGACAGGACCACACGGCGTTCGAGCTCGCGCATGCTTTCGGAGCCGATGACCTCCTCGCGGGACTGGTACACCAGCCGGGCGTCGGAAAGGATTTCCTCCTTCAGCAGTTCCACCGTGACCCTGGACTTGCCGCCGGCTTCTTCGATGATGTCTTCCGCGGTAACGCTGACAGGGTAGAGCGTTTTGAGGTTCGTCCACAGCTGGTGGAAGTCCCAGTCGTCCCCGTTCCCTTCTCCGGTAGCGGCGTCGATCAGGGCCGTGATGGTGTCCTCAATGAAGAACTGCACCTTCTCGTGGAGGTCGTCGCCCTCAAGGATGCGGCGGCGGTCGCTGTAGATGGCTTCGCGCTGGCGGTTGAGGACGTCGTCGTATTTCAGGACGTTCTTTCGCTGCTCGGCGTTCCGGCCCTCCACTTGTCCCTGGGCGGAGGCGATGGCCCGGGACACGAGCTTCGATTCCAGCGCAACGTCGTCCGGCACGGAGCTGTTCATCAGCCGTTCCGCGGCGCCGGAGTTGAAGAGCCGCATGAGGTCATCGGTCAGCGACAGGTAGAAGCGGGACTCACCGGGGTCGCCCTGGCGGCCGGAGCGGCCGCGGAGCTGGTTGTCGATGCGGCGTGATTCGTGGCGCTCGGTGCCCAGGACGTAGAGGCCCCCGAGGTCCAGGACTTCCTCGTGTTCGTCTTTGACGGACTGCTTGGCTGCTTCGAGCGCTGCGGGCCACGCGGCCTCGTACTCTTCGGAGTTCTCCTCCGGATCAAGCCCGCGCTTGGCAAGTTCGGCGACGGCCGTGAATTCGGCGTTGCCGCCCAGCATGATGTCCGTACCGCGGCCTGCCATGTTGGTGGCCACGGTAACAGCGCCCTTGCGTCCCGCCTGGGCGACGATGGCAGCTTCACGGGCGTGGTTCTTGGCGTTCAGAACCTCGTGGCGGATGCCTTCCTTGGCGAGGAGCTTGGACAGGTACTCGCTCTTCTCCACGCTGGTGGTGCCCACAAGGACAGGCTGGCCTTTTTCGTGGCGTTCGGCGATATCGCGCACCACGGCGTCGAACTTTACAACTTCGTTCTTGAAGACGAGGTCCGGCTGGTCGATCCGCTGCATGTCCCTGTTGGTGGGAATGGCAACGACGCCGAGCTTGTATGTGCTCATGAACTCGGCCGCCTCAGTCTCGGCGGTACCGGTCATGCCGGAAAGCTTGCCGTACATGCGGAAGTAGTTCTGCAGCGTCACGGTGGCGAGGGTCTGGTTTTCCGCCTTGATCTCGACGCCTTCCTTGGCCTCGATCGCCTGGTGCATGCCTTCGTTGTAGCGCCGGCCCGCCAAGATGCGGCCTGTGTGCTCGTCCACGATCAGCACTTCGCCGTCCAGGATGACGTAGTCCTTGTCGCGCTTGAACAGTTCCTTGGCCTTGATGGCGTTGTTCAGGAACCCAATCAGGGGCGTGTTTGCTGACTCGTACAGATTGGAGATGCCCAGGTAGTCTTCGACCTTCTCGATGCCGGTCTCCAGCACGCCCACCGTGCGCTTCTTTTCGTCGACCTCGTAGTCCTTGTCCGCCTGCAGCCGGAGCACGACCTTGGCGAATTCGCTGTACCAGCGGTTGGTGTCCCCCTGCGCCGGGCCGGAGATGATCAACGGCGTACGTGCCTCGTCGATGAGGATGGAGTCAACTTCGTCCACGATGGCGAAGTTGTGGCCACGCTGGACCAGCTCGGTCCGGTCCCACGCCATATTGTCGCGCAGGTAGTCGAACCCGAACTCGTTGTTGGTCCCGTAGGTGATGTCGGCTGCATACTGCTGGCGGCGGACAGCCGGATCCTGGTTGGCGAGAATAACGCCGCTCGTCAGCCCAAGGAAGCGGTAGACACGGCCCATGAGCTCGGACTGGTATTCGGCGAGGTAGTCGTTGACCGTGACCACATGGACGCCCTTGCCGGTGAGGGCGTTCAGGTAGGCGGGAGCGGTCGCCACCAGGGTCTTGCCTTCACCGGTCTTCATTTCGGCAATATTGCCAAGGTGCAGGGCGGCACCACCCATCAGCTGGACGTCGAAGTGGCGCATGCCCAAGGTACGGGACGACGCTTCGCGTACAGCGGCGAACGCTTCCGGAAGCAGGTCATCAAGCTTTTCGCCATCCTGGTGGCGTGCCCGGAGGCGGTCCGTTTCTTCCCGCAGTTCCGCGTCGGTAAAGGTCTTGAATGAGTCTTCGAGGGCGTTAATGGAATCGGCATAGTTCCGCAGCTGCCGGAGTGTTTTCTTGTCACCCGTGCGGAGAATTTTTTCGATAAGTGATGCCACGTGAAGATGCTCCCAGTCTGATGCCGCCGAATTCTGGCGTGTTCAGTCTACGGGAGAGACACGCGGCCGGTGCCCCTTTTCCCTGAGAGCGGATACTCCCTGGAGCCGCGCCAGCCCGTGGGCCACGGCGGCGGCAAGGTCCCCTGCCGGCTCCACTTCGACGTCGGGCAGGCCAAGCCATTGGGCCATGAGGGGCAGCTCAGCCGCGAGTTCGACGGCGGTGTCCGGGGGTGCGTCCGGCTCGGCGAACGCGGACCTCATCAGAAGCCGCCCGGCTGCCCGGTCCGCTTTAAGGTCCACCCGTGCCACCATCCTGTCGCGCAGCAGGAAAGGGAGCACGTAGTAGCCGTAGCGCCGTTTGGGCTCCGGGGTGTAGATCTCGATCCGGTAATGGAACCCAAAGAGTTCGAACAGGCGCCGCCGCTCGAAGACCAGGGAATCGAACGGGCTCAGCAGTGCACGCCCGGTGGCCTGCCGCGGCAGCACGGAATCCACGTGCCGGAACACCTTCCGTTCCCAGCCGGCCACGGTGACGGGCTGCAACCTGCCCTGCTCCACCAGATACTCAACGGCCAGCGCCGTTGCCTTGACCGGAATCCGGAAGTAATCGGCGAAGCAGCGGACGCTGCCGATACCGTGTGCCCGGGCTGCCGCGTCGGTCAGGCGGCGGAGTGCGGCCACGGCATCACCGTCCGATGCCGCTGCCGCCAGGTGTGGGAGGACTTTGGAGGTCAGCGTGTACCGGCGTTCGAACTGGGCGGTCCTGGAAGCGGCCGATACCAGTCCTTCTTCGAAGAGGTGCTCCAGGACGCGCTTTACGGCGTTCCAGTTCCACCCCCAGTTCTCCGCCTGTCTATCTTCGACATGCCCGATCCGTGCCGTCAGTTCCGACGCCGTCATGGGTCGGGAGCTGGCGAGAACGGCCAGGATCCTGGCCGCCACGTCGTTGCGGAGCCCGGGGTCCATGCGGGAGGCGCCTACCCAGGCCCGTTTCTGCCATAGAAGGAGGTCCCCGTAGTGCTCCGGCCGGATGAAGCTTGCTTCGTGGGCCCAATACTCGAGCATCCGCCGCGGTTGGCTGCCGGACATACGTTGCAGGATGTCCCGGTCGTAGTTGCCAAGGCGTGAATAGAAGGGAAGGAAGTGGCTGCGGACCAGGACGTTGACGGAATCGATCTGGACGAGCTGGAGACGGGCAAAGGTGCGGCCCACCGTCCGTGCTGTCACGGGGCCGGTGGGCCGTCCTCTGTGGAGTCCCTGCGCTGCCAGTGCGATCCGCCGTGCCTGGTCCAGGCTCAGCGATGCCGGCAATTCAGTCCTCTCTGGTGGTTAATGCCGCCTTAAGCGTTGGCGGGGGCGTCGTTCGAGCGGTAAGCGAGGACCTTTTCCTCAACCACCGTGTCTCCCGGTTCGCACTCGTGGTCCAGGGTGATGACGCCGTAGGTCCAGCCGCGGCGGCGGTATACGACCGATGGTGTGTTGGTGGCTTTGTCGACGAAGAGATAGAAGTCGTGGCCTACAAGCTCCATGTTGTCCACGGCGTCGTCAAGCGTCATGGAGGCAGCGGGAAAGACCTTGCGACGGATCAGCACCGGCGAACTCCCGGCCGGGATGTCGTTCTCGACATCGTAGGGGGACTTTTCCTCGGCTGCCTGCGAGGATTCGCTCCAGCGGTTGGCTTCAAGGTACAGCGGCTCGTGTGCGCTGGCGGGTTCGAGGGAAGCGGTGGCTTCACGGACAGCCTTGGGGGTGTGGCGGCCATGGTGGACCTTCTTGCGGTCCTTTGCGCGCCGGAGCCGCTCAAGCAACTTGTTGTAGGCGAGGTCAAAGGCGGCAAATTTGTCTGCGGCGCTCGCTTCGGCGCGGATTACAGGGCCCCTGCCCAGGACTGTCACCTCGACGGTCAACTGGTCGCCGGTCTGCCGGGCATTGGTCTCCTTGGAGACTTTCGTATCGACCCGCTGGATCTTGTCGCCAAGCGATTCGATCTTCGCGATCTTTTCCCCGGCGTACTCGCGGAACCGGTCTGAAACGGTCAGATTTCGTCCGCTGATCATAAACTCCATGGTGCCCTCCAAATGACTTCGGTGACACGACGGCGGCACATCCTTGGGCCCAGCTGTCTGACAGTCGAGCCCCTCTCCGAGCCGCCATCGAAAGGTACATTCTGTTCTTGGTACCCACCACCGACGTTAGTTCATAGCCACCTGTTATTCATCCTTTCCCGGTTTATTTTTTTCTAAGTCATGGCTCCTCCCGTGCGGTATGGGGGCCGGAGTGGCGGGGGCGGAGGCATCGGGCGGGCGTGTCGCCGCAAGCACGACGGCGCCCCTCACCTGGGCGCCGGCGACATGCAGGGCGCGGGCGGCTTCGCCAATGGTGGCACCGGTTGTCAGCACGTCATCGATGATGATGCAGGGACGGCCCAGGACCCTTTGGCGGTTGCCCGGACGGACCCACATGGAACCTCTGACCCGTTGCGCACGGGCTCCCCTGCCCAGGCCTTTTTGGCCGCCCATCCGGCCGGGGAACAGAAGGCGTGGTCCAGGCTTCTTGGCCAGGACATCCGCGACGTTGAGTCCAGGCAACTGCCGTGCCGCCTCTTTCAGGAGCAGGTGGACCGGGCTAAACCCCCGGTTGAGGTACGCGGCCGTGCCGGTAGGGACCGGAACCAGCAGCACCCCGCTGCCGTCCCGGGCTGCAGCCCTGACCGCCGCGGCAAGTGCCCGGCCCAGGCTCCTGCGAAGCTGGTGCTGGCCGTGCCGCTTGAAAGAAAGCACGCCCTGCGCCAGTTCGTCCCGGTACACACCCGCGGCAACCACCGGAAGCATGATGGTCCCGTCGACGTCCACCAACGCGGGCGCACCGCTTTCAGCCCGGAAGGGGCTCCGGGCCAGCCGGCGGATGCGGCTGGCGCAGGATGCGCAGAGAGTGCGGTCCTCCGCACCGCAGCAGACGCAGTCAACCGGCACAGCCAGGGCCAGCAGATCCGCCGCTGCGCCGGACAACCAGTCCGTGAGCCGCAGGAGGACGGCCGCGTGCTCGTCCCTGTGCAAGGCAGGGAAAGGCGGTGGCGGGTGAAGGTCCGGGTCCATCCTCCGGGTACCCTCGGGGCCCGACGCCGTTGCGCCGCCTCCGCCTGATCTGCTGTTCATTCCTGAAGCATTCATCACGTGCGCCCGGTGGTCAGGGCCCCTGCGCAGCTATGTGGACAACTCCGCCGGCGGCTGAAGGCCAGCGGCGGAACGGGTCCGGCCGGGGCCGCGAGGGGATTTGAAACCGGCCTCAGCCAGGAAAAGCGGGATCGATCGGGCCCTTGATCTGTGGCGACCAACCGTTGCCGAGCCGCTGGAAGATGCCCTCTCCGGACTGGACGTAGATGTCGTCTGCACCGTTTCCGGCGCTGATGGCAACCAGCCCGGGCCAGGGCGCCAGCTGCTGCGGCTGCCCGGAGGTGAGCGAGAGAAGTTCCGGCGTGACGTTGGCCCCGGCTGCCCCCTTCATGACGACAACAGAGGTGCCATTAACCCACACCCCCTGGTCGGGATCGCCGGCAGTGGCCAGGGTGATCGGGGGTGTCAGTTCGCGCGGGGTGCCGTCGCCGGCGCGGATCACGCCCGTCACCTGCACCTTGGATTTCCCGTTCTGTTCAGAGATGACCAGGGCGCGCACGCCGTCGCGTGAGATGCGGAATTCCTTCACCGTCCGGCCGGCAAGCCACGACGGCGCCAGGGTCACCGACGGGACGGACGCCCCCTCGGCCACGCCGGTGGGGTGGAACGCCACGACTTCGGTGGCGCCGGAGCCTCCCGGGCCGGCCGTCCACACCCAGTCGCTGACGCTGAAGGACGGCCTGCTGAGGGTGGTTCGGGTGGTCAGGGCACGCGCAGGTTGCCCCGGGCTGATGCTGTAAAGGGTGGTGCGGCCGTCGTTGAGGAAGGCTGCGGTCTGCGACACCGGGGATTCTGCCGGATAGCGCGGGTTGAGGGCCGAGACCGGCTGCATGTCAGGCAAGGGTGAAACCCGGTTGTTCTCATAACGCACCAGTTCGTTGCCGCTGATGGCGATCTGGCGCGACGGAACGGTCCTGTCCAGCACCGGAGGAAGGACCGATCCGTTGTCCTCCACGCGAACCAGGTCCTGGTTGGCGCGCAGTTCAACATTGACCACATCCGGCTGGCTGCGGAAGGTCAGGGTCAGCTGCATCTGCATGCGCAGCCGGTCCTCCGCCGAGGTTTCCGTCAGTTCCTTGGCGGTCAGGTCCACCTGCGCGGCCCCGGCGACCACCGGGACGGACTCACGGGCCAGCTTGATGCCGGAAGGGAACGCGCTGGCGACGGCGCCGCGAAGGTAGGGCGCCGGACCGGACAGCAGCGCGCTGGTCATCGCTTTGACGGTCTTGTTCTTCAGGAACCAGCGGACGTCGGGGATGGCGTAGGTAAAGGTGGGGTCGTAGAAGTAGATGGGATACGCGCCGTAGATCACTTTGAACGTTTCCTCGGCGATGGCGGTCCCGTCAGGAATTGCGGAGATGCGCCACTCGCCGTCCACCTGGGTCACGGTCACGGGAATACGTTCCACTGTGCCCGGCGGCGATTGGGTGGCGATGCCGTCAGCGTCCACCGTGTAGGAGACATCCAGCTCATAGTTGAAGACGTTTTCGGTGTCAGTGGGGACGACGCGCGCCTCGCGGTAGACGAGTGCGCGTTTGTCCGGTTTCCAGGACACGGCCGATGCCTGTGTCAGGTACTGTCGTGCCACCGCGTAGTCATCCTCGTAGCCGCTGCCGGCCCGGTAGAAGTAGTCGATGATGGTCTCGGGCGACGCGCCGGGCTGCGGCGCTGCGGGCAGGAAGACGGGTGCACTGACGTTGCCTGCACTGCTTTCGCTGCTCTTTCCTACCGGCCCGGAGGTGGGAATCCGTGCGCAACCCGCCAGGAGGACCATCAGCAGCGCAAGCAGCGCCGCGGGGTACCTGGCATGGCGCACTCCGGCCCTCATGGTGTCTCCTCGGGGGACTGGACCGGGGCAGGCGCGGCCGCACCTGCCTGCAACAGCAGCATGTTCTTGTAGTCCTGTTCCGCGGGGATGGTGCCCGGCGCTCCGGGTATGGTGGCGTCCTTCGGTTCCAGTTGGAGGGGCGACTCGGTGATAACACCGTCCTGGCGCAACGGCAGGGTCAGCCGGAAGTTGGCGCCGTCGCCCTTCCTCCCCCACGCCTGCAGCCAGCCGTGGTGCAGCTTGGTGTCCTCCATGGCAATGGAGAGCCCCAGCCCGCTGCCTCCCGTAGTGCGGGCGCGGGCAGGATCGGCGCGCCAGAACCTGTCGAAGACCCTGGCGGCCTGGGCCTGGTCCATCCCGATGCCGTGGTCCCTGACGGCAACGCCTACGGCTGTGTCATTCACCGCAACGGTGACGGTCACCGGCCTGCCCTCACCGTGCTCCACGGCGTTCAGGATGAGGTTGCGCAGGATGCGGTCGATCCGCCGCGCGTCCATTTCCACGATGACGGCGTCTTTGGGTGCCGTAAAGAGGATTTCCGATCCGTACTCCGCGGCCACCGGGGCGGCGCCTTCGATGACGTGGGCAATGACTTGGGTGAGGTCCTCAGGTTCAGCATCGAGGACTGCGACGCCTGCATCGAACCGGCTGATTTCGAGCAGGTCCGAAAGGAGCGACTGGAACCGTTCCACCTGGTTGTAAAGCAGCTCGGCGGACCGTTTGTTGATCGGATCGAAGTCGTCACGGGCGTCGTAGAGCACTTCCGCAGCCATCCGCACAGTGGTCAGGGGCGTCCTCAGCTCGTGCGAAACGTCCGACACAAAGCGCTGCTGCATCTGCGAGAGCGTAGCCAGCTGGGTGATCTGCTCCTGCAGGCTGGCCGCCATGTGGTTGAAAGAGGCACCAAGGCGGGCTACTTCGTCCTCGCCCTTGACCACCATGCGCTCCTGCAGTTGCCCGGCGGCGAGCTTTTCGGAAACCATGGCGGCGTGGCTTACGGGGCTGACCACGTTGCGTGTAACGTACCAGGCCACGGCGCCGATCAGCAGGACCAGTACCGCACCGCCGGCCCAGAGGACGCTTTGGATCTCATTCAGTGTTTGCTGCGCGGTGTTGAGGTCGTAGATAAGGTACAGCTCGTAGACGGTGCCGTTGAAGGTGACCTTGTTGCCAACGGCGATGCCCGGCCGGTCCTCGGTCCCCACCGGGATGACGGTGGAAGCCCAGTACTGGTCCTTGCCCGACTCCTGGACAGCCTTGCGCAGGTCCGGGGGAATGACGCTGACCGTCAATTGGTCGGACGCGCGGGACTCGACCCAGCGGTTGCGGGGCTTTGTCTGGTTTGGCATCGCCTCAAAAACGTAGCGGCGTTGGATGACCGAACCCCGGCCCTCCACGGCGCTGAGGGTGTCGGAGACCAGCGTGATGACGCTGGACTGGTCGGTGACCTGGGCGCCGTCGAACGTCTCCTGCACCTGCTTGACGTTGTAGCGCGTCTCAGACTCCGCTTGCGTCAGGCGCTCCTGGAAGAGGTTGTTGGCGATCTGGTTGGACAGGTATGCCCCGACGACGGCAAACGATGTGACGGCCAGCATCAGGGTGGTGAGGACGGTTCGGAACTGCAGCGACCGGCGCCAGCGCTGCTGCAGTGCCCGGCCCAGGTACCTTAGCCCCGGAAGGAACCGGCGGACACCGGTGCCGACCAGCCGTGCCACGCGCAGCGCCACGATGAGGGCGCGGCGCTGCCAGATCCGGGCGCGGAACGCCACGTGCCGAAGGCCGGGAGCCGGTGTGCTGCCGGGCCCAGGCACGTCATGCGGTTCGCCGGCCGGGGAAGTCCCGTCCTGGGCGGCGGGGTCAGACCCCTGCTTTGTAGCCGACACCACGCACCGTCAATACAACTTCCGGGGCCTCCGGGTCCTGTTCGATCTTGGACCGCAGGCGCTGGACATGGACGTTGACCAGGCGGGTATCGGCGGCGTGGCGGTAGCCCCACACCTGCTCCAGCAGCAGCTCCCGGGTGAAGACCTGCCATGGCTTGCGGGCCAGCGCCACCAGGAGGTCGAACTCCAGCGGGGTCAGGGAAATCCGCTCGCTGCCCCTGCTGACGGTGTGGCCGGCGACGTCGATGGTGATGTCCGCGATCTTCAGCGTTTCGGGGGCCTTCTGGTCGCCGGGGCGGAGGCGGGCGCGTACGCGTGCCACCAGCTCCGCGGGCTTGAACGGCTTCGGCACGTAGTCATCGGCACCGGATTCCAGCCCGCGAACGACGTCGGAGGTATCGGACTTGGCGGTCAGCATGACGATGGGGACATCGGACTCGCCGCGAATCTGCCGGCAGACCTCGATGCCGTCCATGCCGGGAAGCATGAGGTCGAGCAGGACAAGGTCGGGCCGCGATGACCGGAAAATATCGAGGGCCTGGGCGCCGTCAGCGCAAAAGACCGGCTCGAAGCCGTCATTACGGAGGACAATTCCAATCATCTCGGCCAGCGCTTCGTCATCATCTACCACCAGAATGCGTGCCTTCATAGCTATATATTCCCTTATCGGGATGGGTTTGTCGTGTTGAGCGGCCTCCCGGCATGGCGGGACACTAGGCCGCCCGACGCCGGAACTATAGTCTTGGGGTCATGCCCAGCACGGCCGGTGCGCACTTTCCGGTGTGCGGCCCGTGGGCAGGCGGACTGGTATGGGGGAGGAAATCAGTGTCACCACATGAGCCGGGTCACGGGAACCCGCCGGAAGAACGGGGCAAGGACCGCGGCGACGGCGACGGCGGCCCCACCGGCACAGGCGCTGGCATTCCTGGGCGGACCGCCCGGGATCAGCCGTGGGCGGCTCCGGCAGGACAGCCAGGCAATCCCCAGCAACCAGGCTGGCCGGCACCGGCGTGGAACGGACCTGGAACGTGGCAGCAGCCCACGCAGCCGCAGCAGTGGCCGCAGAACGCGCCCTACCCGAGCGGGGAAACCTCACGCCCCGGAGGGACCTATCCCGGAGCGCCCTATGCCGGGCAGCCCTACAACGGAGCACCCTATGCCGGGCAGCCCTACAACGGAGCACCCTATGCCGGGCAGCC
>NZ_JARDJH010000038.1:0-31787 GCF_039907755.1 Pseudarthrobacter sp. CC12 | reverse complement strand
CCCTATGCCGGGCAGCCCTACAACGGAGCACCCTATGCCGGGCAGCCCTACAACGGAGCACCCTATGCCGGGCAGCCCTACAACGGAGCACCCTATGCCGGGCAGCCTTACCCGGGCTCCCCCTATAACCAGCCGCCCCACTACGCCGGCCCTTTCGGAGCCGGCCCTTACGGGCAGGCCCGCTACGTGGCCCCGCCTAAACCAGGCATCATTCCCCTGCGTCCGCTGATGTTCGGGGAAATCCTGGATGGCTCGTTCCAGTCCCTCCGGCGCAACGCCAAGGCGATGCTCGGCGCGGGCCTCCTGGCCCAGTCACTGTCCGCCATCCTCGCCGCGGTGCTCACCGGAGTGCTCGCAACATCGTCCGGGACCATTGAATCCTGGGCGAAGACGGCCAGCAGGACCGACGTCGCATCGTTAGGGATTGGGCTGATGGTGACCTTTGCCGTGCTGTCCATCCTTTCCGTGTTCATGTCCGTGGTCCTCCAGGGCGCCATGGTGGTCCCTGTGGCCCGGTCCGTCCTGAACCGTCCCACCGGCTTCCGGCGCATGCTGTCCCTGGTGCGTCCGCGGATCGGGGCGCTGGCCGGGCTCGCGGCGGTGCTGGTAGCGGCGGCGCTGGCCGCCATGGCGCTGTTCTTCGCCCTCATCGTCCTCCTGTTCTCCAACGTCCGGGGTGCGGCGGCCCTCCTGGTCATCCCGCTGATGTTCGGTTTCGCCGCCGTGTTCCTCTGGGTGGCGATCAAGCTCATGGTGGCACCTGCCGCCGTCGTCATCGAAGAATTGGGCGCCCTTGCCGGACTTCGCCGCTCGTGGGAACTGACCCGGACAAACTGGTGGCGGATCCTGGGCATCACCCTGGTGGTGGGAATCCTGGTCGCTGTCATCACCCAGGTGGTCCTGATCCCGGCAAGCCTGCTGCCCACGGTGCTGTCCGGGGTGGTCTCGCCGCATGGCGGCAGCGGCCAGGACGCAACGCTGACCGTTGCCGTCAGCATCATCACCGCGGTGCTCGGTGCGCTGGTGGGCGCGGTGGGCTACGCGTTCCAGACGTCCGTTATGGCGCTGCTCTACATGGACCTGCGCATGCGCAAGGACGGGTTGGATATCGCGCTGCTGCGCGACATGGAGACCGGCGCCGATCCTGACGGCATCCCCGGCCGGAAGGCCGTCGCTGCGAACCCGTACCCCGGATACGGAACGGCGCCGGGAGCATGGCCCGATGGCCGTTGAACCGCCGGTGCTGCCGGGTGCCGACGAGGCACAGCGGTGGGCAGCAGAAGAATTGGCCAAATCTGAATACCGGGACGCTGCCCCGTCCTGGCTGGACAGCTTGTGGCGGAACTTCCTGGACTGGCTGCAGTCCCTGGACGGCTCCCCAGGCGAGGCGGGTCCGGTGCCCAGCCCGGTCATTGCGCTGGTCATTGCCGCGATAATTGCGGCCGCGGTCATCCTTGCCCGTCCCCGGCTGAACGCCCGGGTCCGGCAGGCCAGGGACGTCTTCGAAAAGGAAACCGTCCTGACCGCCGCGGACTACCGGAACCGCGCTGAAACCGCGGCCGCAGCCGGGCGGTGGGGGGACGCCGTCGTCGACCGTTTCCGCGCGATGGTCCGCAGCGCCGAGAACCGGACCATTCTTGATCCTCAGCCTGGCAGGACCGCCGATGAGGCCGCGAACGCATTGTCCGTGCCGTTCGCCGGTGAAGCCGGGCGGCTTGCCCGGGCGGCAGCTACTTTTGACGGCATCCGTTTCGGGAGCCGCGCAGCGGGCAGCGCCGACTACCAGGACATGGTGGCCCTCGATGCCGCACTGGACGCCACCAAGCCCGCCATGGGCATGGTGCCGCTGCAATGAGCGGGCCAGCGACCACCGGCGCCGGGACGGCACAGGAAACACGGCAGTCCCCCGGCGCGCCAACGGTGGGCGGAAGCCTCCGGGCCGCAAGGTTCCTGGCCTGGCTGCGGCAGCACCGTGGCATGGCCGCAGCCGCGGTCGTGGTGGCAGGTGCGCTCGCCCTGATCATCGGCACGCAACTCGCCCCCAAGGGTGACACCCTCCCCCTCTCCGTCCACAACGCAGGGCCGGAGGGAGCCAGGGCGCTGGGCGAAATCCTGGGCCGGCATGGAGTTTCGGTCCGTACCCCCACCCGGTTCGACGCGGCGCTGCAGGACCTGCATTCAAGCTCCTCCCCCACCCTCCTGCTCTACGACAGGTACGGCGTCCTGGACGCACAGCAGCTGGCGGGCCTGGTGTCGGCTGCCGGCCGCGTGGTGGTGGTGACCCCCAGGCTGGAGACCCTTGCCGCCCTTGACAGCGGCATCCACCAGGCCGGCGTCGTCCCGGATGCCTCTCCGGTCCTCAACCCCGGTTGCGGCTACCCTGACGCCGAGGCAGCGGGACAGGTGACAGGCGAGGGAGGATTTGTTTACGACGGCGGCACCACCTGTTACCGCGCGGCAGGCGCCGCCGGGATGCTTGCCGTCAGCGCTGACGGACGGCTGGCCGTGCTGGGCAGCACGGCTGTCATGGGAAACGACAAACTCGACGAGCTGGGAAACGCTGCGCTGGCGGTCCGGACGCTCGGCGCCTCGCGGGACCTCGTCTGGTACCTGCCTTCGATCGAAGACGCAACCGCGGACGGCTCCGGGAAAACCCTCGACGACCTCGCACCGGGTTGGGCCCGTTTCCTTGGCCCCTGGCTGCTGGTGGTGGCGCTCGCCAGCATCGTATGGCGGGGCCGCAGGCATGGTCCGCTGGTGTTCGAGCCGTTGCCGGTGGTGGTCAAGGCTGTTGAGACGGCAGAGGGACGGGCACGGCTCTACCAGGACTCGCGTGCCGTCGAGCAGGCCCGGGACAACCTGCGGGCCGGCCTGCTGGTGCGGCTCGCCCGAAAACTGCGCCTTGGCCCGGGCGCCACTGCCGAGGAAACGATTGCGGCGGCGGCCCGGCTGCTTGGCAGGGATGCCGCCGCCGTCCGCATGTTGATTAACGAACGCCCCACAACTGAAGCCCGGCTGGTGGCCTGGTCCCAGGCCATGGACAAACTGGAGAAAGAGGTCATGACCCGATGAGCGAACAGAGCAGTGGCCCGGGAATCCTGAACCCCGTGGACCCCAACGTCCCGGCGGACGACGACGGCGCCCGCCAGGCGCTGCTGGCTGTCCGGCGCGAGGTGGCAAAGGCCGTGGTGGGTCAGGACGCCACCGTCACTGGCCTCCTGATTGCCCTGCTTTCGCAGGGCCATGTGCTGCTGGAGGGCGTACCGGGTGTTGCCAAGACCCTGCTGGTCCGGGCCCTTTCCTCCGCCTTGAGCCTGGATACCAAGCGGGTCCAGTTCACTCCGGACCTGATGCCGGGCGACGTCACCGGCTCGCTGGTTTACGACTCCCGCACGTCCGACTTCAGCTTCCGGGAGGGACCGGTCTTCACCAACCTCCTGCTGGCAGACGAGATCAACAGGACACCACCAAAGACCCAGGCTTCGCTCCTGGAAGCCATGGAAGAACGGCAAGTCTCCGTGGACGGGCTGTCCAGGCGGTTGCCGGCGCCGTTCCTGGTGGCAGCAACACAGAATCCGGTGGAATATGAGGGCACCTATCCCCTCCCCGAAGCACAGCTGGACCGGTTCCTGCTGAAACTCACCATGCCGCTGCCCGGGCGCGGTGAGGAGATCGAGGTGATCCGACGCCATGCCGCCGGATTCGATCCCCGGGACCTGGCAGCAGCAGGCGTCCGGGCGGTGGCGGGCGCCGAAGACCTGCAAGGGGCGCGGGAAGCAGTGGCCCGGGTAGCGGTGGAGCCGGAAATCATCGGCTACATCGTGGACCTGGTGCGTGCCACCAGGGCGGCCCCCTCCTTCCAGCTTGGCGTCTCACCGCGAGGCGCCACTGCCCTGCTCAACACCTCCAGGTCCTGGGCCTGGCTCTCGGGGCGTCCGTTCGTCACCCCGGACGACGTCAAGGCGCTGGCCCTGCCATGCCTGCGGCACCGGGTGGCTTTACAGCCCGAAGCCCAGATGGACGGAGTGAGGGTGGACGACGTCCTGGGCAGCATCCTGGCATCCGTCCCCGTTCCCCGCTGATGGCCATCTCGGGGCGCTTCGTGGCAGTGGTGCTGCTGGGCCTGGTGCCGGTGCTGCTGTTCCCGGGTTGGCCGACCATTCTCACCACGACCGCCGTGCTCGCTGCCATGCTGGGTACCGACCTGCTGTTTGCCGGGTCCCCCAAGCGGGTGGCCGCGGTACGTGCGGAACCCCAGAACGTTAGCCTCGGCAACGCGGTGGAGGCGGCCCTCACGCTCCGCAACGGAGGTTCCCGCCGGCTCCGGGGCTCGTTCAGGGACGGGTGGCAACCCTCCGCCGGGGCGCAGGACCCGGTCCAGGACATCGACGTCCCGGCCGGCGAAAGCCGACGGTTCGCTGTCAGGCTCCGGCCGGGCCGGCGCGGGGACCTCAAGGCACCCCACGTGACAATAAGGTCGTATGGTCCGCTTGGCCTGGCAGCCAGGCAGCGGACCATCGATTGCCCCGGCTCGGTGCGGGTACTGCCGCCCTTCCATTCGCGCCGGCACCTGCCCTCCAAGCTGCGGAAGCTGCGCGAACTCGATGGAAAGGCCGCCGTCCAGATCCGCGGAGCCGGCACCGAGTTCGATTCCCTGCGGGACTACGTCCGCGGCGATGACGTGCGGTCCATCGACTGGCGCGCCACGGCACGGCGTTCCTCCGTGGTGGTCCGCACCTGGCGCCCGGAACGGGACCGGCGGGTTGTCATGGTCCTGGATACCTCCCGCACGTCCGCGGCGAGGATCGCCGACGAAACGCGGCTGGACACCGGGATCGAGGCTGCGCTCCTCCTGGGCGTCCTGGCCGAACGGGGCGGCGACCGGGTGGACTTCCTGGCCTTTGACCGCAGGACCCGGGCGCGGACCGGTTCCGCAGGCCAGGGCAACATCCTGGGCCGGCTGGTCCAGGCCATGGCGCCCCTTGAAGCCGAGTTGATCGAGATGGACTGGCCGGCGGTGCCGGCGCAGGTCCGCGCTGCCTCCGCGCACCGGTCCCTCGTGGTGCTGCTGACCTCACTGGACAGCGGAGCGCCCGAGGAAGGGCTGCTGCCCGTGGCGGAGCGGCTGGCCAGCGGGCACACAGTGGTGGTGGCTGCCGTCCGCGACCCGCAGCTGGGCACCATGCTCCGGGAACGCAGCGACGCCACCGGCGTGTTCCGGGCGGCTGCCGCCGAGCGCGCACTCCTGCAGCGCGCCGCGGTTACCGCGGAACTGCGCCGCTACGGCGTCGAGGTGGTGGACGCGGAGCCGCATGACCTGCCGTCCCACCTCGCTGACATGTATATCCGGCTCAAGGCTGCCGGTAGATTGTGAAACCGGAGGCAGACAGCGCCGCCGCAGGCAACAGGAGGTCCACGTCATGAGCGTCCCCATTTACCGGCAAGCCCTGGGCACGGAGTTCCACCGGCTGCAGCCCGAGCTTCAGGAGTACTTCTCGCTGGCCCCGGGTTCCGGACAGTACGGGCTCGGGGAAGGAACGTTCGACGTCGTTGGGTGCCGCCAGCGGTGGCTGCGCCCATTGCTGGGGCTGGCCGGCCGCGAAGAAGCCTTTTTCCCCGAATATGGTGAGAACATCCCGTTCCGGATTGAAAACCACGCCCACCAGGATCCGTTCGGCCGCTCCAGCCTCACGGCGCGCCGGGAAATCCGGTTCCCGGGGCGCACCAGGCTTTTCCAGGACACGACAAGCGTCACCAACCGGGAAGGCAGCCCCCAGCTGGTGGACTACGTGGGACGCTACCGGCGGCTGGTTACGGACCTGAACCTGAGCGTCACTGCCGAAGGCAGGCTGCGTGGCGTCTCGGAGGCGTCGAGGCTGTTCGCAGGCCCGTTCCGGGTCCCGCTTCCGGCTGCACTGGACGCCAAGGCCTACGCCGAGCAGTGGTGGGATCCGGCCGAGGGCAGTAACGGGCGGCACCGCATCCAGGTAAAGGTCATCCAGCCGCAGATCGGCCTGGTCCTGGTGTACGCCGGGGCCTTCGACTACCGCCTGCGTCCTTATGCCGGCGGCAGCTCCGCCCAAAGCTTCCTCCCCCGCTACGCCCAGCCGGACCGCTGGGAGAACAGGGTCTAGCTACCCCAGCGCCTGCTGGTTCAGGCCGTCCGCCACCTGGGTGAGCCTGTTCAGGACGGCAGTTGCTTCTGCGGGTGTCCTCGCGGCCAGCCCTGCCGACGGCGTCACCCGGACTGCGGGCAGCAGTGAGGGCGGCAGTCCCAGCTGCCGCCACGGCCGCCAGACTGCCTCCACGCAATCGGCAACCCTGGGCAGCGGACCCACGGCGGCCACCTCCAGGGCGCCGGCCCAGAATTGCTTGCCGGCCTCCACCGCTCCGGCCACCAGTTCCCATTGGCGGTTGGTCAGGGCCTTCAGCGGCAACGCGACGCCGTCGGCCCCGGATGTGAGGGCCAGCTCGATCGGGGCTTCGATTTCAGGTAACGACACCACAACTCCAGCGGCGCCTGCCCCGCGCAGGGCGTCCATCACAATGCGCCAGGACTCACGTACTTCCGATGCTGCAACTGCACGGAGGGTACGGTAACCGCTGGCCGTCGGGATTGTGCCGGCCAGCACGGCGGCGATGGCAGGTTCGTCCACCTGCACCACCAGCCGGGCGCCTGGAACGGCCGCTGCCACACGGGTGAGGTAGCCGCCAACTCCGGCTGCCAGCGAGGCTGCCAGATCCCGGCGGGCGCCGTGATCCAACAGGGCGCGTTCACCGTTGTGCAGGTACAGGCCGGCAGCAAGGCTCAGCGGTCCCACCAGCTGAACCTTCAGTTCATCCGGCGACACGTCTTCGGCGCCCGCGACGTCGGCCAGGACGTTCAGGTCGGTGGACAATGCCGATGCTGCCCGGCGCATGTCCTTGCCCGGGCGGTCCACGAGCCGCCAGCCGTGCGGCTGGACATCCACCGCGAGTTCTTCCAGGAGGGAGGCTGTGCGGCCCAGGGCGTCGGAACCGACACCCCGGTCCGGCAGTTCGGCCAGG
Organism: Pseudarthrobacter sp. CC12; assembly: GCF_039907755.1. Classification (NCBI taxonomy): domain Bacteria; kingdom Bacillati; phylum Actinomycetota; class Actinomycetes; order Micrococcales; family Micrococcaceae; genus Pseudarthrobacter; species Pseudarthrobacter sp. CC12. The sequence continues at coordinate 24,740 of NZ_JARDJH010000038.1, read as the reverse complement.
AAGGGAAGGTGCGGGCTGCCAAGCTCGCCGCGGATGATGCGGGTGGCTTCGAGCGGGTCGTCACCCGGCCACGTCCCCAGGGCGGTGGCGGTGACTTCCCTGGCTGTGGTTTCTTCCTGGAGGGGCGCGGCCGGAAGCCTGCTGCCTCCTGGTCCGTGCTGTTCCCGGCTCACGCCAGCGCGGAGGTCTGCGGCCGGTGGCCTGATGAGGCCTGGTGGTCCTCTGCGATCGCCTCGTGATGGCGGATCACCTCACCGATGATGAAGTTGAGGAACTTCTCCGCGAAGGCCGGGTCGAGGTGGGCGTCCTCGGCAAGCCGGCGCAACCGGGCGATCTGGGCGGCTTCACGTCCGGGGTCACCGGCGGGGAGCCGGTGGGCCGCTTTCAGGAAACCCACCTTTTGCGTGGCCTTGAAGCGCTCCGCGAGAAGGTAGACCAACGTGGCATCAATGTTGTCAATGCTGGAGCGGATGGACAGCAGTTCAGCCATCACCGATTCGTCCACGTGGCCTGCAAGCGAGCTGGCGGATGGATCAAAATCGTCGGCGCCAGGAGAGCTGGGGGTGTGCTGCGTCATGGCTCCAGTCTATGGGAGCGGAGGGAGCCGCCGCGGGTGTGAAGCGCCGGTGCCGGCCGTCTGCCGGTACCGGCGCTTCATGCTGCGGCAATCCCGGGGTCAGATGCCCAGGAGTGCCCGGTGTTCCTCACGCCGTTTTGCCTGTTCAGCCGGGTCGGGCACGGGCAGGGAGGCGATCAGCCGCCGCGTGTAGTCATGCTGCGGGTTGCCCATGACCTGGCTGCCGATCCCCTGTTCCACGAGCTTGCCCTTGTACAGGACGCCGACCCAGGAAGACAGGATGTCGACCACTGCCAGGTCGTGGCTGATGAACAGGCAGCCAAAACCAAACTCCTCCTGGATGTCCCTGAACAGCCCCAGGACCTTCGCCTGGACCGATACGTCCAGGGCCGACGTCGGCTCATCAGCGATCAGCAGCCGCGGGTTCAGGCTCAGGGCACGCGCCAGCGAGGCCCGCTGCCGCTGGCCGCCGGAGAGTTCGTGCGGGTAGCGTCCCGCGTACGACGCCGGCAACTGGACCGATTCCAGCAGCTCACCGACGCGCTTGCGCGCCTGGGCCGGGCTGGGATTTGTGTGGATGACCATAGGTTCGGCGATGCATTCCCCGATGGTCAGCTGCGGGTTAAAGGAGGCGGCGGGGTCCTGGAACACGAAGCCGATGTCCTTGCGGAGCGGCTTGAAAGTGCGTTCGCGAAGGTTCAGCATTTCATAGCCGAGCACCTTGAGGCTTCCGCCGGTGGTCCGGTTGAGCCCGGCGATGGCCCGTCCGATCGTGGTCTTCCCGGACCCCGATTCGCCCACCAGGCCGAAGACCTCACCCCTGGACAGGGTGAAGCTGACGCCGTCCACGGCCTTGAAGGCCGGCGTCCCGAGCCGCCCGGGATACTCGATCACCAGGTTGTCGGCAGCAACCAGCACTTCCTCGTCCTGGTAGCGCCGCTCGGTGAGGCCTTCCGACGCCGAGTTCCGGCCAAGGTGCGGCACCGCGGCAAGGAGGTTCCGGGTGTAGTCCTGCTTTGGTTCAGCGAACAGGGTGTTCGCCGGGGCTTCCTCGACGATGTCGCCCTGGTACATCACCACCACGCGGTCCGCCAGGTCCGCCACCACGCCCATGTTGTGCGTGATCAGCACGATGGAGGTGCCGTACTTGTCCCGCAGGTCCCGGAGGAGTTCCAGGATTTCCGCCTGCACGGTGACATCCAGGGCGGTGGTCGGTTCATCGGCCACAATGAGCCCTGGGTTCAAAGCCAGGGCTGCGGCGATCACCACGCGCTGCTTTTGGCCGCCGGAAAACTGGTGCGGGTAGTAGTTGACGCGGTGCTCAGGGTCGGGGATACCGACTTTGCCCAACGCTTCGATGGCACGGGCCTTGGCTTCCTTCGCGGATACCCGCCCCCCGCCGTTGGCATTGGCGTGGGCGCGAATCCCCTCGGCGATCTGCCAGCCCACTGTGAATACGGGGTTCAGGGCCGTCGACGGCTCCTGGAACACCATGGCCACGTCCCGGCCGCGGATCTGGCGCAGCCGGCCGGGGCTGAGGCTGATCACGTTGGCGCCGTTGATCAGCACCGCACCGGAGCTGACCGCCGTTTCCGGAAGCAGGCCCAGGATGGTCTTGGCGGTGACCGTCTTTCCGGAACCGGACTCCCCCACGATGGCAAGGACCTCGCCCGCCTTGACCTCGAGGCTGACATCCTTGACGGCGTACACATCGCCGCCGTCCGTAGCGAACGTGACCTTCAGGTGATCGATATCGAGGACTGTCTTCCGGTCCGGATCCTGCCGGCCGGGCACGGGATCACTGCTGATGGTCATTGTGCTCTCACTTCCAGTTCAATTGCCGCCTGCGCGGCGGAGGGACCACCGTCATCCTTGCGGCCCGACCGCTTGCGGCCGCGGAGCCGCGGATCGTTGAGGTCGTTGATGCTCTCGCCCACCAAGGTCAGCCCGAGGACTGTCCAGACGATGGCCAGGCCCGGGAACAGCCCCGTCCACCAGATGCCGGACGTGGTGTCCGCGAGCGCCTTGTTCAGGTCGAAGCCCCATTCCGCCGCCGAGCTCGGTTCGATGCCGAATCCGAGGAAGCCTAGCCCGGCCAGGGTCAGGATGGCTTCGGAGGCGTTGAGGGTGAAGATCAGCGGAAGGGTCCGGGTGGCATTGCGGTAGATGTGGCGGGTCATGATGCGGATGTTCGATGCGCCCACCACTTTGGCGGATTCGACGAAGGGTTCAGCCTTGAGCCGGATGGTCTCGGCGCGGATCACCCTGAAGTACTGCGGGATGAAAACTACCGTGATGGAGATGGCGGCAGCCATGATGCCGCCGAACAGGCTGGACTGGCCCCCGCTGATGACAATGGCCATGACGATCGCGACCAGCAGGGATGGAAAGGCGTAGATCGCGTCCGCCACGACCACCAGGATCCGGTCAAGCCATCCCCCGATGTAACCGCTCACCAGGCCAAGGATGACACCGGCAAAAATGGAGAGCACAACAGCCACGATGATGACCAGGAGAGCCGTTTGGGTTCCCCAGATGACACGGGAGAGGACGTCGTATCCGCCCACCGTGGTGCCCAGGAGGTGTTTGCCTCCAGGTGCCTGTTGGGTGGGGAAACTGCCGTCGGCGTCCGACAGTTGGGCAAAGCCGTAGGGCGCCAGCAGCGGCGCTGCCAAGGCTGTGAGCAGGAAGATACCGGTGAGGACGAGTCCCACCACCAGCATGAAGCGTTGCAGTCCGACGCTCTTGTTGAAGTGGGAAACAACCGGCAGCCGCCGGAAGAAGGATGCCCGCGGGTTGGCCACGGGTTCCAGGGCGGTCTCGGAAGTCATGTCAGTACCTCACGCGGGGATCGATCAGCGCGGCGATGATGTCCACGATGAAGTTGGTGACGGCAACGATGACGGCCAGCAGCACCACAATGCCCTGGACGGCGACAAAGTCGCGCGCCGTAAGGTAGTTGGCCAGCTGGAAACCGAGGCCTTTCCATTCGAAGGTGGTCTCCGTCAGCACGGCTCCGCCAAGGAGGACAGCGATCTGCAGGCCCATGACCGTGATGATCGGTATCAAGGCCGGTTTATAGGCGTGCTTGGTGACCAGCCGGAACTCGCTGACGCCGCGTGAGCGGCCAGCTTCCACGTAGTCCTTGCCGAGCGTGCCGATGACATTGGTCCTCACCAGGCGCAGGAAGACCCCGGCCGTCAGGAGGCCAAGGGCCAGCGCCGGAAGGACGGCGTGGGATATCACGTCGCTGAGGGCAGCCATGTTGCCACTGCGCAGGGCGTCCAGCCAGTAGATACCGGTGGGGGCTTCCAGGGCTGTGAGGGACAGTTCAGTCCTCGTCCCGGCACGGCCGGCGACCGGCAGCCAGCCCAGCCATACGGAAAACACCAACTTGAGCAGCATGCCGGCGAAGAAGACCGGGGTGGCGTAGAACAGGATGGCCAGGATCCGGAGCACGGCATCCGGCAGATGATCACGACGGTGGGCGGCGATCATCCCGAGCGGAATGCCCACCACCAGGGCGACGATGATGGCGTTGATGGCCAGCTCCAGGGTGGCGGAGCCGTAGGTGGTCAGCATCTCGGTGACCTTGCGGTTGTCCGAGAGGGTGGTGCCGAAGTTGCCCGTGACCAGTTGCCCCAGGTATTCGAAGTACTGCGCCAGCAGGGGCCGGTCGTAGCCGGCGGCATGGATTCGTTCCTGCAGTTGCTCCGGGGGAAGCCGGCCGCCCATGGCGGCCGTGATCGGGTCACCGGTGATCCGCATGAGGAAAAACACCATGGTGACGAGGATGAGGATAGTGGGGAAGATCAGCAGGAACCGGACCAGGATGTACTGGCCCAGCCCACCGCCTGACTGCTTTTTCTTGGGTGGAAGGAGAGCGTCGGCGTCACTGGGTGGCGCGTCAATCAAAGTTGTCATCGGTACCTGGATTCGTGGTGACCGGGAGCCAGCATTCCCCTCGGTGCTGGCTGGTGACGGGCGAAAGGCGGGACGCCGTTGCGGCGTCCCGCCTTTGGGCCGTCAGAGCCCGATGGGGGTGGAGTGCTTACTTGGACAGGACGCCAAGGCGGGTCTTGAAGGACGGGTCAAGCGTCTTCTCAACACCCTTGACGTCCTTCCCTGCCACCAGCAGCTGCGAGCCCTGGAGCAGCGGCAATGTCGAGAGGTCCTTGGCAACCGCCGTCTGGACATCACCGATCAGCTTCTGCCGTTCAGTCTTGTCCGGCGTGGTGAGCTGCTTCTGCACGAGGTCCGTGACAGTGGGGTTCTCGTAGTGGTTCTTCAGGAAGTTGCCCGGGATGAAGAACGGCGTGAGGTAGTTGTCAGCATCCGAGTAGTCCGGGAACCAGCCCAGCTGGTACACGGGGTAGGCGTCAGCGGTCCGGGCCTTGGAGTACGTAACCCACTCAGTGGACTGCAGGTCAACGGTGAACAGCCCCGACTTCTCCAGCTGTTCCTTGACCATGGCGTACTCGTCACCGGACGACTTGCCGTAATGGTCCGGGTTGTACTGGAGCTTGATGTTCACGGGGCCGGTGACGCCGGCATCGGACAAGGCCTTCTTGGCCTTGTCCAGGCTGGGCTTGCCGCTGCCGTCGCCGTACAGGTCCTTCATCGGCTGGCTTGCGCCAGGCAGACCATCGGGGACCACGGAGTACGCCGGGACGTAGGTGCCCTTGTAGACCTGGTCGGAGATGGCCTGGCGGTCCACGATGTCAGCCATGGCCTGGCGTACGGCGAGGGCCTTGGCAGGGTTGGCTTCGGGAGTCTTGGCTCCGAAGGGCATCGTGTCAAAGTTGAAGACGATGTAGCGCAATTCGCCGCCCGGGCCCTTGTAGACCTTGACCTTGGAATCCTTGTCCAGGTCCGCGGCGTCCGTCGCTGTCAGGCTGCGTCCGGCAACGTCGATGTTTCCGCCCTGGACATCCAGTTTGAGGTTGTTGGAGTCGGCGTAGTACTTGATGACGGCACTGTCATTGGCCGGCTTGCCCAGCAACCCGCTGTAATCCGCGTTTGCCTTGAGGCTGACAAGTTCGTTCTTCTTGTACGAATCGATGGTGTAGGGTCCCGCGAAGGGCTTGGCAGCAACGATGTCTTCGTCGCTCATCACCTTGTCGGCCGGGAAGACTTCCTCATCGATGATGGGGCCGGTGTTCGTGCCCAGGACGCTCGGGAACACCTGGTCGTTGCCCGCCTTGAGGTTGAAGACCACGGTGGTGTCATCCTTGGCGTCAACGGACTTGAGGTTGGAGAGCAGTGACGCGGGCCCGTTGGGATCGTTGATCTTCAGTACCCGGTCGTAGGAGAACTTCACGTCCGAGGCAGTCAGCGCGTGGCCGTTGGCAAACTTCAGGTTGGGCTTGAGCTTCACCGTGAATTCGGTGGGCGCCGTGAACGACGCCGACTCCGCGATGTCCGGGCTGACCTCGGCAGAACCGGGCTTGGAGTTCATCAGGAACGGGTAGACCTGGTTCATGACCAGGAAGGAGCCTGCGTCGTAGGAACCGGCGGGGTCGAGGGTGACGACCTTGTCCGTCGTTCCGAAGGTGATGGCACCGCCGCCGCTGCCGCCGCTGGCCGTCCCCCCGCCGCCGCCGCCCGATGGCCCGGTGCAGGCTGTCAGGGCCAGGGCGGAGATGCCTGCCAGCGCGATGGCGCGGTGCAGGGCCGTTGTGCTCTTGATCATCTGTGAACTTCTTTCCGATGAGTACGCGCACGCCGCGGTCACAGGTTGATGGCCCCGGACGCCGGCGTGCAGTGCTGATTCCTAGATTGAATCAGAGAGTCAGCCCTCGGGACTGCCGTTTCTGTGAGTTCGAACACAATATTTTCTTAAAAGTTACCCGGCAGGGTCCGGCAGCCCCCGGCGGAGGAGGGTACCCGGGCATGACAAAGCGCCACCCCGGGAAAGCCGGAGTGGCGCTTTAGGGGCCTGGGCTAAAGCGTTGCCCGCTGCAGCGACCGTGCGGCGTCTATTGTCGCCTGGCCCAGCACGCGGCTGCCCTGGTACAGCACTACCGTCTGGCCCGGCGCCACGCCGCGCAGCGGGGTCACCAACCGGACCACCAGCTGGGCGCCGGCTTCGCCGGACGCGGCAGGCTCCATCCTGGCGGTGGCCGGGACGGGATCCCCGTGCGCCCGGACCTGCGCATAGCAATCGAATTCGGCCCCTGTTTCTACCTCGTCGATGGGAAGGCCGGCCCAGGAGACCTTGATGCCGCGGATCTCGTCGATGGCCAGCAGGGCCTCCGGGCCCACCACCACCTTGTTTTCCTTGGGCCGGATTTCCAGGACGAAGCGGGGCTTTCCGTCAGCTGCCGGAGTTCCGAGCTTGAGCCCGCGCCGCTGGCCGACAGTGAAGGCGTTGGCCCCGGGGTGCTCCCCGACCTTGGCGCCGGTCTCATCCACGATGTCGCCGGAGGTCATCTCGATCTTTTCGGCAAGCCAGCCGGCGGTGTCGCCGTCGGGAATGAAACAGATATCGTGGCTGTCCGGCTTGTTGGCCACGGAGAGGCCCCGCCGCTCCGCCTCTGCCCGCACCTCGGCCTTTGACGGGGTGTCTGCCAGCGGGAACATGGAGTGCTTGAGCTGTTCATGTGTCAGCACCCCAAGGACGTAGCTCTGGTCCTTGGCCCAGTCCGCGGCGCGGTGCAGTTCCCGGTTGCCGTGGGCGTCTTCGATCACCTTGGCGTAGTGGCCGGTGCAGACGGCGTCGAACCCGAGGGCAATGGCCTTCTCCAGCAGGGCCGCGAACTTAATCCGTTCATTGCAGCGCATGCAGGGGTTGGGGGTCCGGCCGGCGGCGTATTCGTCAATGAAGTCCTGGACGACGTCTTCCTTGAAGCGCTCGGAGAAGTCCCACACGTAGTAGGGAATGCCCAGCACATCGCAGGCCCGCCACGCATCCCTGGAGTCCTCGATGGTGCAGCAGCCGCGGCTGCCCGTGCGCAGGGTGCCAGGCATCCGCGAAAGGGCCAGGTGGACGCCGACGACGTCGTGCCCGGCCTCTACTGCGCGGGCGGCGGCAACAGCGGAGTCCACTCCGCCGCTCATGGCTGCTAGTACTCGCATGCTGGCTTTCTGTCGGGGGATGCTTGCTGTCCGGGGCCGTGCTGGACGCATCGGCGGCGGAAACGATCTTCGCCTATCTATTCTACGGCGGCACGCAAATCAGCTGGTGGCGGGGTGCGCATCCACGGCCATCAGGCGCCGCGAAGGGCCTGCCGCGCCTGCGTCCCTGCGGTCTGGATCGAGGATTCGTGCCCGGCCATCCCGGCCTGGCGTGCCCGTGCGTACGCGTCCGGGAGCGCTGCGAGGAGGGCGTCGACGTCGGCCTGCGTGGAGGCGTGCCCGAGGCTGAACCGCTGGGCACCGCGGGCCGTCTCCTCGTCCAGGCCCATGGCCAGCAGCACATGCGAGGGGCGGGGCACCCCGGCCGTGCAGGCCGAACCCGTGGACGATTCGATGCCGGCCAGGTCGAGGAGGAACAGCAGCGAGTCCCCTTCGCAGCCCGGGAAGGTGAAGTGCGCATTGCCCGGAAGCCGGTGGTCGCCGGGGGCCCCGCGAAGAACCGCCTCCGGGACCCGCTCGCGGACACCGTCGATCAGCCGGTCACGCAGGGCAGCGATCCGCGCCGCTTCAGCGGGCAACGAAGCTGCAACGGACTCCGCAGCGGCAGCAAAAGCGGCAATGGAAGCGGTGTCGAGCGTGCCGGAGCGGACATCCCGCTCCTGGCCGCCGCCATGCTGCACCGGTGTCAGTTTGACGGCCCGCCCCAGCAACAGCGCGCCAACCCCCACCGGACCGCCGATCTTATGTCCGGATATCGACATGGCGTCGAGTCCCGAATCCTTGAAGTGCACCGGCACCGAGCCGAACGCCTGGACCGCATCGGAGTGAACCGGCACGCCCACAGCGTGCGCCAGTTCCACGATGCGCCCGATCGGCTGGACGGTGCCCACCTCGTTGTTGGCCCACATGACGGTCACCAGCGCCACGGTGCCGGGATCGCGGGACAGCTCGGCTTCGAGGACCTCGAGGTCCACCACTCCCTCTCCGTCCACGGGCAGCCACACCACGTCGGCGCCTTCGTGGCGTTCCAGCCATTCAACGGTGTCCAGCACTGCATGGTGTTCGACGGCGGAGCAGAGGATGCGCCGGCGCTTCGGGTCTTCTGCCACCCGGGACCAGTACATGCCCTTCACGGCGAGGTTGTCCGCCTCGGTGCCTCCGGATGTGAAGATGACCTCTGAGGGATGGGCCCCTGCCGCCGCGGCAATGGCCTCCCGTGCGTCCTCGACGGCACGGCGCGCCCGGCGTCCGGATCCGTGCAACGACGAAGGATTGCCGGTCCGCGCCAGCTCACGCGTCAAGGCGGCGAGCGCGGCCCCCGAAAGGGGCGTCGTGGCGGCATGGTCGAGGTAGGCGGGCATTCTCAAATTCTATCGCGGCAGGCCGGTGTTCCTCCGGCGTGGCGGTCAGCTGCCGCCGGTAACCCGCGCGCAGCAGTGGCCCGGCACAGGGACAACACGCTCCTCGGGAGCGCCGCAGCCCACCGCTGCGCCGCGCAGGAAAGCACCGTTCATGTCGCATACCACTGCCGCATGGGCCCGCGACAGCCGGTGGAAGGGGCAGTTGGGCAGCAGGTATCCCCCCTCCCCGTCCGGCTCTGGTTGGTAGCCCGCTTCCGCCAGGAACTCCTCCAAGCCTGCGGAACCTGCCGCCAGTTCCCGGCCTTTCCGGAATGCGACGGCGCGTAACGCCTCCCCCACCGCCAGACCTTGTGACTGGGTGTCCTCGATTGCCGCAGCCATCAGCTCCCCGGCAAGGTCGTAGTTCCGGTCCGGCACGGAGGCTCCCACCTCACTTCCAACCGGCCGGTACATCTTGGCGGGGCGTCCCGACCCCGGTCCCGTCCTGCCCGCAGGCTTGTGGAATTCCACGGCCAACAGGCCGTCCTGGACCAGCCTGTCCAGATGGAAGGAAACGGTGCTGCGCGCCAGTCCTGCGGCTTCAGCCACTTCGTCGCGCCCCACGGGACGGGCAGATGCGGCGACCAGTTCGAAAAGCTGCAGCCTCTTGGCATCCGTCAGCGATGCAACTGCCGCGACCCGGTCCGCCCAAGGAAGTCGGTACATGGTGTCTCCAATTCCAAAGTCAAGATCTCTTGATTATAGACCGTTGAGTTTCTAAAATTAACATACCTACTTTTAGAAGGAGAGCATCATGAAATCAGCATCCGCAATGAGGGCCCAGCATGCGCCATCGACAGTGCCGCCGGCTCGGCAGGCGTTCCTGCTGCTGCGAACCGTGTTCACCGTGGCACCGATCCTTTTCGGCCTGGACAAGTTCACCAACATCCTCACGCACTGGACCATGTACCTGGCACCCCAGGCCACGGCCATCGTCCCGCTGCAGCCGCAGACCTTCATGTACATCGTGGGAGTGGTGGAAGTCATCGCAGGCGTGGCAGTGGCGGTGCGCCCCAAGTACGGCTCGGTGATCGTGGCCGCGTGGTTGGCAGGGATCATCGTCAACCTGCTCCTGCTGGGAAGTTTCTACGACGTTGCCCTGCGTGATTTCGGCTTGCTGGTCGGCGCCCTGGCCCTGAACCGGCTGTCAGTGGGGGCAGCCCGGACCGCTGCGTGATTCCGGCAGCATTGCCAGGCGAGCGGACACCGCAGCCCCATGGATCCGCCGGCAGCTGAGCCCTCCAGCCGCCGGCGGTTTCCTGTTTCAGGACCTGTCGTTACTCACGGGGCCGGAGGCACCAACGGCAGGTAGCGGACGACGTCCTGGCGGGCAGCATCCAGGGTTGCCGCGTCCGGACAGGATACGGAGAGGTAGGCCGACGAACCGGCAGTACCAAAAAGCCGTGCCAGCACCTCCGTGGAACGTCCGCCGGGAACGGCCTGCTCCAGCGCCAGTACTTCCACGTTCCGGCCTGGAGCTTCGGGCGTGCCGCCCCACTTCAAGGTTGCCGTCTTGAGGTAAGAAGGCTGGATGGCCGCATCCAGGTACTGGAACAGGGCAACGGTGGATTCCCTGTCATCTCCACGGACCAGCGGGGCCTGGCCGGTGCTGGTCCGGGTGGCAACCACGCAGCCATCGGCCTTCGCGTATTCGCTGCCGCCAGCCACGTTGTCCTTCACCATCCGCCACCCTGGTGCGCCCTTGAGGTCATCGGAAATCCCCACGGCCGTCCCGGGAGCCAGGTCGCCGCCGGCAGCGAAAGGCATGTCACGCGCTGCCACCGCGGCGGCATCATGGCCCGGAGTGATGGTTGGAGTGGCCAGGACCGGGGTACTGGCCGGCGCCGGGGTGGCCGAGGGATCCCGGACGTCCACGCTGCACCCGCCCAGAAGCAAGGCTCCCACGCAGCCAATGGCAAGAGGCACTCCCCCGCGCCGTCCCCTGCCGGCCCGCTCCGCCGTCGTCGGCATGTCCATCTCCATTCCGTTACATCCCCTCCGGCCCGTGTCCGCACCACGCAGGCACGAGTCTAGACTCCGGCCTCCCGGGAACCGGCAGGCCCGGCCTGTTCGTTGTCACCGCAGGCACCGTCCACGCTGGCTAGACTGGGCGGGCACTCCGCTTTCCGGCCGGGAATCGGAAAGCCGGGCACCAAGAGAAGGAAGATTGCTTGACCGAGAGCAGCAGCTCCCATTACCAGGTCCTTCGGGTGGCCGTCACCGCCACCGAGAAAGAAATCAAGGTGGCCTACCGGCGCGCGGCCAGGACGGCGCACCCGGACCACGGCGGTGATGCCGCAACCTTCCGCCGGGTAACCGCCGCCTATGAGACCCTGATCGACCCGCAGCGGAGGAAGGCCTACGACCGTTCCTATGGCGCGGGCACGGCGCGTGACGGTGCGTCCGACGCCGGCGCCCACTTTGACGCGCCGGCCGCCGGCAGCCGGGCGTCCGCCACGGTCCGCAGGCCCGACAACGGCCGGAACACGGCAGGGGACGCGCCCGTCTACGTTCCGCCCTACGAAGGAACCGACGTTCCCCTTATCCCCCTGGCGCAGGCCCGGCAGCAAGTGCACGGGATGCCGCGGAAGCGGGGAATCTTCGGCGCGGAGGCCCGTATCCAGCGGGAAATGCGCACCGTCCAGCTGCTGACCCGGCAGGTGCTTCCGGCCATCCCTGCGGCACGGCTGATCAACGGGCTGCAGTCACCGGCGGACAACAGCCATATCGACCACGCCATCCTTTCCGGCTACCGGCTGGCCCTGGTCAACTCGATGCTCCTGCCCAAGGGCGCCTACGCCTGGGACGGCCGGACCCTCAACCACGGTGGCCGGGCGGTGGCACCCCCGCAGCTGGCCCGGGTGGTCTGGGCCATGCAGGACATTTTTCCCGAGCTCAACGTCACTGGCTGGACGGTAGTGCACAGCCCCGACGGCAACCTCCACGAACCGGTGATCGACCACCACCGCCGCCCCGCTGGAGCGCTGGAAACCGTCCAGATCGTCAACGCGGCGGGCATGGTGCGCGGGCTGAAGGAATTCCTGGCGTCCGGGCCGGCCCCCAATACCGTGAACATCCCGGTCCTGGCCAGGCTGCTGCGCGGCATGCACTGAGGCCGGGTGGCTAGGATGGGGAGGTGTTCCGCATCCTTTTCCATGAACCAGAAATCCCCGGCAATACCGGCAACGCCATCCGCCTTGCCGCCATCACCGGCGCCGAACTTCACTTGGTGGAACCCTTGGGCTTTGACTTTTCCGACGCCAAGCTGCGCCGGGCCGGCCTCGACTACCACGACCTCGCCGTTGTCACCGTCCACAAGAGCATCGAGGACGCGTGGGAGCACCTGCAGCCCGAACACGTCTACGCGTTCACGTCGGACGGCACCACCAGCTACACGGAGGTCGCCTACCGTCCGGGTGATGTCCTCATGTTCGGGCGCGAATCGGTGGGCCTGCCGGCGGAGCTGAAATCGGATCCGCACGTGTCTGCCACGGTGCGCCTGCCCATGCTGCCGGCCCTGCGTTCCCTGAACCTTGCCAATGCCGCCTCGATTGCGGTGTACGAGGCCTGGCGCCAGCAGGGCTTCGCCGGCGCAAAAACCTAGAATTCCATTTGGGCCGGAGTCCCCCGGCCGGGCTGGAATGAAAAACTTTCCGGCCTGCCCATCCGGCCTGTCCGCGGCGCCGAATGACTTTTGAAGACATTCGAGCGGACCAAGGAGCGGCAGGTGACTCTACTGAAGGCAGCTTCCAGGCCGGACCACCGCATCCGGCACGGCACTGCTGAGGATACGCCGCCCCGGGACTTATGCTTGGACGTAATGGAAACTCCCAACGCGCCGAACTCAGAAGGCTCCGCCGCGGTGACTGACCCACCTGCAGACCTCAGCCAACGCCTCTCTGCCCTTCTGGCAGGCATTGCCCGCGGAGACCAGGCGGCGTTCGCCGAGTTCTACCAACTCACGTCCCGCAGGGTCTTCGGCATGGCCCGCCGCGTCCTGATCGATCCCGAGCTCAGTGAAGACACCACGCAGGAAGTCTTCCTGCAGGTCTGGCAGAACGCAGCAAAGTTTGATCCACAGGCGGGAAGCCCCCTGTCCTGGCTGATGACCATCGCCCATCGCCGGGCCGTGGACAAGGTCCGGTCGTCGCAGTCCGCCACGGACAGGGAAGCCAGGTACGGTGCCAGCACGCAGGAAATCGACCACGACACCGTGTCCGACGAAGTGGGCAGCCGGCTGGAGGCCGAAGCCGTGGTCCGCTGCCTGGGAACGCTGACCGAAACACAGCAGGAGTCCGTGCGCCTGGCCTACTACGGCGGCCTGACCTACCGGGAAGTCGCCGAACGGCTCAATGCCGCAGTTCCCACCATTAAGTCCCGCATCCGCGATGGACTGATCCGTTTGAAGACCTGTCTGGGGGTGAGTTGAGTTGAGTGGAATGGATGAAAACCGTGATGGCCGTTCGCGGGCCTTCGGGGACACCGTGGCCATGGACCTTGCGTCCGGGCATGCCGTGGACCTCGCTGAGCTCTACGCCCTCGATGCGGTGACGGAGCAGGAACGCGAGGCCATTGACAGCTACATCGCCACCGCCCCGGAGACCGAGCGCCGGGCCTTCCTTGAGCGCGTCCGGCAGTCCCGGGAGGCACTGGTCCGCACTTTCCGTGCGGAGGAGGAACCGCCGTCGGACCTCTTCCAGCGGATCATCGCCCAGCTTCCCGCCCAATCGCCGGACCAGGACGGACTCTCCGGCGGAGACGCGCCGGCGCCGGCCGCAGGCGCGGCCCCTGCTCCGCAGCAGCGGCCACTCGACGAACTGGCGCAGGCCCGCAAGCGCCGCGAGGAACGGCGGGGCCCGTCCGGCACGCGGCGCTGGCTGATCGGCGTGGCGGCGGCAGCAGCGATTGCCTTGGGCGGTGTGGGTGTGGGCTCATACCTGGCTGACCAGAACGATCCCGTCAACCAGGTGGCAAGGGCCAACGACCTCCGCGAAGCGTCCGTAAATGTGGCAGGCGGGGGCAAGGCCACCCTGCTGATCTCAGCGTCCGAGGACGCAGCCGTGGTCAAGATGAGCGGCGTGCCCGCTCCCCCGGCCGGCAAGGTCTACCAGATGTGGCTGATCCCCAAGGACGGCTCCGCGCCGGTCTCGCAGGGGTTGATGGATGAGCAGGCCCTGTCCAAGCCTGCCGTAGTCCAGGGCATCCACTCCGCGGCATCGCTGGGCATCACCGTCGAGCCCGCGGGTGGCTCCAAGGCCCCCACCCTGCCGACGGTCGCAGCGGCTCCGCTGGGCGCATAGCACCCTTTATCAACGCACCGTGCCCCGCTCCTTTGCACCAAAGGAGCGGGGCACTTTTTGCGTGCTTCAGAATCCGGCGATGGTACCGGGTCCGTTGATTGCCACCACGTGGAACGCCTCCGCGCTGCGCCCCTCGGGGAAGCCTGCCCTCACGGCGTTCAGGCGCATGCCCCGGCGGACGGTGGCCTCCATGGCCGCCACGTCCGGATGCTGGCTGACATGGACATGGATGGCGGCCAGCTTCGCGTCCACTTGGTCGGTGACGTCGACGAAGTGGTTCTCCCGTTCCCCGGGGCCGGCGTAGAGCCAGAGCCATGGCAGCTTGTACGCTTCCAGGCCTGCTTCTGCCAGTTCAGGGTAGGCAAAGGGATTCTCGAGGGCCGGGTACACCGCGCGGGTTACCGCCTCCCCCACGGCCAGGTGGTCGGGATGGCTTTTTTGGATCCGCTCCCAGTTCCGTTCCGGGTGCATGGCAAGGACGACGTCGGGACGGATTTCGCGGATCAGCCGCACTACCCCTTTCATCACCTCGTGCGACGGTTCGAGGTACCCGTCACGCTGGTGGAGGTAGTGGATGTCGGTGACGCCTACCAGCTCCGCGGCCCGCCGCTGCTCCGCGTCGCGCATGGCGATAATGTCCGCGCGGTGGGCCGGATCAAAGCCGCCGGCGTCGCCGTCGGTCATGATGCAGTAGCTCACCTGTACGCCGGCAGCGGTCCACGCGGCGACAGTACCCGCAGCGCCGAAGTCGATGTCGTCAGGATGGGCCGCGAAACAGAGCACCCGCCCAACCCGGTGGATGTCCGGGTTGAACGGGCTCTGCGCCTGATCGTGGGAGGCTGTCAACGATTCAGCCTTTTCGCTTCTTGATCTCGGCGGCGGCCTGCGGGAGGACATCGAACACGTCGCCTATGATCCCGAAATCGGCGATCTCGAAGACCGGGGACTCGGCGTCCTTGTTGATGGCAACGATGACCTTGGAGGTCTGCATGCCGGCCTTCTGCTGGATGGCACCGGAGATGCCTGCCGAGATGTACAGCTGCGGAGAAACCGTCTTGCCGGTCTGTCCCACCTGGGCGTCGTGGCTGATCCAGCCGGCGTCCGTGGCCGCACGCGATGCACCCACCGCAGCTCCCAAGGCATCAGCCAGTTCCTCGACCGGACCGAAGTCGCCGTCCATGCCGCGTCCGCCGGCCACCACGATGCGGGCATCGGTGAGGTCCGGGCGGCCGCTGGCCACCTTCTGCTCGCGGGCAGTGATGCGGGCGGCGGCGGCTACCGCCGGTACCTCCACGGATACCGTTTCGGGCGTGGTGGGTGCGGGGGCGGGTTCCGGTACCACGTTGTTGGCCTTGAGGGTCAGCACGGAAACGGGCGTCGTGGCCCTGCAGGCGGTCGTGTAGGAGCCGGCCAGGACGGACTTGTGTGCGGTGCCGTCCGGATCCACGGCGACGACGTCGGTGATGACGCCGGCGTTCAGTCGGATGCCCAGCCGTGCCGCAATTTCCTTGCCTTCCGGTGAGTTGTCCAGGAGCACAATGCCGGCGCCGGTGCTTTCGGCAGCGGCGGCCAGGTAGGCGGCTTTGGGCGCCACCAGGAAGTCATCCAGGTTGTCCGTTGCCGGGCGCAGGATGGCCCCCACCCCGTACTCGCCGAATGTGGCGGCGGCGGCGTCGGACAGGTCTCCGTTGAGTGCCACGGTGCTCTCGCCCAGGGAACGGGCCAGGGTCAGCAGTTCGAGGCTGCTCTTCTTGAGCGAGGCGCCGGGGTTGTCGATGAATACAAGTACATTTGCCATGTCGGTGTCCCTCTTAGAGCAGCTTCTGGGCGGCCAGGAAGTCAACCAGCTTGATGCCGGCGTCGCCCTCGTCGGTGATGATGGTGCCGGCTGTCCTCGGCGGCCGCTCTTCGGCGCTGGTGACGGTGGTCCAGGACCCTGCAAAGCCAACCTGGGCGGGGTCCACACCGATGTCTGCGAGGGAGAGCGTGGTGATGCTCTTGCGCTTGGCGGCGATGATGCCCTTGAAGTTGGGGTACCGGGGTTCGTTGATCTGGTCCGTGACGGAGACGACGGCGGGCAGCGGCGCCTCTACCGTTTCGGACGTGGTGTCTGCATCGCGGCGGGCAACCAGCCGGCCGCCGTCGACCTCGAGCGTGGAAGCGAAGGTCACCTGGGGAAGCCCCAGCCGCTCGGCCAGCTGTGCCGGCACCAGGGAGGTCTCTCCGTCGGTGGAGGCCATGCCGGTGAGGACCAGGTCCACCCCGCCCAGGTGGCGGACGGCGGCGGCGAGCGCAAGCGAGGTGGCTGCGGCATCCGAGCCGGCCAGGGCGTCGTCCGTGAGGTGCACGCCCTCGGTGGCACCCATCTGCAGGGACTTCTTGACCGCGTTGACAGCTCCGGCAGGGCCCATGCTGAGGGCGATGACCTGGTTGCCCGCCTTGCTTCCGCCCCTTGCTTCGGCGAGCTGGAGTGCGGCCTCAAGCGCGTACTCGTCAAGCTCGGAAAGAATGCTTTCGTCGCGGTCCGCGGTGTACCCCTCCCCGTTGAGGTGGCGGTCGAACTGGGCGTCCGGTACATGTTTGACCAGGACTACGATCTTCAATGTCTCTTCCACTGTTTCTGCAGCAGCCTTCCATGCTTGTGGACAGCCAGCCGGGTGGGACGTGGCCGCGATATGCCCGGCAGGCGGGTAAACCCTAGCTAACCATATCGGCGGCGTCCCGCGCCCCCTTCCATTAACGCCTGTGTCAGGCATTTTGCCGGGGCAGCAGAACGACGGCGGCGCCCCCTTTGGTGGGGACGCCGCCGTCGTCATGGCTTGCGTTGGTGGTGTCCTGCCTCAGCTGGCGGCCGCACCCAGCGTGACATCGAAAGTCTGCTCGCTGCCGCCGCGCTGCACGGTGATCTTCACCTTGGATCCCGCCGGCTGTTCGCGGACGGCCGCGGTCAACTGGTTGGGTTCGCCGATGGTGAGGTCGTTGAACTTGGTGATCACGTCACCCGCCTTGATGCCGGCCTTCCCGGCCGGTGAGTTGGCGTCCACGGTGGCGACATCGGCCCCCACCGAGAACTCGGAGTTTGCGCCGGAGGATGTCTTGGGCTTGACGCTGACACCCAGCTGGCCGTGGGAGGCCTTGCCCGTGTCAATGATCTCCTGGGCCACCCGCTTGGCGTTGTTGATGGGGATGCTGAACCCGACGCCAATATTGCCGCTTTGGGACGTTGATGTGCCGGACCCTGCGGAGGCGATGGCCACGTTGACGCCAATGATCTCGCCCTTGCTGTTTACCAGGGCGCCGCCGGAGTTCCCGGGGTTGATGGCCGCATCAGTCTGGATCACGTTGATGGCGATGGATCCCTGGCCGGCGCTTTGCTGGCTCTGGCCGCCGCCCGGAGGGGCGAACTGGAAGCCCTGGTCACCGCCCTGGCTGTTGTCGCCGCCCTGCGGGGCAGCCGACGAAGCGACGCTGATGGTGCGGTTCAGGGTGGAGACGATGCCGTCCGTGACCGTACCCGTCAGGCCGAGCGGGGAACCGATGGCGATGGCCGTATCACCCACGTTGAGCTTGGAGGAGTCCCCCAGTGTGGCAGGAGTGAGGCCTGACGTGTCATCCACCTTTATCACGGCGAGGTCGGACAGCGGGTCGGTGCCCACCAGCTTCGCGGGCAGGACCTTCCCATCGCTGGTGCGGATTTCCAGGGTGGCGTTCGCGGTCTGGCCGTCGAGGGTCACTACGTGCGTGTTGGTCAGGATGTGCCCCTGGTCGTCCAGGACGATGCCCGAACCGGTACCCCCTGAGCCGCCGCTCGTGGCGCTGATGGTGACGACGCTCGGTGAGGCCTTCACCGCAGCTGCCGTAATAGCGTTCACGTCGTCCTTGTTGTTGACGATGACCGTGCCGGGCTGGTTGCTGCTGCCCACGGTTGAGGCGCTGGAGCCAGTGTGTCCGAACAGTTCACCGGAGCCCACCGTTGCCACGCCGCCACCCACGAGGCCTGCTGCGAGGATGCTTGCCACGAGGGTTCCTACGCCAAAGCTGGCCTTGCGGCGCGGCGCATCCTGGGGGTTGGGAGCCAGGCCTACGCTGCCGTTGGGCGCACCATGGCCCGTGCCGTGCATGGGCTGGCCGTACTGGTGCTGCTGCTGGCCGTACTGTCCGGACTGGCCGTAGAAAGGCTGCCGCTGCGGGTAGACGGGCCGCGGGGCTCCCGGGAGTTCCTGGGTATGGTTGCCGTTAGCTTCCGGCCGGTCCAGCCGTTCCGTGTTGTTCTGCGGCGCGGCGCTGTCCTGGGGTGCGGCGCTGTTTGGGCCGCCCTGGCCGTACCGCTGGTCACCGGCGCCGTATCCGCGGTCCTGGCCCTCGCCGGCAGCGCCAGTGCTCCCATGCTGCGTGCTGGCCGGGCGGTTTCCGGGCTGCTGCGGGACCTGCTGCTGCCAAGGGCTCCGGCTGCTCCCCTGGTTGTCCTCCGGGACCGGTCCTGGGGTTTGATTCTCAGTCATGGGACTTCCTTTCATCCTCGTCTGCCATTAACTATGACCCGTCCCGCTGGAACAAGCTCGGATGTTTGCTGAAAGCTTCCTGAGCGCCAAGCGGACCCGCGCACCGTTTCGCTGGCGGCATATTCGGCCGCATGGACTGGCTGTGGGGTGCACCATAGAATCAAGATGAATTGCCACAGCGACCTGCGGCTTCACACCAAGCGTGGGGGCGCTGCTGGATTCGACGACTGATTCGTCCCGAATCGGTGTCAGGCGTGCTGAAGGGTTGCACATGCGGTCAAAGTTCAAACGTATCCTCGCCGTGATCGGCCTTGCCGGGCTGCTTGCGGTCCCCGCCGGTGCTGCCTGGGCCGAAGACCCGGTAACCATTCCCCCCGGAACCAACATCGTTGACAATGCCAACGTTCTGGGCAACCGGAAGGGTGAGGTCCAGGATGCCATCCAGAAGCTGCTGAAGGACCACAAGTACAACCTTTACGTTGTCACCGTGAAGTCGTTCGAGAACCCTTCTGATCCCACCGCCTGGAGCCAGGCCGTGGCCACCTCCAAGGGCATGGGCAAGGCGGACGTCATCCTCGCCATCGCTACCGACCAGGGCAAGTACTACTTCTCCCCCAACTCGGCCAGCGCCATCTACTCCAAGCGCAGCAACATCACCCAGAATGCGGTGGTAGCCAACCTCGCCGGCGGCAAGAAGGACTACGCCCAGGCGGCCATTGACACCGCTGCCGCTGTAGGCGATGCCGCCGGCGGCGGAAGCGGCAGTGTCTCATCGGGTGGCGGTGCCGGCGCCGGCATCCTGGTGGGGGCAGGCGTGGTGGTCGCCGGTGGCGGCGCCTACCTGTTTTACCGCAACCGCCGGAAGAAGGCTGCAGGGCAGGCGGCATCCAGCGGAAGCTACGGCCCGCAGGGCGCCGAGCTGGACCCGCTGGCATCGCTCAGCGTCGAGGAATTGCGCCGCAAGAGCGGTTCCCTGCTGATCGAAGCGGATGACGCCATCAAATCCAGCGAGCAGGAACTCGGCTTCGCGCAGGCGCAGTACGGGGATTCCGCCGTCGGAAACTTCACCAAGGCCCTGGACGAAGCTAAAGCCCACATGACGGAATCCTTCAAGCTGCAGCAGCAGCTCGACGACCACATTCCGGATACGGAGGAACAGCAACGGACCTGGCTGGGCGAGATCATCCGCCGCTCCGAGGCCGCCCTCGAATCCCTCCAGGAGCAGAAGGCCGATTTCGATTCCCTGCGCGAGCTGGAGAAGAACGCACCCCAAGCCCTGGCAGCCGTCAACGCCGGGGCCCGCGAGGCCGACGGCAGGATCTCCAGCGCCGAAAACTCCCTGCAGGAAATGCGGGCCAAGTACGCGGACAGCGCGCTGGCCCAGGTCTCGGACAACATCGTGCAGGCCAAGGAACGGCTGGCCTTCGTGCAGAACGCTTCCGAAACCGCCCAGCAGAAGCTCAGTGAGGGTGAAGGAAGCCTGGCCGCCGTGGCCGTCCGCGCGGCCGAGGAAAGCCTGCACCAAACCAACGTCCTGGTGGAAGCGATCGCGAAAGTGGCCGCCAACCTTGATAAAGCACGGAACGGAATCGAAGCGGCCGTCGTGGACACATCCCAGGACCTGGCCCAGGCAAAGGCCATTATCCAGTCCGGCGCCCATCCTGAGCTGGCTGGTCCGGTAGCCGCGGTGGAGGCCGCCCTGGCGCAGGTGAAGTCCGAAATCCAGGGCGGACGGATCGACCCCATTGCCACCCTGCAGCGGGTTGAAACCGCCCACCAATCCTTGGACCAGGCCCTTACCGGAATCCGTGACCAGCAGGAACAGGCCCGGCGTGCGCAGGCATCCCTGCAGCAGACCATCATGTCGGCACAGGCCCAGATCAGCGCCACCTCCGACTACATCACTGCCCGGCGCGGCGGCGTGGGCACCGAGGCACGCACCCGGCTGGCTGAGTCCCAGCGGAACCTCGACTACGCGCTGTCCATCTCCCGCACCGATCCGGTGACGGCGCTCACCTACGCACAGCAGGCACATGCCCTGGCAGCGCAGGCCGCGCAACTGGCGCAGGCCGATGTGGACCACTTCGACGGGTACGCCAACCAGGGCTTCGGCCGCGGCGGCATGTTCGGCGGCGGAGGCGGCGGCGGACTGGGCGGCGCCATCCTGGGCGGCATCCTGATCAATTCCATCCTCAACGGGGGCCACGGAGGCTGGGGCGGCGGCGGTGGCGGCAGCTGGGGTGACGGCGGCGGCGGTGGCGGCTGGGGCGGGGACTCAGGTGGATTCGGCGGCGGCGATTTCGGCGGCGGCGACTCCGGCAGTTTCTAGAGACTTCCGCCGGACACGCCGGAAGATCCCGGCTGGCGGACAGACGCAGGACACCACTGTGCACCGGTTCCAGTGGTCAACACAGAGCAGGACGAAAGGCAAACACCATGGTTAAACAGTCCATTTTCGGCCGGATCGCGCAGCTGGCAAAGGCGAACATCAACTCCTTGCTGGACAACGCCGAAGACCCGCAGAAGATGCTGGACCAGATGGTCCGCGACTACACCAACAACATCGCGGAAGCCGAGTCGGCCGTGGCGCAGACCATCGGCAACCTCCGGATGCTGGAAGACGACTACAACGAGGACGTCAAGAACGCCCACGATTGGGGAAACAAGGCACTTGCCGCCTCGCGCAAGGCAGACGAATTCCGTGCGGCCGGCGACGTAGCCGACGCCGAGAAGTTCGACAACCTGGCCAAGGTTGCGCTGCAGCGCCAGATGGCGGCCGAAAGCGAAGCCAAGGGTGCCGAGCCCAGCATTGCCTCCCAGCGTGAAGTGGTGGACAAGCTGAAGACCGGCCTTGAGCAGATGAAGAACAAGCTCAACCAGCTGACCAGCAAGCGCAACGAGCTCGTTGCCAGGTCCAAGACTGCAGCGGCGCAGTCCCAGGTCCATGACGCCATCAAGAGCATCGACATCATGGACCCCACCAGCGAGGTTGGCCGCTTCGAGGAAAAGATCCGCCGCGAAGAAGCCAAGGTCCGCGGACAGCAGGAGCTTGCAGCCTCCAGTTTGGACGCCCAGTTCAACCAACTCGAGGACCTGGGCGAGCAGACGGAAATCGAAGCCCGGCTGGCGGCCCTCAAGGCCGGAAACTCCAAGCCGGCTCTTGGCGCCGCGAGCCCCGCATCGACCGGATCCACCGTCGACGAAGCCGACTTCGACAAACTCTGAAGTCCGGAGCAGGGCTTCGGCGGAATGACGGCAATGGCCGGGACCGGGGTCCCGGCCATTGCTGCGTCCGCTGTGTGTAGCGTGGTGCCATGACTTCTTCCGATGGCACATCCCTGGTCTGGCTGCGCGATGACCTGCGACTGGACGACAACCCTGCAATGGCAGAGGCCGCCCGCCGGGGCGCACCACTGACGGTGGCCTACATCCTGGACGAGGAATCCGACGGCGTGCGGCCCCTTGGCGGGGCTGCGCGCTGGTGGCTGCACCACTCCTTGGCCGCACTGGCCGCAGATCTTGAAAGCAAGGGATCCCGGCTGGTCCTCCGGCGTGGTCCGGCCGGGGACGTCATCAAGGACCTTGCCGTCCGGACGCAGGCAAGCCACATCTTCTGGAACCGCCGCTACGGGCAACCCGAACGCACTGTCGACGCCGGGCTCAAGGACTGGGCGGCCGGGAACGGGATTGAGGCCGCCAGTTACCAGGCGAACCTCCTCTTCGAGCCCTGGACGGTGAAGACAGGGGCGGGTGGGCCCTACAAGGTCTATTCGCCCTTCTGGCGGGCGTGCCTGGCATCCCAGGACATCCGTGACCCCCACGAGGCACCGGACGGGTTGCCTGGTCCTGCGCCTGCCGGGAAAGGCCTGCCGGGCAGCGAGACTCTCAGCAGTTGGGAGCTCCTGCCATCCAAACCCGATTGGAGCGCCGGACTTGCCGCCACGTGGATACCCGGCGAAAAAGGGGCCCTGGACCGGCTTGAGGACTTCCTTGACGGTCCCATCGAGGAATACGGCACAGGCCGGAACCTGCCTGGAACCGAGGGCACCAGCCGGCTGTCACCGCATCTGCGCTTCGGTGAGGTGAGCCCGTTCCGCGTGTGGCGGGAGATCCGGCGCCGTCATCCACGCAAGGTGCCCTCGGACGTAGGTACCTACCGGGCCGAACTGGGCTGGCGGGAGTTCAACTGGCACCTGCTGTACCACAACCCCGACCTGGCCACCCGGAACTTCCGGCCCGCCTTCGACAACTTCCCGTGGGCCTCCCCCAACCGTCAGGAGCTCACCGCGTGGCAGCAGGGAAACACCGGCTACCCCCTGGTGGACGCCGGCATGCGGCAACTCTGGCAGACAGGTTGGATGCACAACCGGGTGAGGATGGCCGCCGCTTCATTCCTGGTCAAGAACCTGCTGACCGACTGGAGGATCGGGGAGGAATGGTTCTGGGACACCCTGGTTGACTCCGACGCTGCGAACAACCCCGCCAACTGGCAGTGGGTGGCGGGCTCGGGCGCGGACGCCTCACCGTACTACCGGATCTTCAACCCGGTGACCCAAAGCAAGAAGTTCGACGCCGACGGCCGCTACCTGCGGGCCTTCATCCCCGAACTCCGGGAACTCAAAGGCAAGGAAATCCACGAACCATGGGCAGCGGACACCGACGGCTACCCCCAGCCGCTCGTGGACCTGCCGGAATCCCGGGAGCGGGCCCTGGACGCCTACCAGACGATCAAGAACGCCTGACCGCGCCGGATCCGCGTCAGCGGCTGACTTTGCCCATCAGGGAGGCGATGGGCCGCAGGAAGATCGGCCGGGCCAGGAACCAGGCTGCCACCATGACCGCCACGGACGCGGCAAAGACCCAGAACCCGAACCAGCCGTCGTCGTCGCTCCCCCCGTACATGTGGTTCAGGTTCCGCAGCGCACCCGTGGCAAGCACCAGGAAGACGTGGACCACGATGAACGCCACAAAGTAGACCATCACCGGGAAATGGACCGCGCGGGCCCACTCGATCGGGTAGGCCTTGTTCAGGGCCGGCGCCTTCTTGGGCCACGCCGACGACATCCGCAGCCCGGTGATGAACGCCAGTGGCGCGGCGATGAAGACGGTGGCGAAGTACGTAAGGAGCTGCAGCGCGTTGTAGTTGATCCACCCGTCCTCGGTGGGCCAGTCCAGCGACGCGTACTGCAGCGCGGCGGACACGGCATTAGGGAAGACATCCCAGCTGGTGGGGACTATGCGCATCCACTGGCCGCTGGCGAAGAGCAGGACCGCGAACACGAGCCCATTAAGGATCCAGAGCGCATCCAGGGTCAGGTGAAACCAGAGCTCGAGGCTGATCTTGGTAGGAGCGTTCCTGGTACGGATCAGGCCCTTGTTGTTCCGGGTCCAGTGACCGCTGGGGCGCGTGGTGGTCCGCACCTGCCACCCGGTACGGATGATCAGGAGCAGGAAGAACGCGTTAAGGAAGTGCTGCCACGCCAGCCATGCCGGGAAGCCCACGGGCGCGTTGTCCGGCAGCTGGGACTGGCCCGGATAGTCTGCGAGGAAGGATGCCACGGCCGGCAGCCCCACGATCAGCCTGGCGACCAGGACCACCAGGACCAGTGCCACAAGGACGGCGGGAACCATCCAGTAAAGCCGGGACCGCTTACCCGTCGCGGAGCCGGGCTTCTTGGTGGGTGTGGCCATCGAACAACATACCTCTCAGGAATGACTGGGGGCTGCCCGCAGATCGCGGACCCTTCGAAAGAGAATACTAGGAACTGGCCGCTTCCAAGGAAAAGGAAAGGCCCCGGCCGGCATAATGAACTGGTCCCCGAAAGTTGGACTCGTAAATGTACGAGGTCAACTCTAAGGGCTTAGCTGCGGTTCTCGAAGAAGT